>JAWBQF010000033.1:0-27348 GCA_038845975.1 Methanomethylicia archaeon
TATCATTAAATACTATGGTTATAGGAATGCTTATTAAGCTTTTTCGTACTTTATGTAAACTTGAATTTGCAAAATTTCGGAATTAAGCCACAAAGCATAAGATTAAATAATTTTGTGATAAGTTCCTTGTTGGCGTGATATCCTATAGATATGTTGGCTAATTTTCATTAACGCTATTGTATTTTGAAGAGCAGCCATGATTTGATCTTGATTTTTAAGTCTATATGGGCCGTATGTTGCACTAACTATTATTTTGATTCTATCATTAACATGTATTTCAACTCCTTTAATCATCCATTCAACTAACGCATTAGGATATTTTTCAGATAATGGTTTTAATGCTTTAACATAATTGCTTGGTTTAACTATTAGATTTTTCAATCCTAATTCTCTAACTTTACTTTTAGGCACTCCCTTAAATTTCAGATTTAAAGGTATAAATACTTCATCTTCGATAAAGCTTTCAGGATACTTAGACATGATCTTAATATGTTCATTATGTGAGTAATATTTTCTATCATCAGTTCTCATAATCATTCTTATATTAATTTTCCTCTCAGAGTAGTCTAAGGAACTTATTCTCTCTAATCTATCAATTTCATTGGCTAGCTTTTCAGCTAGATCTAATACATCGTAGAAAAAGTATATATTACCTGTTTTAACACCATCTCTTAGAACTCCTCTAATTTTCCTAATATTAAAGTAGCTTTTATACTTATATGTGTTTTCAATTTTATCCATGCTTCTAAGCCATGTTATATATACTGGTTCAAATCCACTTCTTGATAGTGCTTCAACAATTAACTTCCCTTTAATAGCCTTAACTCCAATGTTTTCCGCTAACTCATTGATGTATTCCGAGATTTGGTGCGATCTACCGGGCCATATTGGTGTTGTTTCATTGAAAATACCGTTACAGTCTATACCCTCCCATGCAAGCGATTGTAAGCCTTCCGGTAGGACATCGTAGTCTCTTGTTTCAGGTGTTGCAATGAATACTGCATATTTAATTTTATTTGATGGTCTTAATCCTCTTCCAAGCCTTTGATATAATCTTATTGGAGATGCTGTTTGTGACCAGAATATCAGTAAATCTATTTCTGGTATGTCTATTCCCTCATCACCTGCCGAAGTGGCAACGATAAGTTTTGAGCTGCTTTTCTCAGCATCTCTTAATATTTTCTCTCTAACTTTAGGATTTGATGTTTTTACTCCTCCAATTACTGGAACCGGATTGTATTCCTTAAAACTATTAATAATGGAGTCTACATTAACTCTCCTATTAACAAAAACTATTGCTTTCTCAAAGCCTCTATGGTCTTCAAGTATGTTTTTTAAGGAGTCCAGCTTATGTGGTATACTAGGTATTTTACTAGTATCTACTGTTGATCTTATAAAATTTGAGAATTCAGTATTTCTCCTTAATGAATCTATTAGTGAATCAGATCCATCTCTACTTAGCATTGTCATAGCTAAGGACGCATAGTAGCTAAATCCATATCCTTTAAGCCATATGTAATAGAATTGTTTATAAATGTTTAATTCAATATCTCTTAATGGTGAATCATATACTTCAGCAATAACATATGGCTTCTTATAACCTTTTCCTTCAAGGTCCTCAAAATCCCAAGTACCAATCGGACCTATATTATCTAAGATAATATGTTCTCTACTTTTAGGTATAAGGGCAGATAATCCTAGCTTTATTGAGTTTCTAAGATACTTAATTACTTTAGCAAACGGATCCTGTCCAACAGTATGGTGACATTCATCAATAATAGTTATAGGAAACTCTTTAGACGCAGTACCTTCAATGATGTCATGTTTTATTGAAATATAGGATAATGCAGATTCTGGAGTGGTTACTATAATCCTCCTATTCCAGTCACGATTAGATACTCCTGAATGTATATATGAAACGTCAAATCCTTCATAACTAAATCTTCTAGCAACTTGCTGAACAAGAAATCTTGTAGGTTCAAGAACAAGAATTTTTCCCTTAAACTTATCTACTAATTGGTAAATGAAGGATAGGGCAATGATTGTTTTACCTGTACCCGTTGGTAAACATACTACAGCTCCCTTATCGCTTAACGCTATATTTAATGCCCATTCAACAGCTTCAGCCTGGTAGGGTCTTAGTCTTGTTTTAGGTAGCTCCTTCAACATCTCAATTCTCTCTAAAAGTTATTATAGAAAGTTTATATTTAAGCTTGTTGACATTAACTATAGATACTGTTACTTTTAGGTTTATGTTATTGCTGGTGGTTTTCCTATGGTTTGATGAGGTCTTATCCAGTTATACCAGAGGATGAAGAAGTTTAGGAATAGGTTGATCTTTATGATTCCCTTTCTTGTCTGAAGTTGTGTAGAATCTTTTGTTCGATCCTTAATTGTTCGAAACCATCTCTCTATCGTATTCCTTAGCCCGAAGGTTTGATGCCTCCATCTTAAACCATGGTTATACAATGCCTGGGGATACCATGACCCCTACTAGGATTAGAGGCTTATTAATGCCTTAAGGACCTGCTTCTGAAATAATGTAAAGATTCAGAATGGTGTATCGATTTATCGTGGAGTTAAGATTGAAGATTATGTTTTCCTTGGTCCCCGCATGACATTTACTAATGATTTATACCCTAGAGCATACAATAATAATTGGCGAATTATACCGGCAATAGTTAAGAAAGGGGCAAGCATAGGAGCTAATGCAACGATTCTATGTGGTGTAACTATTGGAAGATATGCTATGGTTGGAGCTGGAGCTGTAGTAATAGAGAACGTTCCTGATTTTGGTTTAGTTTATGGAAATCCTGCAAGACTTCAGGAAGAGATCTGCATCCAGTATGATTCTCCGCCATGAAGCCCTTATTGCTAGAAGCTCTTGGTCTTAACGTCTATTGCAGCCCATAATAGAAATGATGCCCAGCCTCCTCAGCTTCATCTCATCAATAGCTACCATCCCTCTATTGGCCTCACATCAATTCTTACTCCCTCAATCTTTTGAATCCAACGCCATACTGATACATGGCTCACATCAACAACCCGACAGACGTAGCAATATCCCTATAGCTAAGCCCAGCCATGTAGAGAATACATGCCCTCAACTTCTTTTTAAGCGAAACCTTATCTGAAAACTCCTTTATCTCTTAGGGCTTTGAGAAGCTTATCTATTAATATCACCTCCAAAGAATAACTTCTCAAAGCCCCCTCAAAAATCTAAAAGTAACAGTATCTTAACTATAGCTCATGAACTTTAGATATGAAAGCCATATGGTTGATAGCTTAAGCTAATAAGATATTAACCATTTAGAGCTACAAGTCTATGTGCAAAAATTTTACACTACATGAATATAGCTTTTCTAAAGTAGAAAGACTTAAAAATGTTTCGTATATGGTCTCAAGCTTGCAGTTAAAAGTAATATTTAAGTCATGGTGGTGGGGTATTTATGGAACCTAAGGAAAAGATTAGTAGAGAATTGACGGATACTTTACCTGAGAAGTGTCCAGTATGTGGTGGAACACAGCTTATAAGAAGCTATGAAAGGGGTGAAGTATCGTGTGCTCAATGTGGAGCAGTACTAACAGAGAAGATAATTGATACTGGTCCTGAATGGAGAGCATTTACTCCTGAAGAAAAAATGAAAAGAAGTAGAGCTGGAACACCATTAATTTCAATAGCTCCAGAAGTCGGTATGTCGACAGTTATAGAGGCTCCTTATAAGGATGCTTTCGGTAAAAGTATAGATTTAAAGAAAAGACTAGAAATATTGAGATGGCGTAAATGGCAAATAAGAAGTCAAGCTCACTCATCAATGGAGAGAAATCTTACTCAGGCAATAGCTGATCTAGAAAGAATAAGTAATATTCTCGGAATACCAACAAATGTAAAGGAGGAAGCTATAGATACATATAGAAAGGCTGTTGAAGCAGGTTTAGTAAGAGGTAGATCAATAGAGTCTGTGATAGCTGCATCAATATATACAGCGTGTAGGAAATGGAAAGTACCGAGAACTCTTGAAGAAATAGCAAAATATACAAAGGCCGGCAGGAAGGATGTATCAAGATGCTATAGGTTACTTTTAAGAGAAACCGGAATTAGAATTCCACTTCCTGATCCAGCTGATTTTGTAGAAAGAATTTCTGAAACTTTAAAGTTGAGCGGAATCGTGCAGAAAAGAGCAGTTGAGCTAATTAAGAAAGCAAGAGAGTTAAGATTAACAAGTGGGAAGGATCCTGCAGGAATGGCTGCTGCAGCTGTTTATATTGCTGCATTATTAGAGGGTGAAAAGAGAACACAAAGAGAAATAGCTCATGCAGCACAAGTAACAGAAGTAACAGTACGTAATAGATATAAGGAGCTTGTAACGGGCTTAAAGCTAGATATACCCTTAACATAAACTTTTAACATTTATTCTGGTAATTTGTGTTAGGGGTGTTAATGTCATTCCTATATATTAATAGTCAACCAATAGTTTTTGGAGGTTTCCAGCATACATTTAAAGATTCGAAATTCATTGTTGTTGGTGTTCCCTATGATGGTACTGCAACTTTTCGTGTAGGAGCTAGATTTGCTCCTGAATCCATTAGACGTATTTCAGGAAATATGGAAACTTATAGTTTAAGAGCTAATTTGGATTTAGAGGATGTTAAAATTCATGATTTGGGGGATGTTCTTTGTGTTCATGGTGATCATAATGTAACCCTTAGGAGAATTGAAGCTGTTATAAGTGATTTAATATCTCAAAATAAAACTCCAGTTATCATTGGTGGGGAGCATAGCATAACATATGCATCCGTAAAAGCATGTAATGCTGACGTGGTAATATCCTTTGATGCCCATGCAGACATGAGAGACCAGTATCCATTAGGATTAGTTAATACCCATGCTACAGTTATGAGGAGGATAAGCGAGATGCTTGGTTCTAAAAATATTATTGAAATTGGTATTAGAGGCTTTTGTAAGGAAGAATTAAGCTATCTAAAGAAGTCAGGTATTTTGTACTTTACACCTAAACACTTAAAAACATTAACAGTGTATGATGTTATCAAGTCAATTCAATCCTATATTTCAAGAGCAAATAGAGTGTATATATCAATAGATGTTGATGTTTTAGATCCATCGATAGCACCGGGAGTTAGTAATCCTGAACCTGAAGGACTAACTACAACAATGCTTCTCGACATAATTGAGGACTTAGTATCTAGTAAGGTTATTGGATTTGATGTTGTGGAAGTATGCCCACCATATGATCTAAATGAAGCAACATCTATACAAGCAACACATATTATTTTTGAAACCATAGCTCTTCTAGCTAGATAGATCTCTGTAAAATTCCTAAATGGCTTTAACTACCTTAACAATAGGAGGTCTAAGCTTAATTATTAGTTTACTCCTACAGTATATACATCTTACTCCACGCATTTTTGAAAGTTCTTCAGGTTTTATAATTCTCCCACAATTCATACATTTATAGTAGCTCATAAATGTACCCTATTAAACAGTTTCCTTACATTAATGTTTTAGATAGAAAAACTTATAAATTTACTCCTCATATTCACGTAGAGTGGGTCAATACTAATGAGTACCATATGTCCTGTTTGCGGACTACCTGAAGAACTATGCATGTGCAAGGCAATAGCGCAAGAGGAGCAGAGAATCAGAATAAAACTTGAAAAAAGAAAATGGGGAAGGGACGTAACGGTTATTGAAGGTATTAATGATAAGGATATAGATATACATGATCTAGCTTCAACACTTAAATCTAAATGTGCATGTGGCGGTACAGCTAAGAATGGTGTAATTGAATTGCAAGGAGATCATAGAGGTAAAGCCCGTAGAATACTTATATCGCTAGGTTTTAAAGAGGATAATATTGTTGTTGAATAGCTATGAATAATAATTGTAGACTTAAATTATTGTGTGTTTAAACAATATCTGATTTGTTGCCCGCATTATGGAGGCTTAAAGATAAAACCTGAATATACTACTTCATGATTGTTGACTCCACTATTATATATGTGAAAGTTACGGATATCATGATAATATCTTCCTAGAGGTTAAGATAGAAGAATTTAAATATGATTAAGCTTTATTCTGTAATGCGTAAAGTCTCTTTATTCTTTCAACACCATTAATCTCCTCAATAATTTTTACAGTAGATCCTGGCACTAAGCTTTTCCAATCTCCATCTTCAATAATAAGTCTTCTAATATTGGTTGCATTTAAAACTTCCCTATTAATGTAAGGTATAGACTCAACAATATATCCCTCCGCCTCAAGAAGCATGCGTGTAAATAAATCATTACTAAATGCTATAGAAAATTTTGGGCTGTGCTGTTTAACAAGCGAAGCCCAAATATAGTGTTGCTCTGTATCTGGAACCTGAGTTAAAATACATCTATCTAGAAGACCTTCATCCTTGAGGAAATACCAAATCATCTTAATTCTCTCACCAACAGTAAATGGATTAATCAGCGTATAGCTATGCTGTGCTGAGCCAATAGCAATTATAATATTTGAAACTTTACTAAGAATATACCTTATAGCATAAACATGACCATTATGAAGTGGCTGAAATCTACCAATGTAAAGCCCCCAATTATCCATATGCTCAGTTTTTAAAAGTAATATTTATCTTTAATTATTAGTAACACTAATAAAGCTACAATATTATTAATGGGCCAATCCTAAAGTATAAAATATCCCTAACTAGCTTAGCAATAGGGTTTAGAATTTAGATATCAGTATTCTTAAGTAATATCATAGTCTTTACAACACTAACATATCATGTCGTTCATAGTCTAAACAGTAGAATCGGTTACCAACTACTACGAAACTCTGAATGATTTTAGTAGTCTTCAAACTAGATTCTAAATATTGAATATAAACTAAATTTTAAGATTATAAACTAAATTCTAACTTTAAACTGAAATTTGATAGGAAAATGGTTAGTGATAACATTAAATAGAAAACATTAAATATTTTAATCTTTACTTCACTTATGAGTGAATTCTCAATACTTCATGCTCCATGGCGTATTAAATATATAACTATGCCTAAAACAGAGGAATGCATATTCTGTACTAAACCTAAAGAAGAAAGAGATGAAGAAAACTATATAATCCATAGGAGTTCTAAATGCTTTATAATTTTAAACATGTTTCCATACAATACTGGTCATCTTATGATTGCTCCCTACCGTCATACTTCATCATTTGAAGATTTAACTGATGATGAATCCCTAGATTTAATGAAGTTAATATCATTAGCTTTAAAGATGTTGAGGAAAGCTTATACTCCTGATGGCTTTAATATTGGTGTAAATATTGGAAGTGCTGCAGGTGCTGGTATTGTGGATCATGTACATCTTCATATAGTACCTAGATGGATTGGAGATACAAACTTCATGGTTGTAATATCTAATACTAAAGTTATCCCTGAGATGCTTAAGTCTACATTTGAAAAGCTAAGGAAAGCATTACTAGAACTTACTGGAAGTTAAAATTATTTTTACATTTCATCTATTATTGTTTTTATGAAGTTCTCGATGAATATTGTTTTAGGCATTTTAAGCTTTATAATTGCCTTTAAAATATCTTTCAATGTTATCTTTACACTTATATGGTATGAATACCTATGTCCACCGCCATTAAATTTAGCACTTAAAACTGTGAAATCTATGTTACTACTATCTACACCTCTTTGAAGACTTAGATCTCCTCCTTTCTGTATTAATAGTAGAAATGCTGCTGAATATTTTTTTGCGATCTCTCTTCTTAGTATATCGTAATTTAATGTATAAGATTTACGTAAATCTACAATGACAAATCTTCTCCCCATTCTTGTAGTCATTACTCTATGTGGTTTATCTCTTATGTATTTCATTGTTTCCTCAGCTATTTTTACTCCTTCAGAATACATTCTATTAGTTTCCTCGCTTTTTTCATTTAATGCTAGTTTCTGTACAACATATCTTCTATATATTGTTCTATTGACTTTATCATATGTTTTAGCTCCCTCAAGAGCTCTTCTCCAGTAATTATCCCATTCTTTATCCTCACTTTTACCCATAAGCAAGTTTAGCAGGTTTAATGAGTACTTATCCTCTCTACTGTAAAGTCTATACACTATTTCAGCGTTATATTTGGCCTTCATATTTAATATAAGTTCATCTATATTTCCCTCAATACTTCTCATTATATTTGGACTCCAAGTAACATGGTGGTCTATCCATACTATATTAAATTTGCTTCTCAATTTCTTTAACTCTCTTAAAACCATGTTTATAATTTGGTTTTGAGCGCTTATATCAAGTATGAACAGCTTACCATTTCTTATATTTCTACATGATTCATTAAGAGAGCTTAGTGTTTCATGAAGCTTATTCGGTTCGCTGAAATATAGATAGGCATTAGGGTATTTTCTAAGAAGAATCGCAGCGGATATATAACCATCCAAATCGTTATGTGTGCATATGTTTACATTAACTTCTTCATCACATAACGCTTCCATTTTTGAAGTTTTTTCCTTATTTTCACTACGTTCAGCCATGTTTTCCATCTACCTATTCAAATCTTCAGGAAACCATGAGGAGGCTACTTATAAATTTTTATGTTGAGCGTAGCTCTTTAGTAAGGTTTTTATGGTTGACACGGCTTTGTTAACTTTAGATTTATTTGTGAGTTCCCCTATTTATGGTGTTAGTATGTCTAAAGTTATCAAGTTTGTAGGGAGAGAACTCCATTTACTCTAGTTGTTATGGTGCTTACATATATTTTCGTTCATCTAGGATGGCTTCAGATATTTAGTTTATTGTTTTAGGTTATGTATCCATATTATTGTGGTTTATCTTAATCTTCTATTGATTTTGATAGGAGGGATGTTAGGATTGTTATGGTTGATGATACTATTGTAAGTAGGTTTTAAGAGTAAGATTGTTTATGTTGCATTCGAGCCATTATTGAGGAGGATTCTATATGTATGGGTTTTTATGCTGCAACATACTTACATCTCTAGCATTCCTTAAGAAAATTAGAGCTATTTACGGTTCTAATATAGTTGTATTAAGTGATGGAGCTCATTATTATAAAGCATCATGTAGAATATTAAAATTAAAACATGAATTATATAGTTTAGAAGTTAGAATTAATGGATGGAATAATACAATACATTAAGGATAGAACTAGATTATTCGATAATTATATACCGTGCATGAAGGATAAATGCGGTAATGAGCATGCATCAATACTTATGAAGTCAATAGCATACATACTAAACAAACATGGATTAACAAGAAAATAAAAGCTAAGAATTCATAGAAGATACAATACCAAAATAGAGGTGATAAAACATGCTTAAGTTAACAAAGCCATTAGATATTAACGTAATTATTTAAGGATTTATATAATCTCAATTCTACAACTTCTTAACATTTATTAGTAGTAAGTATGAATACCTCTAAATTCATCATATATTAATAAGCAATAAATTTAAATGGCATTCCATTTTTAGGATAGCATTAACAATTAGGTGATGCAAATGGTCAAATTTAAGCAAACAGAAGAGATAGAAAAAATCATGACAAATTTGGAGCAAGTAAGAAATATAGGTACACTTGCCCACGTAGATCATGGTAAAACAACACTATCAGACTCTCTATTGTTAGCCGCTGGTATGATATCGCCAAAAGTAGCTGGAAAAGCACTAGCATTAGACTATGTTGAAATAGAGCAATTACGACAAATGACAGTAAAAGCAGCAAATGTTTCACTATACCATGAAAGAGGAGGAAAACCATACGTTATAAATCTAGTAGATACCCCTGGTCATGTTGACTTCACTGGTCATGTAACGAGAAGTTTACGTGTTATGGATGGAGCAATTGTTGTTGTTGATGCTGTTGAAGGTGTTATGACACAAACAGAAACCGTTGTTCGTCAAGCTCTAGAGGAAATGGTTCGTCCTTTACTTTATGTCAATAAGATCGATCGATTAATTCGTGAGCTGCGTCTTTCATCTCAAGAGATTTTACAACGTCTCCTAAATATCATTAAAGAATTTAACATGCTCATTGACATGTATGCAAGTCCTAGTGTTAAAAATGAATGGAAAGTAGATCCTAATAAAGGACAAGTAGCATTTGGCGCAGCTCTGCATAAATGGGGATTTACTTTACCAATAATGCAGAAAAAAGGTTTTAAATTTAGTAACATCATTGAAACATATGAGCGTGGTGGAGAAGCTATTGAAGAACTTGCTAAAGAACTACCGCTATACGAAGCTATTTTAAATATGGTTGTTGATCATGTTCCTAATCCTAAAATCGCTCAGAAATATAGAATTCCTAAACTTTGGAAAGGTGATTTAAATAGTGATGTCGGTAAGTCAATGCTAGAATGTGATCCTAATGGTCCTACTGTTATATGTGTAAGCAAAGCTATTGTTGATCCCCATGCTGGATTAGTTGCTACTGGTAGGGTATTTAGCGGTACTGTTTATGAGGGTGAAACAGTTTACTTATTAGGCGCTAAAGAGGATGGAAAAGTTCTACAAGTTTCATTATATATGGGTCCATATCGAGAAATAATCTCCAAAGTTTCTGCTGGTAATATTGCTGCTGTTCTGGGTCTAGACCATGCAAGAGCTGGTGAAACTATTGTTGATATTAGTTTAAAAGGTGCTATGATTCCATTTGAACGTTTAAGATATATTAGTGAACCTGTTGTTACCATAGCTATTGAGCCCATTCATAGTAAAGATTTACCGAGACTTATTGATACATTAAGGAAAATGGCTATTGAAGATCCTACTTTAAGGATTAAAATTAATGAAGAAACAGGTGAGTACTTAATTAGCGGTATGGGGCAACTTCACTTAGAAATTGCTTTATGGGATTTGAAACAGCGTACTAGCGGTTTGGAAGTAAAGACAAGTCCTCCTATTGTTATGTATCGTGAAGCTGTACGAATAGCTTCAAATATTTTTGAAGGTAAAAGTCCTAACAAACATAATAGAGTTATGTTCATAGTTGAACCTCTAAATGAAGAAACATTAAAACTCCTAGCTGATGGCAAGGTTTTTGAGGATCAGGAATGGCGTGAACGTGCTAAAATTCTACGTGAGTATGCTAATTGGGATACAGATGAAGCTAGAGGTATCTGGGCTATTGATGATCATTTTAATATGCTAGTTGATATTTCTAAAGGTATTCAATATCTAAGAGATATTAAAGATCATATTATTAATGGTTTCAGATGGTGCATGAATGAAGGCCCTCTAGCTAAAGAACCGTGCAGAGGTATTAAAGTAAAGCTTATTGATGCTGTAGTTCATGAAGATCCAGCTCATCGTGGTCCAGCTCAAATTATTCCTGCTACTAGGGATGCAATATTTGCTGGCATTCTTTCTGCACGCCCTACACTACTTGAACCAGTCTTAAAAATTGAGGTTAAAACACCACAGGAGCAGATCGCTGGCGTCCTAAAGGTTTTGAACACTCGTAGAGGTAAAATAGTTAATATTGAACAAGCAGGTTATTTAAATACAGTTAAAGGAGAAATTCCTGTTGCCGAAACCTTTGATCTTGCTACTGAAATGCGAAGCTTAACTTCTGGTAAAGCGTTTTGGGCTACAGAATTTCTAAAATGGTCTCCAGTTCCTGAAAACATGCTTCACGACATTATTGCAAAAATTAGAGAACGTAAAGGTCTCTCTCCAAATATTCCAAGAGTTGTATTTAATCCTGACGGTAGTGTAGTAATTAAATAATAACCATTATTTATCTCATAAACACTTACTTAATCCAAGATTATATAATAGAATGCCAAATTACCGGTCTAACGATCAGTTCTTACCTATATTAAGAATAGAATTAATTTTTCATACATGGAAAAAACAGAAGACAAAACGTTAAGTATTTTAAGAACTCAAATGCGGCCGCCGGGATTTGAACCCGGGATCGGTGGCTCGGGAGGCTTACGGAATTAAAATCTCACACCGTCCTAACCACTAGACCACGGCCGCTGCTATTATTTTAGTTTTGCTTTTAAAAAGCTTATCGGCACTTTAAGGGCCTTGTTAACTTAAGCATGTTTTATCACCTCTATTTTGGTATTGTATCTTCTATGAATTCCTTAGCTTTATCTTTTTGTAATCCAGTTTGTTAGCTATACTATTGGTTTTATAAGATGGATACATGTTCACTATTGCGTTTATCCTTTATATACGTATGTAGTTATCGAATAGCTTAGTTTTATCCTAATGTATTATTCTCTCCATAGCTTTGTGGCTTAATTATTGTTGTGTGTTTGCTCTTTGTTTTGGTGTTAGGTTTGTGTTTATAGGTTTATGATTGTGTTGTATATGTATGCTTTTATTGTAGCTCTTTGGCTATGTTTGTTAGCTCCTTAGCCATGCAGTAATCGCCGAAGATACGCTTGAATGTTGAGAATGTTGTTTCAACAGCTCAACGTCTACCGTAGCCCATCATCCCCGCCCATCCTTCATCACCCATCCTTCCGATAAGCCTAACCATCCTACATCTCTCCGGAGGACCTCTATCATCTCTAGCATTACGTCTAGGCTTTATGACGGGTTTTACACCCATCCCTCTAAGAAGCTTGTAGGCTTCAGAATTATCGTAAGCTCCATCCATAACAGCTTCAGAAACCCTCCTAAGCTTAGATGCATCCTTGATTAATGCTGGTAGCGCCTCCGAGTCGTGGAAATCGTCCGTGGTTACCTCCATAGCTAAAACCTCCTTGGTCTTAACGTTTACTGCGAAGTGGATCTTGATGTAGTGCTTCCTTCTGCCATATACGCGTGTAACCCATCCGCCGGACTTATGGACGCTAACACCGCTCGAGTCTACGGCTATAGTGACTGGCTCGTTGGAAACCCTCAACGAATCGTATAAAGATGGGTTAAGCGTTAATATACGTCTCCTAATCCATGAGTAGTCTGCTGATGGAAGGGATAAGCCTGTTCAAAGCCTTAGTGAAGCCTTCAAGCTGTCTGTAAGGCATTGAGAAGAGATAACGTACAACCATAAGGAATTCAACATACCTAACGGTAAGCTTGAAGGGATGACCAACCTTACCACGATTCAAATCCATAAGCTCAACATCATAGCCTTCAGAAATTCCAGGCTAAGAAGAAGCTCACCACGCATAATCAAACACTCATCAACAACAGACCAATACATAAACTAAAGATTCAATAAACCAAAAATTAATTAAGCCACAAAGCTAAAATCGCTAAAAAGTATGGGTTATCGCTTTTTGAAGATTCTTCTCACGTACATGGCGCTAAATATAAAGGTAAAAAGTTGGAACATTCGGAGACGCTTCTGTATTTAGCTACAAGCTTCATTTGGCTGTTGACGCCCATTCAGAGCTTCATTAGCTGCATTAGTTGCTCCAGCAAACGAAAACGAGAAAAAACATGCTCCAAAGCTTTTAGAGAAGATGGTTAAAGCATCAAATGGCCAAATTAAGGTTTTAGTGGCTGATTTCCAGTATTCAAGCAGAAGGCTCAGAAAAAACATTTCCAATAGTGGAATAACACCCATAATACTATATCCTTCAAACCAGAAGCCAGTTGACGCAGAGCTTCTACGCGTAGACAAACACTTCAGAACCCATGGAACTGAAAGGCTGAAGAGGCTTTACGCATATAAGGCTTCGGCAGAAAGGGTCATTTCAAGGCTAAAACAGCATTTAAGCCTAGAAAACCATAAGGTCAGAGGCCTAGAAACACCTTAACACACGCCCTATTATGCATAATAACCATGCTGCTCATTGCATTGACAGCAGTAAAACACGGAAAACCGGACAAAATCAGGACAATAACAAACATCACATAAAATAAACAAGAAAACATCAATTTAGCAACAACCTAGCGCGCTACATTCCCTTTAAATTATCATCCATTATTCCAAGATCCTGAAGCGCTTTTTCCTGAATATAAAGACAACGCTAGATTTTAACAATAAAAATCAACTTTTCTAACCATTATCTTGAGGACTGCTTCTGACTTAACGTTGCTTGATGGAGCATAATCCTCCACTCCATCCTACCGACGATTATGAATACTGCTAAGAGTTTTCAGATGAGTTCATACAGTTCCATAATATATTTGGGATAAGAAGACATTCTTTAAGTTTCGAAACTAAATATCCAAGGTTAATTATAATCAATAAATTATCGATAACTGTCTTTGTAGGAAAAACATTTCCACTCTTCTTTTAATATTTTTCATGAAATTTAATTAAAATCTGCATCCATTCTCGGCAATTATGGATTTATAACCGAGGGTTTGCTCAAATACATGTCCGATAGTTGCTAAATCATCGTCTAATTTACATCCAACATATGCATAGTATTTTCTTATTTGCCGTACCCAACAATGTCACAATCGCCTCTTTTAAACTCAAATTTCCTTAGTGTAATATCGCATCTTAATTTTCTTCCATCAAATAACTTCATTTAACCGCTTAATAATGCATTTCTAACCTTATCAGCCATCAGGTGCTTCAATAGTTATTTTATCCTCTTCTTTCATGTTTACCACTCATAGTTCACATTCATTACATTCCTTTTGAACAAAAATACCTATCTAAAGTTAAACGATCAAACTAATATGTTAAGTTACTTCTAACCATTTATCAATTAAAATATATTTCTCTGGTAATATGTTAGTAGGGGTATAGATGTTTGAATGGATTTTAATATTTATAATGCTAATAGTCATTATCATTCTATTCATAAAGTACTCAAAGCTTAAAGGGGAAGTATCAATAGAAGCTAGGAAAATATTTGAAGAATGGAGAGGAAGGGAAATTGAGAATATAAGGAGGGAATATGATTTGAAGGTAGAGGAGAAAGCTAAGATGATGTTTGAGGATTGGAGGCAAAGAGAGGAGGAGAAGATAAGAATGGATGCTATAGCTAAAAGCACATCAACAATTATAGGTAAAGTTGGAGAACAATTAGCACCAATACTTATACTTTCAAACTATGGAGTAAACCCTAAAGACTTGAGGTTTATAGGTACACCCATAGACTACATAGTGTTTAAAGGATTAAGCGATGAGAAGCTTGAAAAAATAATATTTGTTGAGGTTAAAAGTGGAAAAATACCATCACTAACACAGAGAGAAAGAAGAATAAGAGAAGTTATTGAATCGAGAAACATTGAATACCTATTAATACACATACCTGAAGAACTAGAAAAAATAAAACAACTAAATCCTAAAATACAAACAGAAACAACATAAACTAAATAACAAAGAAAGAAAGTCAGCCAAGCATCCTAAAGTAAAAATTGAATAAATAAGATGGGCTAAATGGAGAAGAAGAATTGGAAAGATAGTTTCATCAAGATCTTTAAAGAATAAGGATAGGGTATAGTGGTTAGAGTAAGAGTTAGGTTAGGAACGTTGAAGAAGAGGGAGAGATAATGGAGAAAGTAATTCTCCTTAATGCTGGTTACGAATCAGAAACTCTAAAGTAATTCTACCTAATAACTGTTGCTGAAAGACTTTAACTTATATAAATATCATAAGTGAAAAATAAATGGTTAATCTTACATTACGCTTAATATAAAAGATTAAATAGCGTAGTAAATCGATGTAAAATTGGTTTTAAGCTTAAGTTATCTGAAGACATACTCCCTAATATTTACTTTAATAATCTCTTTAAATACTTAAGTAATGCGCTTAAGCCTTGTGGTAGAAATATTATTAGACATATAATCATACCTCCAAATATGATAAATCTTATTTCCTCAGTAACTCGTAGTGCTTCTAGTACAAAAATAAGGATAAATGAACCGAAAATTGGGCCTAAAACTGTTCCAGCACCACCAAGCAAGTCCATTAGGAATAGTTCAAAAGAGGTAGAGACCTCCATCATGCTTGGAGTTAGAACTTGTATGTAATGAGCATAAAGGCTTCCTGCAATCCCTGCTAGAAATAGAGCTATTATGGAACATAGTAATCTACTCCTAATAACATCTATTCCTAAAGTTTCAGCTAATATATCATCTGTTTTTATTGTTTTTAAAGTATAATACCATTTAGACCTATGCAGCTTAATGAATGAAAGAAATACTACTAGAAATATTATTAATGATAAATAGTAAAATGGTGATCTATCAAATCCATAGAAGTTTATCTCTAAGTTTCCTATATGAATTGTTGGAAATGGGGGTATACCCCATAAGCTTCTTACACCTCTAGTTAACTCATCCCATTCGACCACAATTAATCTTAGTATTTCGCCATAAGCTAAGGTAGCTATAGCTATATAAGCTATATGCTTGAGCCTAAGTGATGCAATAATAGGCGGTAATCCAACCAAGACTGAGAAAAAGCCAGCCAATAATAAACCTAAAAGCAGATTTAAATCAAGCTTTAACGCTAGGAGTGCTGAGAAATAGGCTTCAATTCCCCAAATAGCTCCATAACTAAAGTTCAATATATTTGCTAAACCAAACTGTATATCCCATCCAAATACTAAAATGCTGTATATGAATGATGTAGATTACGAGAAATAAATATTAAGTCACAAACTAAGTTAACCACTTTTTTACTTCCTTGTTCCTTGATAAAGCCTCATAAACTTCTTTCGGATTATAAAAACAAAGTGAAGGTATGATTTTCATAACAGACTCCTTACACTGATCGTATGCTTTGATTCTATACTTTTATTTTCCGTCAAGTTTTAAATTTAACTTGGACATGTCATATCTTCAGAGAATATAATAGCAAATTTCCGTCTAAAATCCTATAGCAACAGATAAAAATCCCTTTTCATAAATATCCATAATAATTTCTTTTGCTTTATCAGATGGTATGCCTATTTGCTGTGCTACTATTTTACAAGCTTCTGTAAGAGGAAGCCAAGAAGTCCTTCGAGAGGCTGAAGTTTCTACTATTTTCATTAGAATTAACGTTTCTTGCTCTTGTAAGTCTTTTATTTCCTTAATTAAAGCCTCTCTTAATTTGCGTTCTTCTTCAAATATAGTTTTATGGGTTTTTGGCAAATCCGAAATATGAGTGCCCTTTTCTGAAATATTGTTAAGCATTTCATCAAGCCAAGCTAATGCTCCTTCATAGAGGGTTACGAAGGACTCAAGCACGGATTCAATTTTATGTTTATCAGATTTCTCCAATTTAGGGAGGACATTATTTTTAAATCTTTCTACAAACATGGAGCCAGCTTTTAACAACCGTTTTATATTCTCAAATAACTCTTCATATTGAGGAAAAAGTTTTTGAGCTTTTTTGTTAAGTTCTCCTATTTTCAATTGAGTTTTCTCACTTTTTTCAGCAATTTTATCAAAATCTCGAAAATTATCTATTTCTCCTTGAAGAGTTGTTAGAGTCTCTTCGTATTTTTGTGCAATTTCCTTCCTTTTCTCACTTAAAATTTGAGGAATTTTTTCTTCCCAAAATTTTTCATAAAACATTTTAAGAGATTCCAGCTTTTTAAGCGTGTCAACTAGACTTTGTTCAACTTCATACAAGGAATGTATTTTTGTTTTTGCATTTTTCGCTTTTTCAATTTCAGTTTGTAAAAATTCTACACGTCTGCCTATTACTTGTTGAAGATCTGTTACGTTAATAACATTTACATTAAGTGGAAATGGTGATCTGCTTACTATAGTTTCCGCAATTCGTTTCGAAATGTTTAAAAAAAGGGGGCAAGTTTTAGTTGACTCATTTAGACTCATCCTTAAATAATTTTAAGAAAGCATTTGTAAGGTCCACTAACTTTTGCGTCAACTCATCCAATGAATTAAGTATGAGATTAAGATCATTGGCTCTTTTTCGAATCTCTTCTGCTTTTTTCTTGAGTAATACATACTTTACTACAGCCCATTCTCCTTTAACTCCTTCTTTTGCCTCCATTTCTTCATCAATATCAGTCCACAATTTTTCTTTTCGATAACTATCTTCTGAGTCTTTGTCGCCGGCCAATGGTTTAATCATTTCTTCCAAGTCTTCTTGAGATTCTTTGGAAGTCAAAAGGTGTTTAATTTCTTCCAATTCTGCGGCGATTTCAGTTAACTCACGGAGTTCAACTTGTAACCCGCTTAATTTCGTTGACTTTATTACATTATTAAGTACTTCTTTAAATCTTTGCTGAAGTTCACTCATTTCCATATTCAAACTTTCGGCAATCTCTTCACCTTTTTTATGGGAAGAAATAATTTTATCAACATAATGTTCGTACCACTCTACTAGCTCTTTAATGATAAAAGTGCGAGATCTAATAATGTCAGGATTGTCTGTTACTGCTATTTCACTTAATAAATTTTCTATAGTCCTTTCGACTTCAAACAATGAGATTAATAGCCATCCTTTCTTTTTCCATGTCAAGATGTTTGCGAAGGAAGCATATGGTTTCAGAGCATCTTTCTTTTTTCAAAACTCTCAACAATACTTTCTCTTAACTCCTTTACTTCAGAAAGCTTTAGAAGGCTGATGCCACCACGCTCTTCTGACAATAATAGTTTACGTTTCATATGGTCTAATAGTGAATCGAAAATTCTTGAAGCAACTTCTCTAAATATAAAATGTTTTGTTAATGTAGGCTTCGTGGTAATTCCACCATAATATTCCAGCAGCTCTATAATGCGGTTCTCACTTGGATGTTGTTGAATTATCAACTTTCCAGCATCTTCTTTCAAAAATCCATAGTCTTTAAGTATTTCCACTTGTTTCTTTAGGTCATCTAAACCCATATCAGGTATTATTTCGCTCTTTACTCCGAACGGTAATAGATTCTTTAGCTTCCAATTTTTCCCAAGTTTCTTGTAGCGTTAGAGGTGTGCCAATTGTATTGATAAAAAACCGACATGCTAACGCTGTCCTTTCAATAAAACCTTCATAACTAAGCAAATAACCGTTTTCCGCCATTTTTTTAATCCATTCTCCAATTCGTGAATTAAAATTGAATTTTTCAAGTATGTTCTCGTAAGCACGCAAAAGTAAACTTGAATCTATTTCAACACCTTTCCTTTTCGCTTGCGAGATGACTAACAATTTAACTAAATCTCTATGTTCTGCTAAAACTAAAACAGCTTGTGGCAAAAACGAAAGGTCTTCTAAAGCCTCTGGTTGGGGTTCACGATCTGTAACTATTAACATTAAGTGAACACCATGCCGTCGAATCTCTTCGGAGAACACCTTAACATCTTCACGTGTAAGTCTCCCCTTTTTACATCTATTAAAACCGTTAATGGTAGAGATTTTGTTGGGTCGATGGGATGCTCAATTTCAAGCTTAAGAGGCCCCTTCATATTCTTCGACCAGGACTTTTTAAGCTCTTTAGCGCATCTAATAGTGACTCTTCGCACAATGATAAGGCGCCTCTTTCGTTAATCATTTCGTACGCCTTTTTCCATAGCTCTAGTCGTATATTTTTATCTTTAATAAAATCCAATTCCAGGAACTCTGGGTTTGGATAGATATGCTGGATAAGTTCAGGCGATATAAGATAGTAATCTTCCCCCGTAGAGTAAGGTGAAATTTTTCGCGAAATCCGTTGAGCTGAATTTAAATCAAGTTCTGGACATATATTCATTAAGATCCGATAATTTAAAGGTAGGAAAGTTTTCATCTTAAAAATCCTGGAGTTATTAGTAAAAACAAAAGAAATAAAATAATTTTTTAAATCTTCACTAATGTCCTCAATAGGTTTAGATGATTCTGCTAAATGAAGGATTAAAAATCCATTTAATAATTTTGTTTCTTCTGCTTTATTGTTTGCTATGCCTATGTACTCTTTTATTCTATGTTCTGAAATGTTTAGCCTTTGGCTTAACTCTTTTAAAGAATGTGGAACTGGCTCTCCTATTAACAATTGAATGAGTTTATTTAATAAATTAGTTTTCTCTTCATCATTCTTTACGCTTAAAACATTTGTAACCTTTTGTAAAATATCTCCATCCAAAGCTAAAGCTTGTGTGCCAAAAATCGGTAAGTTATAATTTTTAAGTGCATTAATTATATCCCATCCATCTATTCTTTTTAAGTAACCCTCTTTTCCAGATTCCGATGCTTGATGTTTTGCGTATTCTATAACGTGCTGAAGAGTTTTAATCATACTTCTTGGACTTCTATGCCCAGCATAAATTATAGCATAGGCTGGCCCTGTATTAATAAATGGATGTTGTTCAGGTAATTTACCTTCATAAATATAATCGATTAGTCCGTACACGAATTTCACAGCCTCTTCTATTGAAGGACGTGGTAAATCAATTAGTGTAAGCCTTTCTAGTAATCCGCCCATTTGGGCAGATGACCTAACTATCCTATTAAAAGCATCAGGAGTGCATGCCAATAGAAGATGTATATTGCCACGCAATATTTCTTTATCTTGATCGAATAAGCCCCTAACTCCTAATAGAAAATCTTCTCTAACAGAAAGTCTCTCAAGCTGCTCTAATTCATCGATAAAGAAAAAGATCTTACTGCTTTTTTTCATAAGTTGCTTAACTACTCTTGTTATGTATTGAGGGTCTGATTTTATTTCTTCATCACTTCTCCTAAAAAGCTCCGCTTCCCCATCTAATTTCCTCTCTTCCCATACAGCATCAAAAAGGGAGGCTAAAAAAGCAATCCAAACAACCGAATCGCTTACTCCTTCTTTTTGTCTTTTCTCCAATACTCGTGCAATAGTTGTCGCAATGACGTCGTACGTCAGTATTTTTTTCTCTTCCAACATAGGTTTAATGAAGTTCTCATAAGCATCTGTCTTTCCCTCTCCCCACCAAGCCTTAATAACACAACCGTAAATTTTTTCGGCATTAAGGCATGAACTTATGAAAGTGAACAAATCTCTTTCTGCTTGGGCACGGCATGGTAGCTCAGCATACTTCCTAATTCCAGCTACAGGTACTCCAGTTACTGGTAAACTTTTAATTGGCGCATGAACAAAATTTTCTGAACCCTCTTCTTTAATATTTAACATTATACATCAACTTCTTTTAATTCATATGAGGGTAAGCCAGGAGCAATCTCCACTTTTCCTGCCTTTTGCTCAACTTTTCTATCAATTCCTTTCCTAATATGAGCCAATATAGGAAGTCCACTCTTAATAGCTTGACCAGTTATTATAACATCACCAGCATCCAGCCTTGTAAGTTTTCTTTCTAAAGATGTAGGTAAACCTCCCGTTACTCGTTTTACAAATAGCTCATCTCCTGGCGCTATTCTATGAATAAAGAATGTATTGCACATACTGAGTATTACTTGGTCGACGTAAGAGGGGCGTTGTGTAAGTAAACAAAGGCATAAACCAAACTTCCTGCCTTGGGTTGCAATCTGTTGCAAAACATCTCTTGCTAATGAATAACCAATTTTATATTCGGCCAAGTTAGGAGAATAATTTTGAGCTTCTTCAAGAATAAAGAGTAAAGATTTTTGCTTAGCCGGCATTGTTTTATATTCAATGAATCTTTTGAATAAAACATAGGCTATATAATAGACTATAAATTGCTTTAAATGGAGCGGATACCCTGGTGCACCTGCAACTGTAAAATCAATAACCACCATTCCACCCTTATCGACAAGCTCATCAACTGTCGAACAAGTGAAAGGCTCACGTGTTTTTCCAATCAAGCCATAGCTGTCAACAACGTCTCGTCTAAAAGTATCGAGTTGTCGCTGAATAGCAGAGGCTGTTTGAGGATGAATAGAAATACCTTCTGGTGGTTTTTCAAGGAGGTTATACAGTTGGTTATAGAGTCTTTTATTGGAAAATAAAACATTAACTGGCTTCAGAAATACGTAGATTCTAACATGGTAGCTATAGGCACTATTGTATCCATGGATTTTACACATTATAGGGGATATTTCGGAGACCGCCAGCTAAATATAAGAAACCTTGATTTCATAATTGAGGCAATACAAATAATTAAATCTAAAACAAACTTTAAGATTCACTTAACGGGCTTAGGATCCTCTCCATTAACTCTCCACATAGCCTATTATATCGGTGCTAATAGTATAGATTCTAGTGGGCATAGAAGAAAAGCAGCATATGGTAAAATAATTCTTCCAGAAAGAGGGGAAAGATATGTTGGACGAGGAGATGCAAGGTTCGGAGTTGTACACCTCAACGATGATGATGTTTACACCTTGCTACAATGTACATGCCAAATATGTAAAACCAACAGGAAACTTCTCTGGAGCGACTGGAAAGCTAGAGCCGTCCACAATAAATATGTGCTAGAAAAAGAAGCTGAGAAAGCATTCTCTCTCTTATCTACAGATAAACATGCATATGAAAAATACTTAGATAGTATCTTTGAAAAATCATCAGTTAAAGCCTTATGGAAATTTATTAAAAAAAGAGTAAAGCAACAAACTCTTACGTTATATCTTAATTATTAAAACCGTAAAACTCTTGCTAACCATTCAAAAACTTAATTCACATTACTCCTACTAGGAAATTTGATAAACAATATAAACTACGCAAATTGCTAAACTCATTAACCTATTTTAAAATAATGGTTTTATGATGGGCTCCTAATAGTGATGTAGGTAGGGGAGGGGTTGAAAAACTAAACAATTTTTATTTCACCTCCTAAACCTCCTCCTCTCCCACCAGCAATGAAGTAGTAGAGGGTGATGGGAAGGGGGAGGTAGCTAGTAATCTAGCCATCCAGCATAAGTGATGAAGCGGTATGGGGGAAGCAGGATGGCAGCCCTCATACACTAAAGAGTCTATAGAATCTATAGAATCATAGAGTCGGAGACGATGAATACCCATCTCCACCAGCGATGAAGAGGGGGTGAGGGAGATGGGTATGAGTATAAGAATACTGAGAAACAGGAAAATAGTAGATATTAACCAGATAATCCAGCTATACAGGGAAGGATGCCCAAAACATAAAATAGCTGAAATCATGAAAATCAGTCCGAAAACAGCTAGCCGAATATTGATGGAAAACAATATTAAGAAGAGAATAGATGCACTGGAAAATGACATAATTAATCTATATGGGAAGGGATACTCGGAAAGAGCGATTGCTAAAAGATTCAGAATATCACATGAAACAGTATCAAAAACCCTAAGGAAAAACAATATTCCAAGATTAAAACCAGCACTCTTCCTAAAAATACGTAACACTAAGTACAGTAAAACACCATTCACAGAAACACTAGAGAGGCAAACAGAGCTGAAGGGATTAGCTCTAACAGACGCCTACGTCTTCAAATGGAGAGATAATATCCGAGTTTCAGTCACATCCCCAAACATATGCACACTAAACGTCTACTACACAACATTTAAAAAATACACGGAAAGCATAATACTATTAGCACATAAAGTTACAAAGCCAGAAGTAGCAAATCACATGCCATACGGATTTACACTAATATTTACACTACATCCATCATTCAGCTTCCTCCTAGAACCGCTAACACTTAAAGAGCTTCTACCAGAAGAAGTACTACTAAAATTCATAGCTAGAGTTCTAGAAACAGATGGACATCTCTCCTATAAAATTTATAGAGGATTATGGGGTGATTATGTATATCCACGTATCGGTTTTAGTGAATATGCTCAGAAAAAGAAGAAGTGGATAAATCAACTTAAAAAAGCATTAACATATACAGGCCTAATACAATTGGACCGGACAAATCGTCAAGAAATAAATAGTTGTGAACTATGTGGAGAAACTTGTATTCAAGTTATTCGAGAGATAAAGCTACAACACTTTGCAAGAGAGTGTAGAAGAAAAATACTATTACATGCAAATGAACATGGAGCTAATCAGTTCCTAGCTAAATGGAGAGAAATAAGAAGTATTGAAAAGAAATTAAGAGATCAAACAGTAAAACTAGCAAAGCAATACTATCAAAACTATAAATGTAGGAAGCTACCAATCCAAATACTAGAGGAATTCCTAGAAACAGCTAAGGAAAAGTTTAAGGAGTTCAACATACCCTCCCCTACATCCAATTTGTTTATATAAAAATTAGGGGATTATTTTAGAATTTCCGATAAACGCTTAGTTAGTAAAGGTACGATTTTGTAGAGATCACCGACAACACCATAATCAGCATACTGGAATATAGGAGCATTAGGATCCTTATTAATAGCAACAACAATACCAGCATCCATAATCCCCGCAATATGCTGCATCTGACCTGAAATACCTGTAGCCATATACATCTTCGGCCTAACCTTATGACCACTCAGACCCACCCATGCTTCTTCAGTTAGCCAACGTAGGTCTGCTGCTATTGGTCTTGAGCATCCTATTTGTGCTCCTATTGTTTCTGCTAGTTGGAATGCTATTTTTAGGTCTTCTTTGGTTTTGTATCCTCTTCCTACTGATATTATTAGTTCTGCTTCTTCTAGTTTTACTGCTGCTTTCTTTTTTTCTTCGATTTTTATTGTTTTTGTTTTTTTCTCTGTTTTTGTTGTTATGTTTATTATTTCTCCTGTTTTTTCTGTTGGTTTTGGTGGTTCGTATTTTCCTGGTGGTATGAGTACTATTGTTGGTGTTGTTGCTTCGTGGTATGCTGTTGCTTTTCCGCTTAGTATTATTCTTATGAATATTAGTTTTCCGTTTTTTGTTTCTATTCTTGCTATGTCTGATATTGTTCCTATTCCTAGTTGTTGGGCTGTTCTTGCTGCTGCGTCTTTTGTGTTTTTTGTACTTCTTATTGCTATTATGTCTGGTTTTGTTTGGTTGTATGTTTCTATTATTGCTGTTGTTGTTGTTTCTGGGTCTTTTATGTCTGCTTCTTTTGCTATGTATATTTTTTCTGCTCCTCTTTTTATGTATTCTTTTGCTTGTTCTTCTGTATATTGTCCTATTATTAGTGTTTCTGTTTTTACTTGTGGGATTAGTGTTGATATTTTTTCTGCGAATCCTAGTAGTTCTAGTCCTGTGTTTATGTCTGATACTGTTAGTATTTTCATGGTTTCACCTTTTTGGGGTTATTATTCCTTCATCTATTAGTTTTTTGATTAGGTTTTCTGTGAGTTCTTCTGGTGTTTTTCCTTCTATCATTATGTTTTTTCTTTTTACTTTTACTCCTTCTATTAGGAATGGTTTTATTTTTGGTTCTACTTCTACTCCTATTTCTTTTAGTGTTATTTTCTTTAGTGGTTTCTTTATTGCCATTCTTATTTGGAGTAGTGTTGGTAGTCTTGGAACGTTTATTTCTCTTGTTACTGTTATTACTGTTGGTGTTGTTGTTTCTACTATTTCGATGTAGTCTTCTAGGTCTCTTTCCGCTGTTATTATGTTTCCTTTTAGTTCTATTTTTCTAGCATATGTGATGAGTGGTATGTTGAGTTCTGCAGCTATTCTTGCTCCTACTACTCCTGAGAATCCGTCTATTGTTCCTTCTCCTGCTATGATTAGGTCTGCTCCACCGATGTTTTTTATTGTTGCTGCTATTACGTTTGCTGTTGTTTTTGTATCTGCTTGTAGGAGTTTTTCATCTGCTATGAGTATTGCTTCATCAACTCCCATGGCTAGTGCTTCTCTTAGGGGCATTTCGGCTTCTGATGCTCTTTTGGTAAGTGGACCCCATGTTAGGGCTGAGATTGATGTTATTTTGCCTCCATGTTTCTCCTTTATTCTTACAGCTTCCTCTATGGCCATTCTGTCTATATCGCTTATTTTTAGTGGTGCTTCTTCGATGTAGGGTTTACCTGTTGATGGATCTATTCGAAGCTGACCAACATCTATGGCTAGCTTAACTAGAACAATAATATTAACCAATAGTACCCCCGCTTTGGATTAAAGCTACAATATTTAAATCTTGCGAGGGAGTTTAGGTATGGTATATAGCCATGTTTAATACTTCCACCTTTAAAGTCTCAGCATTGCCACAAAAATCTTCTATGTAAGGTTCAAGAGGTGGTGTATGACGTTTGGAATATTAACAACTATCTTAACACAATAACTTGTCTCTATGGTTTCGAAATCTATTAAACATTTAACCGACATCTTAAGAGTTTTACAAACATGATTTCAGCACACTATAGTCTCCGCGAAAATTCAAAGAAATGTACAGCAATTTTGGTTATGTACCATCATGGTATTTAGAAAGATGAAATAAAGGCGTAAGGAAGTACAATGAGTTTTTAGGTTACTGAAAAACCTCGTGTGTCTTATAGAGATATTTCTGGGCTTCTGATTTGAAGGGAGAGGCCTTTACAATTTTATCAAAGAATTAGAGCTGAAATCGTCAACAACGGCATGGTTGAGTCCTCAGTCTAGTCTACAAACCTTCTCAAGACAGATTTAGATCTTCTGTGCCAGATGGTCTGCTATGCTTGAATATGTGTGTATGAATGCTCTTCTTTATTCCAGTATTTTCCTTATCAACTTGAAGAACATAGTATATGCCTTCATATGATAGTGGTATCCAATTGTATAATTTATTATATCTAGAATTGGTAACGAATAGAAAAGATTCTGGATCATCCCTTTTAGGGTTCTTCTTTAGCTGCTCCTTAATGTAAGGAAGAAGTTCATAATTCTAATCGTTCTTTCACTAGTCTTTTCAGTAACTCTAACCTTAAAGCCATATATAAAGTAAGATGGGGAATCTGCATTGGTTCTGTCCGGATAAAAGTTGGGCTGGGTAATTAATATTATGGAGATTCCAGCCCAGTTAATAGATTGGGCTGGGAGCTTAAATATTTAAGGGGATAGAAAGCCGATTGAGCTGAAGGTGAAGGCTTTTCTACTATGGTTGATACTGAGCTCTTGTAGGAAAGCTTCTAGGCTTCTTGAGCTTTTGGAATTTGCCAGTAATCTAAGAGTGGTGCTGGGGTTTAGAGCTATTTTGGAAGCTAAGGAATGGGGAAGCCAAAACAGTATTTAACCATAGCTATAGATGAAGATTGCTCAAGCTTAAAGAAGTTTGGGTTTATGCTGTCATAGATGTTGATACTAGGAGCTTGTAGAGATAAGGACCTGCCAGGAGCTCCTTAGCGACCAGGCTTTCCTTCAAAAGTACTTAAATGCATAAATAAGCTAAGGATAAGGTGTAAAGCCTCTTGGCTTGAGGAAGGGATTGAACATTGAGTTGGGCAAGAGAATCAAACAAATGGAGGGAAACTTCGTGGAAGGATCTTCGCTTACTTGAAGCATAGAACAGGCATATTCTCCCACAACATCAACTTAAAATACTCTTAGAAAGCTGAGAGAGAAAAGCCTAGCTTTAAATCATCTAAGAGCTTCTAAGAGCTTAAGTTCTACTATGACTTTCTGAGCCGAGGAAACAAAGAGCAAGAGATAAGCTAAATAATCAACAGCTCAATGAATACAGCAAGAGAAGAGCAAAACTAGAAAAGATAATT
>JAWBQF010000034.1:0-26009 GCA_038845975.1 Methanomethylicia archaeon
GAACCCAATGCCATACCAATACATGGCTCACATCAACAACCCGACAGACGTAAGCAATATCCCTATAACTAAGCCCAGCCATGTAGGGAATACATGCCCTTAGCTTCTTTTAAGCGAAACCTTATCTGAAAACTCCTTTATCTCTTAGGGCTTTGAGAAGCTTACCTATTAATATCACCTCCAAAGAATAACTTCTCAAAGCCCCTCAAAAATCTAAAAGTAACAGTATCCTTGCTAGATATCATTAACTTTAAATACTACTATTTGCTTAAAGCTATTTAGGCTGAGTTGAATTTTGGGGTGCTGAGTGATGGGCCGGTAGCTCAGTTTGGAATGAGCGCCCGCTTGGCATGCGGGAGTTCAGTATTGTGACCCGAAGCCGCGGGTTCAAATCCCGCCCGGTCCATAACAAATAGTAGACAACCAAGAGTTGTTAGAGAGTACCAAAAATTAGGCTTTAAAGAAATCCCACTTTATGATAGTAAATAATAAGTAGAACTATGACTTTAGATAAGTTTTCAATTAACTATAGTAATTCAAGATGTATCCAATTTATTAGTAGTTAGTTATGATGATTCATGAAACTTTTTATACTTTGTTCTCTGTGAATCTGCCTAAACTCTATTATTTAAGTTGACGCCCAAATTTCTTAATGGTTTATTCAGATTACTCTAAAATTCTTTGAAAACTACAAATTCAATATTATAACAAGAGATAACATAAGATAAATATGTATAAAAATTTCACGAACCATTAATTGTTAACTGAAAACTTTCAGAATACTAGCGCCGGGGGTGGGATTTGAACCCACGCGGTCATAATGACCAATGGCTTACTAGTTCAACCCTGAACTATGAAATGATCTCGAGGCCATCGCCCTAGCCACTAGGCGACCCCGGCTCCATTCTAATAAGGTTTAGATATTTTTATAGTTCACCTAATTTAATATTAGTTATATTGCTATGGTGAGTTCATGACGGAGAAAATTGAAAAAATTACTGAAAGATTCATTATGGAGGGTATGTGTTTGGCACCAGAAGCCTTAGATTTCCTAATTAAGTTGGAGAAACCCTTGGAGGCTGTTGAACAGATAATAACTGATATTAAAAGAGACGGTAATCCTCCTGTAATATTGACTTTGGAGCTTTTAAAAAAATATTCACGTGAAGTAAATGTTACAACCACACAAGTAACACCTAAAAAGTTAAGAAGACCATATGCAAAAGAAATCAACTCAGATATTAAAGTTAGGAAATGTATAACTAACAACATAGCTTGCAGAAATAGTATTGATGATTTTGTTAAGTATTTCAGAAGTAGGCTGCAAAAAATAAGGCAGATATACGTTAAAAATGGAATTCAAACAATAAAGATTTCTGATGCTTACACAGCTCAAACTGAAGTTAGAGTTATAGGAATAGTTACAGATATTAGGGAAAGGGGAAATATTGTTACATTTGAGCTTGAAGATGAAGAAGCAAACATAAAGGTAATAGTAACTTCTGAAGATTTAAAAATGAGGATGCAGTATGTAACTCTCGATTCAATAGTATGTGTTATAGGAAAAGTATGGAATGAGAAGCTTTATGCAATAGATATAGCCCTCCCAGATATACCATTAGATAGAAAATGTAATAAAAGTGTAGAGAAAATATATGCATTAATAATTAGTGATACACACATAGGAAGCAAATTATTTCTAGAAGCTTCTTTCAAAAAAATGCTAAATTGGATTAAAAATGAAAATAACAATCAAAGAGAAATAACAGACCGAATAAAGTATGTGATATTTGCTGGAGATTTAGTAGATGGAATTGGAATATATCCTGAACAAGAAAAAGAACTGCAAATAAGGGATATATATGCACAATATAAAAGGGCCTTTCAACTAATAGATGAAATTCCTGAATGGATAGAAATTATAATGATACCTGGAAATCATGATGCAACCAGACCAACCCTTCCAGCACCACCAATTTTTAGAAATTATGCTGAGCAATTATATGAGAAATCAAACATTCATATGCTAAGCGATCCTGTACTAGTATCTATTCACAGTGTTTTATTCTTAATATCACATGGAAGAAGTCTTGATGATTTACTTACGACACTACCAAATGCAACATTTAGTAATCCTACAAGAGCATTAAAGGGAATATTAAAAATGAGACATTTAGCACCAATATATGGTCAAAAAACACCCATATTTCCATTAAGGGAAGATTTACTTGTTATAGATGATGTACCGGATGTATTTATAACAGGCCATATACATGTATTTGATTATGCAATATATAGAAATACTTCATTAATATCCTGTAGTGCATGGCAAAATGTAAGTACTTATCAGAAAATGATGGGAATAATTCCGACAGTTGGAAAAGCAATACTTATCGATCTAAGTGATCCTTTAAGAATACTTACTAAGAGTTTTATATAATTTAGCTAAACGTTTATGTTTTGTTTTATGTTTAACGCTTATGTCAACCTGTAATTGATGTGTTTATAGAGTTAATCTTTCCTTAAATTATTTAGTATAAAGTTTCATAGACTATATTAAGCTTATAACTGCTTCAATAGACCGTGTGGAAGGGGATATCCCTCAAGACCTAAGATAATGAAATACTATATGCTCTTCTATAAACTGAAGACAAGTTATCAAGCAAACATATTACAAATCAGTTAGTTGACTTATTATACTTTGTAATCTAACATCATCTTTTAATGCCTCTTTTAACGATCGCTCTTCAACAGCAAGCTTAATAATTTTAGTTCTTCCGTAGCGACCCATACTTATTAGTTTTGAATTTATTAATCCTAGAGTATCAAGTTCATTAATTAAATCACTAACTCTACGTTGTGTTACAAAATCAAAGGATATTTTCTTACATAAATTTTTATAAACATTATAAACTTCACCAGTAGTTATTGTTACATTTTTCTTTGATTTTTCAATAAGATATATGGCTATCAGTACAAGTTTTGTATGTAATGGAAGTGTAGCAATGCCCTCAACTACTTTGTCATGCTCACTTTCAATTTGGGCCATTCTGACATGTTTTTCCTCAACAATAGGAGAATTTTCCCTTTCGGCGATTTCGCCAGAAATTCTAAGAAGATCTAAGGCTCTTCTACAATCACCGTAGTCTCTAGCAGCCAGAGCAGCACATAGTGGTATTACAGAAGAAGACAAGACACCTTCATAAAAGGCGGAAAGCGCTCTTTTACTTAAAATATTTTCAAGTTCCATAGCATTATAAGGAGGAAATAATATCTCCTCTTCACCAAGTCCCGAACGAATTCTTGAATCTAAATACTCCATGAATTTTAAATCATTTGTAATCCCAATAATACTAAGTTTGCTTTTACGAAGATTAGTATTAGTTCTTGTTAGTTGGTATAAAATATCATCACCACTCTTTTTAATAAGCGAATCAACTTCATCAAGAATAAGAATTGCTAGACCTTCAATAGACTCTAGTGCAAGAAGAGTACGTCTAAAAAGTTCAGGAATACTTAAACCTGTAAAAGGAACTTCTTTTCCTAATCCTAAGCAAATACCTTCAAGAACACTGTAGTTAGTGCAACGGTCACGACAGTTAACGTAGATATCTCTTACAATGGAGTTAATGTTTATAGCCTCAGAAACAAGTCTTCTTAGGACATATTTAGTAACAGCTGTTTTACCTGTCCCGGGCTTACCATAAATGAATACATTAGATGGACGATATCCTCTTAGAGCAGGAGCCAATATTTCAGCAAGTTTTGTGATTTGTTCATCTCGATGAGGAAGTTCGTCAGGAATATAGTCAGGTCTCAAAATTTCTCTATTTTTAAATATTTTAGATGTTAAGGCTTTCTTGAATATTAATGAGAGCTTATCAGACAAAGAAAATCCCGATGTATAGTAATACTTAAGAGTATATTTAGGTTTTGGTAAACCTTAAATACTATACAAAGTGACATACACCCCTTTCTTTCCACTGAAAATTAGAATAATATTTTTATATTTTTATGTTATTATAAATATATTTATAATAACATGATAAATATTAACTTAAACAAAATATTGGGAGTAAATTATTACTCATAATTTTATGATTATTTTTTCAGTGGAAAGAAAGGGGTGTATGTACTAACTAATTTCTTCTAATTTATCAGGTATATATTCATCAACAATAAAAGATAAGCTATGTTTACTTAAACTTTCCAGCTCAGCCTTCCTTCCTAATTCTTTAAACTCTCTTAACTGTTTTTTCCAAAAATCGGAATGGTATCTTCTATCTTGCATTAACTCTTCAAGTCGTTTTAAATCTCTTTCTTTCATAGGGAGTGTTGGTAATTTATACTTCTTAATATCTGTAGCCCATAACCCAATCCATTTTGCCTCAGGGGTAACAAGTCCTTTAATGTGAGCTGCGTTTGCAGAACCTGAAATGATAACCCCTGCAATATGTACTCCCCAAGGATCAGCATCTGTGAGAATATATACCGGTAACTTAAGTTCCTGATTTAATCTTCGTATTAAAAGTCTAGCAAAGCGTGGAGCCTGACCAGCAGTATCAATAAGTATAGCCTTAAATTTCTCATAAGCTTCTTCTTCTATAAATCTCCTAAAGATTCCATCCTTTTCAATAGCTATGACCATTTTCGCTCTACATTTCAAGAATTTCGCTGTTGCTATAGACATACCTATTGCCTTTCCATCAGGTGATGTCATTAAGTTCTCAATTTTACCTTTAAATTTTACTGGTACTTTATACTCAATATCAATATCTCCAAAAATTTTACTATTTTCTTTAGGGGTGAGTCCAAACTCTTCACGAGGTACTCCAAGTAATGCTTCAAGATCAGTTACAATTTCGTCAGACTCCTTTTGCTCTTCAAAATCAAGAATTGGAAAATTCTTTGATTGATAGTATAGTTCTCTCAAAGTAAAGCTCTTTCCATCCCTTAACAATCTTAATGAAAACCATGCTGTCCATATAAGTTGTGTAAGAGGCTTGATAAGTCTAATGTTACCAGCACTTCTTATCACTTTCTGAGGGCCAAGTATATACTGCCTTAATTTTTCATCATACACAATGTTATTAACATTTCGACTTGGGATCGATATCTTAGGGAAGACTCCACTTTCAATTTGTGCTACTATGTTTCCTCCTAATTCTTGAAGTTTCCTAAATATGTCCTCTTTATTTGATTCTTCTTCCATAATAAATAAATTTAGCTTCTTCAACATAAATATTTTTAAATGATGAAAAAGCTGTTATGCATGTACATGATAAATAGTTTATTAAATAATGAACTATTCAAATAGATAATTTCAAATATATAGTGTAAAGTTCCATTAAATCTTCAATAGTACATAGCTGTCACGTTAGAAAAATAATTGCTATTGACTTATATCTGAGAAATTGTTACCTAGGTATCTAGAAAACAAAAATACTAACTCTAAATTTTTAAATCTACTAGAGAGTGATCATGACCTCACTTATATGACTATAACTGATTTTTTGATTTTTTGTGACTTATTTAGTTAAAAATTTCAAAACATCGATTTTTCAATTTATCCTTGAACTTGTCTGAAAACTATTTAAATGTTTGTTAAACATTTAAATAGTGAGATTAGAGAATACCCTAAGCATAGAGGAATAAAGACAAACATAGACATCAACAAGAAAAATAGACGTAAACCTAAACGTGGAAGACCATACAGACATAATGAGAAAGCATATAAGAGTATGAGGAGCACTATTGAAAGATTCTCGCATAGCTAACATCATTCAGAAGAATAACCATGAAGTAGAAGAAATCAGCATGTTCCTAGATTTCATACAAATAGCATGCGTAATAATACTACTAAGATTTTTCAGATGATTTCTTTTAATTGAACAACTAGGATTACAGCAAACTATTACCTTACTGGCGCTTAGTGTTCATTATAGTCTAGAACATGGCATAGAGACAAGTCTACTTTTACATTTCTAGATATTACTTGTGGATAAGGTATTTTAGTGTTCATCTGGAGATTAGATATGAAGCATTATGATTAGTGACTTGAACTCACGAAGATAATTGACAGTTAAAAGAAAGAGATTTAGTATTCTACAACTGATAATGATCAACTCCAAACTTTATATTGATAGCTTTATGGAAATACAGTTAAAAAATAATAGCATACATGTGCAAACTCCTAGTTCTGTCATCTGACTTTGACTATAGTTAACTTCACTTTTTAGGAAGAACTTAAGGCGGTACAGTTATGCATAACTGTATACCTATCTTTACGAGAACTTAAATTAGATTTCTAAGTTATTCAAAATTCAATTGAGCTTATTTCACAGCAATTTGCTGTAAATTCACCTAATTCCCCCCACAATTTCCACTGGAACAACTGCAAAGAAAAAGGTTGCTTCTTTGCTGTTCTCTATCTTCTATAATAGATGTGAAAATTGTAAATCATTCTTTTTATTCCATAAATACTCTCCTAAAAACTCTTATCTTGTTAATTCACATCAAAAAGTTAATAAACAAGTGTTGAAAAATGGTTAATTAGGAGAGAATTCTATGACTCAAAAATGGAAAATTGAAATTACAAATCCAAAAGGCGATAAGTTTACAATATCTACTAGCGACTATAATTTGGTCCTTAAAGTATATTCAGTACTACTTGAATTCGCTAATATTAGTAATGAAACTGGTATGCGTAATAATATCAGTATGAAAGATACTAAACTAAAGAATAGGCAGCCATTACGTGAAAAAGTATTAGAAGTTATTAAAAATAAATTAGTAGACATATGGTTCAATAGTAAGGATTTATGTGATGTTTTTTTCGAATACTATGGCATTGGAATAAAGTTCAGTACCGCATCCACATATTTAATGAGGTTATATCATGAAGGACTCTTAGAGCGTAAAGGCCGTAGAGGTAATTTTAGGTATTGTCTAAAAGAAAGTTTACTAACAACAAATAAATTGTTAGTAGATAATTGACTAGTTAGTTCCTATATAATAACTCGTATTAGACGAATATAAGTTTTCTATTTCATGCTCAAGGGGTGTATGTTTAAACTTAAGGAACACATTATGAAAAACTAGACAAGACAAACTTAGCATACTGTAACTTTTCAGGCTGTCCTGTTGAAGACCTTTGCGATAAGTTTATAGTACTATCTAATATGACTACTGGTTAGAAGATCATACTATCTTCATAATTTCTTCAGTTTTACTTTCAGATATTTTATATTCATAAGGCCATTTTGTTTCGTCTCTGACTAAGTATCCCATATCAGTCAAGGTCTTTAATCTTCTTGTAGTATGTTCCCTTCCTTTTCCGATGGCTGAAGCTATCTTCGATGCTCCAAGCTTTCCTAATTCAGGCGTTTCAATAAGTACCTTCAATATCAACCTATCAGTCTTATTTAACTTAAACGTATTCCCTTTATTCTTAGCATCATTTTCTTCCTTATATCCCTTAATAGCTGTAGTTTTCAATACTCCCTTATGCTGTTCAATTTCGGTATTAGTTGATAGCTTAACTCTAGACCCTAATGCAATTTGTTCATAAATTTCCTCAATGTGAGTTGTAATATATCGTAAATCCATTTTTATCTTATTAATATCTGACTCTATATATGAAATCTTATCATCTACTATTCTTTGAGCCGATCGTATTCGCAAAATTTCATTAAATATCTGATTTATTAATTCAATAATGTTGTCCTCTAATGTCCTCTTTTTCAATACTGACAACACTATCACTACAGATAGTAATGAATTGTAACTTATATATTTTGCTCTAATTTTCTTTTAATCAAAATCACAATTCTGACATATGTTAAAGTTATACGATTTTAATAATAAACATCTAATATATACAACAAGGTTTTACTAAACTATAGGACTTTAGAAATATGATAAGTCAAATAAAAGTAAAATCACAATCTCTAATCAAATAAGAGTATTAATGCTCTTACCATAAAAGGACCGAACCCTCAAAGCTCTATTTTTTATCACTCTTTCAATAACTTGGTTATTAACCCTTATCATAAATATGCTCTTCACATTTCTTACGACAATCTTCGGTTGCTAGCTGTTTGCTCAAATATTTGTTACTTTGTCTTTTCTTACTTATTTTGTTTATTTGATTTCTCATATCTTTTGAGCAGGTTTTGACAAATATGTAAATTGCCACGACATATTTAAACTAAGACTATGATTTAGCGAAACTACACGAAGACTATAGTATTTGAAAATCTCCCACATAACGGCAATAATTGAATTCATTAGGTATACTATTATGCATGCTATTTGTATGAATACTTGGAATGTTAATGGTAGCCCCTCATATCTTACTATCGTTATTTCTCTAATGCTGTCAGTCATGCAGAACTCCATACACAACTCAGAAATAAGATTTAAATGATTTCTGCAATCCCTTCATTTGTAAAATTCCCATACATTAATTTTTAAAGAATTTTAGTCCACAACTTAAGGCTATAACTTAGCAACTTCATAAAATACTATAATGCAGTAAACCCTATCATTAAGATCATAGCAATCACTAAAATGCATGATTTTCATTGAAATGTATAGAGATGCTGCATATTTATCATAAGAAGTCACATTATAATTATTTTCACATGAAGTGTGATTATTTATATATGACTACCTTCAAATCACAAGATTCTATGTATTAAATTTATAAATTGTATGTGTTTTTGTATACTTGGTGTCTTAATGGAGAATAGTAACTCTAAGATTGAATGTCCAGTTTGTCACAAATTCATGGACTTCACAGCATTTCCATACAATACCCCAAACTATGGTGAAATACTTATAATGATTATTTCATGTCCCTCATGTAACTATAAAGATGTTTCCATTACGTCATTTAAATCATCTAATCCGAAACGTATAATCTTTAAAGTTGAAAATAAAGATGACCTTTTCGTAAGGGTTATTAAATCAGAGGCATGTACTGTTAGTATTCCAGAGCTTAACATTGTTATTGAACCTTGCTCCAAGAGTCAAATTATGGTTACAAATATTGAAGGGCTATTAAACTGGATTAAGGATCTTATACTGGAAGCAAAGGTAATTTTAGAATCTGATGAAGGTAAGCTAAAATGTCTTGAAATAGTTAGAAAAATAGATGATACAATTAATGGTAGATATATCCTAACAATTATTCTTGAGGATACAAGTGGAAATAGTATACTTCTTTCTGACAAGGCTAATGTTGAGGATTATTAATTCGCCATTTTTACGATATCTAATATTATTTACCCTCTTAATAACTATAGGGGTAAGATATTCCTAATCTTGAAGACTATATTATAGCTCTACTAGCTATAAATAATGAGCTAAACGGTATAAGTTTATTTAACCTCTTTTATAAATTAAGACCTCTAATCAAAAATGATCTTAACAGTTTGATCGCATACTTAATTGAAATGTACTTCAGAGGTTTAATAAAGATTGATTTTAACAATAAATTTTGGAAAATAAGCATAACACACTTAGGTAAAGAACGCTTTCTTGAAATAGTTAATTTATTAAATTCAAAATTAATCATGTCTATACAAAATAAGACTTAGAATGGTAATAATGGTCTAGCCCATAGAATTACAACTAAAGCTATGAATCCTATAGCCATTAGGATGACATACTTAGGCTTAATTTTTATTCCGTATGTTTCTTCCTCAAAAAATCTAATAAGACCAGCTCCCGTTACTGGCATTGTTTCCTTTCCCCTTCTGGTTTCCTTCCTTTTTTTAACCCTAGACAAAAGCATCACCGAATACTGAAATACCCTAAAGCGATTAAGGGTAAACAATATATAAGTTTATCGCAAAGTTTTTCCGTTTCTTTTTTGAAGTTTAAGCACGTTTTCATGAAGTATAAATAGGAGCATGTCAAATTTATTAGCGTTAACTGCTAATTTCATGGATATGCTTAACTGAGTATACTATGTAGAATTAATCACTAACAAAATACCTGAGTAAAACAATTAGTGTCAAGGCTTGTTTAAAGAGTATAAAACTTTAAATATCCATTTTTTATGGTAAAAACGAGAAGATTTTCTACAAGACTTGTAGTCTCTGTAGGTTTAAATATGTAATAATTGATGGCCTAAGTTCCAGACAAAGATTTTCTAGGAAAATTTAAAAAATACTATATGAAATATTTTGTAGGTGTTGTATTTGAGTTCCACTTATCACCTTAACTACTATAGTAGAGTATTCGAATTAATGATTGAACACCATAACTGGATGTCCAAAACTATAAATCTTATTGCAAGTGAAAATATAGCTAGTCCTGCAGTAAGAGAAGCTATGATTTGTGATTTTCATAATCGTTATGCTGAAGGCTGGCCAGGTGAACGTGTTTATGCTGGATGTAAGTACATTGATCAAGTAGAGCTTTTAACGATTGAACTGGCTAAAAAAATTTTTAATGCTGAATTTGTCGATGTTAGACCTATTTCAGGTGTTGTTGCAAATCTTGTTGTTTACACAGCCTTTACAGAGCCAGGCGATGTAATGATGTCTCTTTCTATACCTTGCGGTGGGCATATAAGTACTGGAAAAAAGGAGCTTTGGGGCACTGCTGGTATAGTTCATGGCCTTAATGTCGAGTATTTCCCTTATGACATCGATGAACTGAATATAGATGTGGATGCAACGATAAAGAGAATAAAAACCTTAAAAAATGAAAATAAACCTATAAAGCTTTTGATGTTCGGCGCATCAGTTTTTCCATTTCCTCATCCGGTTAAAGAAATAGCTCCCATCGCGCATGATCTTGGAATAACTGTTGCTTATGATGCGGCTCATGTACTTGGATTGATTGCTGGTGGATTTTTCCAAGATCCCCTAAGAGAAGGCGTTGATGTTATCTCAGCTTCTACCCATAAGACTCTTCCAGGACCCCAGCACGGTATAGTAATATCATGGAGTAAATATTCCGACTTAATTAAAAAATCATCTTTTCCAGGATTATTGAGTAATCATCATCTTCATAACGTGGCAGCATTATGTATAGCTCTATCCGAAATGGCTCAATTTGGTAGAGAATATGCTAAACAAATTATTAAGAATGCTAAGGCTCTTGCCCAGGCTTTACATGAGCGGGGATTTAAGGTTCTTGGTGAAAGAAAAGGATTTACCCAAAGTCATGTTGTTTTATTAGATACTGTAGCTTCATGTGGAATTGGTGGACATGAAGCTGAAAGAAGACTTGAAGATTCAAACATCATAGTTAATAGAAACCTGTTACCATATGATCTCAAGAAATATAAACGTCATTATATGGATCCCGGGGGAATTAGACTCGGTACTGCAGAAGTGACTCGATTAGGAATGAAAGAATCTGATATGGAAGCAATTGCTGATTTTATTACTGACGTCCTTATCAAAAATAAACCCTCTATTGAGGTTTCTAAAAGTGTTGCAGAGTTTAGAAGAAACTTCAATAAATGTCATTATTGTTTTGATAGCGTTCGTGAAGCTTATGAATACATAAAGCTTAGGTAGTGATCTATTTGAGAATTGAAGACCTCCAAAATTTAATGAAAAATTTATATTATAATAGGGATAAAGCTAGAGGCGTTGATAAAACTTTTATGTGGTATATCGAAGAGCTTGGCGAACTTGTTAAAGCAATAAGAAGTAATAATAAAGTTTCTATAGAGGAAGAACTTGCAGACAGTATGGCGTGGTTGCTCTCAATAGCCAACTTGTTTGATATAAAACTAGGGGAAGTGATAACTGCCAAATATAATGGAGTATGCCCAAAGTGTAAGAATATTCCTTGTAAATGCATTGTTTAATTTAGGTGCATCTATGAGAGTTAAAGATCTAATGTCAATTCCAATCTATATGGAAATTCCAACGTCCCGTAGAGAACTTCTTGAATTTATGAAGAAAAGAAACATCAATTTTGTTCCACTAGTAAAAAGAAATACAAAAAAGGTTGTTGGTGTGATAACTAGAAACGATTTACTTCGGCATCCTGACGAAGAGCAAATAGCCTTGATTATGAATCGTAACTTATTGACTGTTACTCCCAATACAAGTATTACTGAGGCCGCGAAAAAAATTCTTGATAATAACCAGAGATATTTACTAGTTGTTGATGATGAACTTAAAGGTGTGCTTTCAGTTGCAGATATCGTTTGGAAGTTTATAGCCATTCAACAGTTTAATGAAACTGTTGAACAATTTATGAGTCGAAAATTTCTATGCTTATGGCATCATACTCCAGTCAAAGTAGCTTATAAAATAATGAAATTTGATGGAGCAGAGGCAGCACCTGTAATTGATGATCGTTCTACACTTGTAGGTTTTATAACTATATCTGATATTTTAAATGCAGTTCAAGTAATCATAAAAGATAAAACATCACATCTAAGCACATCTGGAGAATCTCAAGAATGGGATTGGGATGTAAGTTCTGTAGTATATATAACAAAGGAAGAACTTGAATTCCCTGATAAAACAGTTGCAGACATTATGTCTAAGAAGGTATACACTGTAGCTACATCCACAACAATATCTGAATGTGCTAGAAAAATGAGAAAACTAGATATAGATCAAATGCCTGTAACAGATGCTAATGGAAATCTAGTTGGTATTATTCGTGATATACACTTATTATCCGCTTTATAGCCATTAGGAAAACATTCAGTAACTAAAGTTGTTAAAAATTATAGAAGTGAGGGGCTTTCAGAGAGTTACTTTTTATAATAAACTTATAATAGCTTAAGTTGTTTCCCATCTTCAGAATTAAACATGGATTTAAGTGAATCACTGATTAACTTTATTCTTTGAGCTGTATACTCATCAATTCTATATTTTTCAGCTATTAGATATATGAACTCAAGATATTTTTTGACGTTTGCCTCATGAACTGTGAGAAGTAATTTGCTTCCACATTTCTTACATCGACCAGAAATTGGTATTCTTCTATATAATGAATTACATTTAATACATCTAACTTTTTGTGTTAAAAACGATTTTAAATTACCTATAAGATCTGGTAAGAAATGATGTGATAATAATCTTATTGCTACTTCAGTCGCATCGACAGCTAAGATTTTATGTGCCAACTCCATTTGCAACTTCACTTTATCTTTAATGTTTTTTAATCTCTTGTATATATTCGTTTTAGGACCGCTATTAATTGATACAGTATCATGTAAAAATTTAATACATGTATACTGACTTTGTTTTTCTAAATGATTTTTTACTATATCTACAATATTTAATACATCTTTAGGTTCGAGGCATTTTAAACTACTTTCATAAAATTCCAAACTAAATCTACTATGTGTTTCAATATTGTGCGATTCATCATCAACTTCTACCGGATTAAGATTTATTGTCAGTAAGTATACACTATCCATTAGTCCCCCTCTTTTACTAGGGAGGTAATATGTTGAGAAATTTATTAAGGCATCTAAAGCTAAAATAATAGAATCCTCATCTCCATCACAATTTCTCCTCTTAGCAGCATGCCAGTATGGATGAGCATAACAAACATTAGCGTCTGTGAAGCCTATAATGCGTCCAATCACTCCTGAATATGTGTGTGGTGCAAGGCCAACAATTAAATGACCAATAAGATCCTCGGATTGTTTAACATTATAATATGGGCTAAGACCATAAAATTTGACTAGTAGATCATCAATAAAATTAGCTATTCTGATTAAGTACTCTGAAGAATTTTTTGGAAGGATTACATCTTGAATTTTAAGCTCTAGTATCTGCTCTTCATCTTCAAGCTCTTCCCCCAGAAAATCTTTTTCATATCCTAGCTTTTTCAGAGTACTTATAGGTGTACCTATTTCTCTGGGTTTAAAATGTGTTAACGGCGCATTGGTAACATCAAATCTAATAGTTCCATCCTTGTATACATATAAATCATAAAAAGATCTTAGTAATCCCTTTTCAATAGGTTCCGGAACTTTATATAAACTGCTTAATCTCCTAACTCCTTTTAAATGCCTAATATTAATTCCAAGTCCCCTTATAGCTTTAGAAATTTCGGTATCAACATCAATTATATATCCCTTATATGTACTCAGGGAACTATTGCAAAATTGGCATTTTTCCATATTTGAGTTTAGTACTGCATTGCATTTGTTACAATATTTCCATAAACTTTTATATAATGTCCTTCCACAATTAGGACAAACACTTTTATAGGTAATACAACCACAAGCATCACATTTTCTAATACATAACTCAACAAATGTTTTTTGATACTTCTCTTTAATTTTTACTAGGTCTCTAACTACCCTTCCAGTCGGAAATAATACCTGAACTGGTGGTTTTAAAATTCGTCTTTTAGCTTTTTCAGGTCTACCGATACGTGCCCCTATAAATGAAGTATACTTTGGCCTTAACTTTATACCTGAAATTGTGCTAAGTACTTCAAAAGGATCTTTTAATTTAGGAAAATGCTCTATTTTAACATCTATCAATAGTCTTTTAAGAATTATGATTTCCTCATCAAGGTAGATATGCCCATCGATTACCTCATGTGGTATTAATGCCTTTTCAAGGATCCTTTTACATTCTGGCACCATTTTAAGACGAACATCGCTAACCTCCTGCGAATCCTCTAAGGCTTTCAGAATCCAGTTCCTTAATATTAGTACCTCATCAATATTTAGCTTTTTCCAGTCATATACATATTTTGGATGTAATGGAATACCTAATAATTCTGAGATTTTTAAAGCATCAGAAGCACTTGGTTTTTCTCTTAATGGATTCTTAAGGTACTTAATCAGTTTTTCTACTTCAATGCCAACGTGTAACGCCGCCTCTTCTACATTACCACTAAACTTTTGATTAATTACACCAACTAGTTCTTCAGCCCACCACTCCTCACAATATCCTGCAGGGATTAGAGGATGATTATTCTCAAGAAAGTCACCAAATGATATTAACATGTCTCCAAGAAAGAGAATTTCGGATATATCTTCATATTTTGTATTTATGTTAGCTAATACGACTGATCCATTTTTTAATTTAACTATTGGGGGTTCAATAGTGTCTACTGGTAATACTATTGCGCTTTTTCCAGGTCTTTCTAATCTTAATTGTGTTCCTATGGCTATTGTTTCATTTAGAATGATCATGGTAGCCGGATGAATTCCTACTGCAGCTAATCCTGTATTTCTAGCTCTACCATATCTTAGTCTGAACCCTCCGGTTTGAGATGGTCCTGAAAGTATAGGTCTTCCAGCAATTATGTCAGTCATGTATTTGTCATTAGGCTTTATTCCTGAAATACTTTGATCTTCATTATCAGTTTTAATATCTTTTAGCCAGCTCCACCCCTCAAGGCCTAGCTGGCTAACTATTTTCCATATTTTATTAGCCTTACCCACAATTCCATCATTTATAACTCTTAACGCTCCACCCCTAACAGCGTTTGTTTCGATTCTTCTTAAATTTCTATGTCCTGTAACCTCTAGAGGATCCGTAGCTATACCAGTGACCTCAACTGGTAATCTCCATAGGACATATCTTAGAACATCATCATTAACATGATATTGAAACCTACTAATAGATCTTTCATAAGTTCTAAGCTCCTCAATAAACCTCTCAATCTCGACACTTACTGGTTTATATCTATCAAGTTTCAGAAGATTTCTCATATAGTCTCCAATAATAACTGTTAATCCTTGTTCAGTTCCTCCTGCACTTCTTATTGGTCCTGCATAGTATATTGCTAGATATAGTGTACCGTCAAAATTCTTTTTTATCTTTACTGAATCTATCCCTTCAAGAGGTGATGCTGTTATTCCCTCTGTTAAAATAGCTAATGCGGTTCTTAATCCTAATTCAGCTGCTCTTTCATCAGTAAATTCCCCAAACTTACCATATATTATTTCTTCAACTATCTTAAATGCTGTTTGCACTCTATCAATTGACCCTAGAAGTTCCCTTATTCTTTTAGCTAATCCGGTTAGCTTTAATGCTCCTTCAACTCTTTCTGCCAAATCTTTAGCAAGGGTAACTTCAACTGTTACTGCTGGATCTAAGCCCCTACTTCTTGCTTTTTGTGCAATAGAATATATTTCAATAACCCTTTTATCGATATCCTTAAAATAATGGGCATTTGATGATAAAGTCATAAAGATTCTTAAATTTAGGATCCTACTTCTTTATAATACTTATCCATAAATCTATTATATATATCCACTTCCTCTGATGGGGGTGCATATTTAATTGTATCATTTGCTCCGCACTTACCACATCTTACAAAGGCCTCATTTACCTTCTCATTTACATCTATAGTTATAGATCTATTACCACAATATGGACATATAAATATTGATGGTATCCTCTTTATCACTCTTTTGATAATTTTTCTTCTTCTTCTTCCTCCCATAACTCTATCTACAAAAGCTTACTTAAAAACTTAAATACAACTAATCATAGTTCTGTGAACTTTTCATATTGCAGAGAAGTCTAAATTTTCCAATTACTATAAATTATTTGTATAAACTTCAGTTCTTTTAACTGAACCACTAAGAAGTAAACCATGTCTCTTTAAGCTTTAAGTATGAAAATATATGTGGCTAATGACCTAAGCTAACAAGATAGTCGGTTAGTTAAGTTAATTTTTAATTCAGAGGCTAAAATAGGTTCATAGTTAAAGGTAAAGCTAAGTATTTATGTTCTTAAAATGAAATAGATTATGTTAATTCATTAGTTCTATGGTGTTTACACTAAACTTAAATTAAACCTGGATACTAATTATTTGAGGTGAACTTTATGGATATTCCCTTTATATCTGCCGATAGATACTATACAAAAACTCATGAGTGGGCTCTGGTTGAAAATGGCCTTATTAAAGTAGGAATAACTGACTATGCACAAAGACAACTACATGAAATAGTGGGTTGTGAGCTTCCTGAGGAAGGAAGGGAAATTAGAAAAGGTGAAATTCTAGGTGTTGTCAGCTCTGTAAAAGCCGTTGCTGATGTTTATTCTCCTGTTTCTGGGAAAATAGTTAAAGTAAACAAAGCTCTTGAAGTTAAACCAGAATTACTAAATCTAGATCCATATGGTGAAGGATGGATTGCTATAATTGATCCTACAGATATGAAAGAACTAGAGACATTATTAAAACCAAATGAGTATCAGGCAGAGATAATAAAAGAAAAAATGACATAAATTCATAAATTTGTGTATACCTAACTAGAAATAATTTTATTATCTGTAGCCCAATTTTGAAATTTATAAATTTAATCCTGTATAGAATAAATGCAAGAAACTTCAGTAAACAGTTTATAATCATAGTACTTAACGGATTTTTAGAAATGGCTTTGTTAACTTAGGCATGTTTATTATTTTTATTTTGGTACTTTTCTATGGATTCTTGGCTTATATCTTCTTATTCTATGTTTGCTTAGTTTCATGAATATTAATACATGTTCATTACTACACTTATCCTTCATAATGGTATTGAGTATGTATTTGATGTTTGAATCATAGATAGCCTTTATCTTCTAAGGAATGTTAAAGTGTATGTGTATTGCAACATCAAACAATATGTAGAGAACCCTCTAATAATTATTCAAATACAACATACATGACCACCCATAGAACCTACTAATAATAGTATTATTAACCATCTAATAATCAAACTCAATAGAAGCTTAAGATAAACCATAAAACAAATACAACCCTACAAAATAAACAAAATTCTAAAGACATACCAGATAACAAACATACAACAACATAAACAAAACAAACAAAGCACCCACCCCAATAAGATAACATTAGACCTACCAACACCATAAATAAGGAAGAAATAAAGCTAACAAAGCCCGACTAGCCAATGTAAAAAGATAAAAAGATGCTTGAATACTGATTGCCCATACTCTCTAAACCATTTGAGAAAATGAACCCAAGTTGTCAAGATTCCCTTATTATCACATTAAACTCCACAGAGCAATACATAAGCTATATATAAAGGCTTTAAAGAATTAAAGTACTATATTTTTTAGAAAGTTTTAGGTTATGCAATCATCGGATTATGCTAAGCTAAGATTGCAACTCGACAAAATTACGTAAAATACTATAGTGGAACTAAGTTTTCTAACCAGGTTTAATTAATGTCCCAACATGCTTTCCAATAATTATTTCTAATATACTTTCTGGCTTATAACCGTTAATTACATAGACAGGTACTTCTAATCTTTTCAGCAGTACTAGAGATAAAGCATCGAATAACCCATACTCTCCTGCTTGATAGTTAACATTTAAGATTTTCGTCAATTCAGATACACTTACTTCATTGAGAAATTTAGCATTAGGATATTTCTTTGGATCTTTATCATAAACACCATCAACATCTGTAGTTATAATTAAAGTTTTTGCTTTCATAATTTCGGCAAGTAATACTGCTACAGTATTTGTTGACTGCCCTGGCTGTAAGCCACCAGTAATTACTATTCTATCTTGATCATTCATAACTATTTCAAGAAGTTCATCATAGCTATTCGGTATACCTATATAACATTCTCTCCCTAAAATACTTGCAATCAATTTGGCATTTAGTCTAGATATCTCAATACCAATTAAATCACAAATACTATTAGGTAAACTAAAATTTTTTAATATTTTAATATAATTTCTTGCTATGTTTCCTCCCCCAGTTACCAAACCAATTCTATAACCTTTAGTTTTAACCTTTAAGATAATAGTTATAAGTCTTCTTAGTAAGTCAAAATTTAAATTAGAAAAATATACATGTCCGCTAAGTTTAATAACTATATTGTCTTCTTGTTCCATAAATTCTAAATTTCCATAATTTTATAAAATTTATCCCGCTTTGAATGATCTTGTAAATTGAGCCTCTATCTGGAATGTCTACCTTTTCAGATTATGTGACAAAAATTCGTTAAGTTTAGGACCTATCTCGACCAGGCTACGCCAATATGTGTTTTCCTGAATAAAGGAATCATTAAGCTAAATGATACAAAACTTAACGACAGGAATGAAGTTTTAAGGATAAGTATTGAAAAAGATAAGCTCTTAGAAATCATAAGCATAAACTAAAGTAAGACGACATTTTTCGTAAACATAGTTGTATATACAGTTGTCAATGAGTATTACTCCGATAGCAAATCATGAGGAAAATGTGTTTTCATACCTTTATAATTTGCCGGTGAGTTGATGCGGGGGGTGGGATTTGAACCCACGAAGGCCTATGCCACAGGGTTTCCTAGATAAAACACCTAAGCCCTGCGCCTTTGACCAAGCTTGGCGACCCCCGCACATTATACTTGTTAGAATTAGGTATTTGGCTAATTATAAAGATTTTGTTCTTAAACATTTAATCAATATTTACTATGTTCAAAGATGATCATACCAGACATTTGTATTTTAATTGAAATGTTAATCCAAACCATTGCATTTCACTGGTCAAGTTCTAGCCATTCTTATAATAGTTATAGCTATGGCTGGTAAAGCTATGAGTACCATAGGATGTATGTGGTTATGCTTGTTTATCGCTTAATGTATAATCTCTTTGGTGTGAATTCTTTTCACTATTGGGAAGAGTTGTTCCGATACTCCTATTCCTCTAAAAGTACTTTAAAAATTTTAGGTTTAGATTTTGAAGTAGATCATTGCTTATTGTATAACCTGTTAAGAATATTTGTTCCAAGGTTTAGATTCTAAATAGATTGTTGCAATAGGAGTTTCAAAATTCTCTTTTGTCAATCATAAAATTAAGCTTCTTCGGCTCTCAATTACCTATGCCGGAAAAGATACATTAGCACTCAAGAAGCGCTGGCGCTAGAATTAGGGAGCACTCTTAAAAGCGTGAACTAATCATTAAATGAATCGTAGTAGCTTAATAGTGTAAACTTGAGACTAAGAATACATTAGCATACACCTAAATCTCACCTTAAAAGTTATTGACAGTCAAGCATTTAACTTGATGAGAACTAAAGTTTTTAAAGTGATTTCAGGTTATAAGTCACATATATAGCATATTAAGACCTCATAGTTTACCTTAAAATATTTTTGTGCTAAGATGTTAGAGGTCGTAATAAAAATAAGTCACAGTCATTTTTAGTAAAAAAGTGACTTAATAACCAAAGTAGTTCTTCTAAGGGCATGATCTCTTAAGCGGAAACATGTTTTTAGTAAATGTCAAGATTCTGATGATCAATTATACTTTCTATTTATAATAGATCCAGGAATTACTGATTTAGATTTGTCGACTAAACTGAGGTTATAGCGGGGGGTGGATTTGAACCACCGACCTCCGGGTTATGAGCCCGGCGGGGTAACCTAGCTCCCCTACCCCGCTTTAGTAAGTAAAAAATAGTGAAGCTATAAACTTTATGGTATACTTATAGAACTGGGCAACTTGACACAAGCCTGCCTGAGCCTTATGTTTCTAACTATATTTCATCGAGTTTAATCTAAGATTTAGACTTGACTATCAATTACATAGTGCTTTCTCATTTAACCATTGATTATATTCATAAACTAAACAATTAACCACGTACGCTTTGACATCTAAGTTGCAGGATTCTACTTAAACACTGGTTTACTAAGATTCTTCTCTTTATTTATGGTTTAAACTTGAATATTCTAATCTTCATTATTGTAGGAGTTACACATCTATACTACGGTTTATCTTAAGAGTTTTTAATTCAAATTTGACGATAGAAATGTTGAATGGTTATGATTAATGATACTGGAATCATTGCAAACTCTAGGATTAAGATTAGAATATAGAACGATGGAAGATTTCAAGTGAGAAGTAACTTAAAAAGAAGACAAAATACATTTTATCATAGATGAGTATAAGAGAGAATTAATTAATCTAAAGATCTTCCTGATTTATTTAGTCTATATTATAAGACTACAAATGGCATGACCTATCTGAATGCTATTTATTTCCAGAAAATAGTAAATTTAAATTTTAGAAGCTTAATATTAATCAGGTAACTATGTATTGGAGTGAAATTAGAGATCCTGTTCACGGATATATTTCTATTACTGAACTAGAAAGAGAAATTATTGATACTGTTTATATTCAGCGGTTACATAATATTAAGCAATTAGGTGGAGCTTATTTAACATATCCAGGTGCGGTTCATACTAGGTTTATTCATTCTATTGGTGCCATGTATTTAGTCAGTATTCTTGGTGAAACTTTAAAAAGACAGGAAATTATTAGTGAAGATGATAAGATTAAGTTAAGATTAGCTGCTTTACTCCATGATGTTGGCCATGGTCCTTTTTCACATCTTTATGAAGAAATAGCCATTAAATATCTTGGCAAAACTCATGAAGATCTTGCAACATGGATTATAGTTAATAGTGAAATTAAAGATATAATTTCTAAATATGGCTTTAATTATAAGGAAGTTTCTGAATTATGTGTTGGTCGCAGCCTAACAAATAAACGATTCTTAAATGAGGCTATAGCGGGTCCTGTCGATGTTGATAAGCTTGACTTTTTGATGCGTGATTCTTATTTTACCGGTGTTGAGTATGGCTATGTTGATGTACAGAGATTGTTAAACTCAATAACTGTAGTGAATGATCATCTAGCAATAGATACAGCATCTATTTCTGCGCTTGAAGCATATATTATTGCCAGATATGAGATGTTTAAGGCTGTTTACTATCATAGAACGGTTAGAAGCGCTAATTTAATGCTTATAAAAATTATGGATTATGCCAAGGACTATTTAGGACTGATTTCTTTCACTACACCAGAAGAGTATTCAAAGCTTTATGATTCGTCAATTTTATTATTGATGAATTTTGTAAAGGAAAAAGATGAAAATTTGAGGAGAGCTCTAACATTTTATAATTTACTTAAAGAAAGAAGACTTTTAAAATGTGCATTTGAAACATTAGTTCATGTTAAGAACAAGTTTGTAAGTGAGCTTTTTACACTAGAAAAACTAAGAAGAGAAATAGAAGAGGAAATAGAAAGAAAGGCACATATACCTCCAGATTCTGTATTCATTGATGTCCCCACATTGCCAAGCATTCCTTTAAGTAAACACCAAACTGACCCTATGGAAATAATGATATTCAGCGAAAGAACTAATGGAGAAAAGGTTTTAAAAAAGCTTTCAAGTGTTTCTGAACTTGCTTCAGCATTAAAGCTGTACTTAAACGTTATCAGGGTGTATACATTTCCTGAATATAGAAATGAAGTGGCAAAAGCAACTAACGAAGTATTTGGCGTTTCACCAATATCAAATAAGGTTAGCTTCTAGGCTATTAGAGAAGTATTTCGCTAATTTAATTTGAATTACTCATATTAGACCATACCTTTACAGATATTATGTCTAATAAATATAGGTAGAGATTAAGTTTGAAGTTAATTTTATTTGCTAAAAGATATGGAAATGTTAGTCCAAATAATTTTTGTGATGTTCAGAAAAATACAATAGGAAGTAATTATAATTATGTACTAGTACTTTTATAAGGTATATCTACTTATATTCCAGTATTAGATTTTAGAATAAACTAGAGCGTGGTGATTAACATTATTGGTAATAATTTAGCATGGGCCATGTTTATAATTCTTCCAGCATATTTTGCTAATGGAATACCTGTGTTGACCCCTTTAATCTTTAGACGACGGATACCTATAGATTTGGGACTTACATTTATTGATGGTAAAAGATTAATAGGCGATAATAAAAGTATTCAGGGGGTGATTTTAGGGATAGTAAGTGGATTATTCATTGGGAAGTTACAAAGTATACTTCTAAATGATTATATGTTTATTACACGAGCATTAGTACTAAGTTTAGGTTCAGTTTGCGGGGATATTCTTGGCTCATTTATAAAAAGGCGATTAAGAATTGAGCCTGGAGGGACTCTACCTGTAGTCGACCAAATGAGCTTTATTTTAGTAGCAATATTATTGTATATTATAATCTTTGGAGATTTAAATGACATACAGATACTTTTTGTACTAGGAATTACGCCAATAATACACTTAATTGCAAATATATTTGCACATATATTGGGGATTAAGAAGGTGCCTTACTAGACACACTAGTAATTCATGAAAACCTACCAATAGTAATGTTGTTATAGTTCTTTATTTTAAAAGATGTTCCCTATGAACTTATAAGATTTAGCTTAAATAAGTTCTCATTAACAACTACATAAACTCTTACATTACCTCTAATTAAACACACCCCTACCAGCTCTCCAGCTATATGACTATCCATAGCTATCTTGTTCATGCCCTAAATTTTAGAAACTTAATCATCCTGTACACAAGTCCTGAAAACTTCAGTATTCCCATAGTCACATATACTATACTAGAATCCCCCACTTATGCCCTATACTAACAAGAAATTGTATGATTTTCTAAGTTGTCATATTCATAGAGACCTACATAAATTATTAATATATGCCCGCTGTTTTTACATTATTCAGAAACATTAAACCAAGTATTGATATAGATACTAAAATTATACCTACTACAATCCATATTTGTGCCGTTTTAGAGTCATATACAAAGGTGACTGATTTATCTATCAACAAAATTCCTAGCACACCTAAAACTATGAAAAACATTACGGCCATAGTTTCAGAGCTTGTTTGCTCTATACCTAACACTGTTGTTAACGAGCTTGGGATTACGAACACAGCTTTCTGACCTACTGTAATAGCAGAAGGGGGAAATGGATTTGTAAAGATTATATAAATGCCTCCGCTTAGTATAAACACCACTAGTAATACTGTAGATAAAATGATTGTATTTCTCGATAAAGCAACCATTTTCTTTAATGCTTTAATTAATGATTTAATGAGCATGATTTAAATTAGTGCTGGAGAGTAATATATTTTATCTTTGAATGATTGGCTTTGTTAACTTAAGCATGTTTTATCACATCTATTTTTGGTATTATGTTTTCTATGAATTCTTTAGCTTTTATTTTCTTGTTAATCCATGTTTGTTTAGTATGTATATTATTGATTTTATAAGCATTAATACATGTTCACCATCACATCTATCCTTCATACACGGTATATAATTATCGAATAGCTTAGTTCTATCCTTAACATACTGTATTATTCTCTCCATTAGATTCTTAACCTCTAAACTATACAATGTTTTAATTTTAATATTCTACTGCTTTATAATAATGAGCTCCATCACTTAATACAATTATATTTGAACCATAAATAGCTCTAATCTTTTTAAGGAATGCTAGTGATGTAAGCATGTTTGCAACATCACAAACCCATATGTAGAGAATTCTCCTCAATAATGGCTCGAATGCAACATAAATAACCTTACTCTTAAAACCTACTTACAATAGTATCATCAACCATAACAATCCTAACATCCCTCCTATCAAAATCAATAGAAGATTAAAGATCTAAACCACGATAATATAGATACATAGCTCCTAACAATAATGAAGCTTAGAATATCTGAAGCCATCCTAAATGAACATGAACGAAAATATATATGAGCAACATAACAACTAGAGTAAATGGAGTTCTCTACCTAACAAACTTAACAACTTTAACCATAATTCACCGTAAACAAGAGAGAGACCCCCAAATAAATCTAAAGTTAACAAAGCCGAATGATTCAAAATTTCATGTAAAATATTAAGTTTAAAACATTACATACATTGTAGAATTAAGAACCTAATGGAGAGAGCAATTAAGTATGTTAAGGATGGAGCTAGATATTTGATAACTAAATATCATGTATTAAACATGAATGTAATAAATTCTATAACAGAAACTTCTTAACGCTTAATTAGAAGTATTAACGAGTTATTAAAAAGGGTAAAAACTTATAAGTATATTATTGCAATATAATAAGTATGCCTTTACTAATAAAATGTAGAAAATGCGGATTTAATTTTACTGGTGTAAAGGAGAAGTTAACATCACCTGTAGATATATCGCGACGATATGAGAGATGCCCTCGATGCTTGTCTAAACTAAAGCGGAATAATTTTGAAGTTGTACTTAATAGGAATTGATTCTTTCTTCTCTCCACTTGTTAAATATCCGCATATACATACATTCCTTTGGAGATATGCACATGTCAGTTAATCTAATTTTTCTGTCTGTAAGTGTTATTGGAGCATCCTTAATTAAAACAACAGCATTTTTCCTGCTTTTATTCATTAAAATTTCAGCAGCCGAAGCCAGATTGTCTGCTATAGCTAACCAGGTTATTTTTAAAGTTCGGCCATAAATGTCCTTTTCTCCTCTACAATCAATGACTGGTTCGAATCCTGAAACTGCAAGAGCTAGACCTACATTTCCAAGTCTAAGGGGTTGTGTCCTGCTGTCACTTATTATTACACCTACTTTTACTTTAAATAAATCATAAATAGATTTTCTAAAGTCTTCTGCCCATTCTTCAGGTCTTTCTGGAAGTAAAACTACATGATTAGGCGGTGCATTTGATTTATCTATGCCAGCATTTGCCATTAAAATACTGTTTTTAATGCATAAGAGAACTCTTGGTATTCCGCCAAGAACCTCATCAGATTCCTTTATTATTAGTTCAACTATTCTTGGATCTATTAAATATCTTTTGCCTAGAGCTACTGCATTTCTAGATGGAGAAATATTGACATACGATACGACACGGCCTTGAGAGGTTGCAACAACTTTACTTGAAATTACAAATACATCTCCATTATTAATTTTGATGTTCATTTTTAAAATTTTCTTTATTATAATGTCTAGCAATGGATCTCCTTTTTTTATTAGCGGAAGCCTAATCGGAAACATTCTCATAATGGAGTCTACTGAGATAATATATAAAAGTAGCTTCGTAATTCAGTATTTATTTCTGGTATTTTTGGCTTTGTTAGCTTTAGTTTTATTTTGGAGTTTTCTTCCTTATTTATGGTGTTGGTAGGTCTAATGTTATCTTATTAGGGTGGGTGCTTTGTTTGTTTTGTTTATGTTGTTGTATGTTTGTTATCTGGTATGTCTTTA
>JAWBQF010000035.1:0-24537 GCA_038845975.1 Methanomethylicia archaeon
GAGCTAACAAACATAGCCAAAGAGCTACAATAAAAGCATACATATACAACACAATCATAAACCTATAAACACAAACCTAACACCAAAACAAAGAGCAAACACACAACAATAATTAAGCCACAAAGCTCAATTAGATCTAAAGATTGTTAAGAAGTATTTTCCTGAACTTACTTAAACCGCTTATGCGTAAGCAAAAATACACCCTAAGATCTAAAGCTTTTATTTTAACGCTTCTATATAATTCTCGAAATTGAGTGTCGTTGCTCTAGTAACTCACGGAAATCATACAGTTATAGTAAAGAGGTTAGCTGAGGACATCTGGTTATTGGACGATGGTAGTATCGTTTCATTCTTGGACATCTTTATCCATGCTAGTCAAGAAGCTCCTGTGATTAAATCGCTAAAGCTAGTTACACTAGGTAGAATAGGGCATATCGCTGAGTAACCTGTTGCTTTGAAAAATTTGCTGAAAACTGGACACATAGTGTAGCGAGCGATCAATACGATAAGGGTATATATATTCATTCTAAGGTAAGAAATCTTTTATACATGTTTATAGGTGGTTTGGATGCAAATGTTAGTTTGCATAAGAGTAACTTTTTCTTTGAGAGTTTTACAACACCTATTGGAAGGGCTGGAACGATTGTTAACCTCGTCTTTAATCCACCAATAAAGGCTAATGAGACAAGAGAGTTGAAGATATGCTACTACATACCGAAGTTTGCACAAAAAGAAGATAGCTTATGCTTTACCACAAAGTTCTTTAGATGAGTCTTGTTGGTTAAGTCGGTTTCGTGGTTTAGATGCTTGTTGTGAGTGCGAGGCTTTAGGGAAAGAACGTAGTAGATTATGTTTCTTTGATCGTATCCTGCATAAGAGTAAGTATAGGCTCTATACTAATGTGGTGGATTTAGAATTAAAACCACATCGCAGTATTTCAAGTAAGACTCTACATTTTTGTAAATTCTCCCCAGCTCTATGTCTTTTTCCAATCCTCTGGGTGATGATAGAAAGACGTAGGCGTTTCCAGGTAGTATGGTTGCTTTTCCACTCAATTCATCTATTAAATACTGAGGTAATCCGAATATAGCTGGTTCATAACCGTGTGTTGCCATTCCTTGAGTTCCTATGTAGTGTCCAAAGAAATGAATGCGGTAGTCGAGGACATGCTGAACCACGTCAGAGTGTGGCGTAGCCTCCACCTGTACAGGTCTCCTCTACTCGAAAAGGAGGTTAAGGGGAATTAAACCATGGATCGTGGATTACCTATCTGATGCTCTGTGGTTCTTCAAGCAGATCGGAAACTGCAATCCGAGCGTTTTCGAGCTACTCGTGATGTATATGAATGAATGTATAGAAATTACTGGGGAGGCATGTTCAAACGCTAGCAATAATATTAGCAGTAGCGTTGATTACCCCGGTAATGAATGTGTCGATCCTCAGCTTCAGCGTGAAGGTTTTCCCACAACACGTGTTATTGTGATACGTTTCTAGTATCGCATGTGGCTTCATGTCAACGAAGATCGCCCTAGGGGAAACAAGAGCACTATTCTACCGGCCCTGTCGGCATTGACCTACCTTTAAGTACGTATGTAGTTGTAGCCTACGATTTATCTCCTGATAACTATGAGGTTAAGGAATCGACTCCAGGAGTATTAGAGCTGTTTAACAGTATAGCTAACCTACCAGATAGAATTAGCTTTAAGATCAAGAGAATGGAGATATGACGACTACCCTACACGAACAACACAATACTTCAAATCATATACTCAAACATGATCATATAGTTTGGGCTAATATTAGATATAGATTATGGTGGCAGGTAATAACTGGTCCTGAAATGCACTATACGATATATCATCTAGACCCAATATACATAGAAGACCACTACCTCCAAGCTACAAGCAATTATAGGGGAATAGGTCCATGGCCCCCACTATCATACACTAAAACTATAACCTGAAATACTCCACCACCATACTCTATGTCCTCTGAAAACGATCCTAACGATAATACTTCATGGATGAATACCGATGTCTCCCTTACATTCACTATTGGAGGAGGAGTTTATCCAGTATCAGTAACAATAACTCTCTATAGAGCTGCAGGTGGAAATGGCTATACATCACCTAGAATAAGAGTTATAAACATTTATAACTGGTATAGCAATACATTATACATATGGCCTCATAACTACGACTACACATCATATGAAGCATGGCTATCATGGAAACAATAAACTCCAACAATTTTAAATAGAGTTTATGAGTTAAGCTTATTGAAGATTTAGTATTTAAATAAATTGTTATGGTTAGCTTAAATCCAAAACTGATTATTACCGGAGTTGAATACTTCTAGAGTTTCCTTCACCAACATGTACTACTACTTTAGGTTTCATTTTTACCTAGTGGTAAGTTTAAATTTGGCTGTGGATGTATTTTGTATGGTTGTTGCTGGTAAGATATTTCGTTTAAGGGAGAAGCTGGATTTAAACACGGTAGCTGCTAAGCTAAAGGATTATCGGAGGGAATCTATTCAACCATTAGATGGGGGTGAAGTAAACCTCATAACTGAAGTTAAAGATATTTCCGTAAGGGGAAGTGAAATGGAAGCTTTATTCTCTAGGGATGAAGTTGTTGAAATATATCAGAGGGGAAGTATTGTATCACAGGTAAGAACTAGGGAAACTCCGATATTATTCTCAGAGTTTAAAGGGGAAATCTTACTTACAATACTTGAGAGAAAGCTTCAAGCAAACAATATCGCAAACCAGATAAGTAAGGTTCTCTTCATCACATCAGGTCAAATAGTTGAAGCTAAAATACTTCCTGAAACTCTAAAAAGCTTTCATGAACAGAATCCTGAAGCAACAAAGGTCATATTCTTTGATGATGTTGATATACCGAACATAAATAAGCTAAGCTTATATGGTGAAAGCCTAGCTAACACTATACTATACAATGAGTACTGCTCACATGGAAAAATATGGTATATAGTGTTTAGAAGTAAGAAATATGGCTACATAGCCGGTATAACTAGAAACGCTATTGTAACAATATTTAACAATATCTCAAAAGATGAATTTCTTAACTACGTAAAAAACGAAGTATTCCCCCTACTCCATATATAAATGTTAGCTTTATTAATTGGAAATTATAGGAATTGATTAACTATTAATAGTATTTCATTACTAATCAAGTTATCATTAAACTCCTCTTATTGCTTAATAATGATGTTTATTAATAATTATTTAGCTTCTCTTCTAAATGATATTCTTACAGGTCCTACTTTAAACTCTTTAAGCCTAGATAATTCTAATAATAGAGGATATAGCCCCTGTAGGGACTATATCGCTGACACCTATCAATAATACAATAAATTTATTGAGACTAAGATTCATTACTAATAGTTTCAGATAGAATAGAATATATAATCTACCATGTAAACTTATAAGTTTTCGTATTTCATATTATTAATGAGTAGTGTTAAGAAGGCTTTAGCTGAGCTTTACGATGTTATTGCTCAAAACTATGCATATACTAGACGTCGTTTATGGGCTCCAGTTGATAAGGTTCTTCCAGCAAGTAGAATTCTAGATGTTGGTTCTGGACCTGGCTTATATGCTGTAAATGTAGCTAGTAGGTTTAGCGTTGATGTTGTATGTATGGATATCTCTACTGGCATGCTTAAAGTTGCTAGGAGGCATGCTAAAAATAGGAATGTTTACTCATTAATACATCTAGTTATAGCCGATCTGGAATACATTCCATTTAGAAGTTATTGTTTTGATGCTGTTTTATGTATAGCTACAATTCACCACTTACCAACACGTAGATCAAGAATTAATGGTTTAAGGGAGATTGCAAGAATTCTTAAGATTAATGGTAAAGCTCTGATAACGGCATGGAATATTTTCCAGCCGAGAAATCTATTTAGAGTATTAACTAACATTCCAATATCCATACTTAAAGGTAGGGCTATAGGTGATATATATGTATCATGGCATTATAAAGGAGAAATATTGAGAAGATTTTACCATCTATATACGCTTAAGGAGCTTAAAAACGATGCTATTAATGCTGGTTTAAATATTGTTGAAGATGGATGCATTAAAGTGAGAGGTAGAATAGCTGAGAACATTTACATACTAGCTAATCGGATTTAGCCATAGTAGACTATTTCACTTGAATTATTGTAGTTAGCATCAGTATGACAAGTAGGAATGCAATTAGAATAATTCCATATAGTGGTAGTCATTTAAACTATACGTAATGTTAAGGAATGATGTTAAATTCCTTAACTCCCAGGTAACCATTCAGAACATAATCTCAATATTAGGGTTTCTGCTTGTTAAGTTCCTTTTAAGCTTAAGGAGGATAAAGATCATTCTAAATAAAGTAAGTGGATGCTAGATAATTGATGGTAAGCTTTAAAGATGGCTTTAATCAATAGAAATCTATAATTCATAACGGTTATATGATCTTAGCTTTACACACTTCATACTTTATAGCTTCAAATTCGCCTGTTGAATAATACAGTCTAAGTATTTATCTTAATCCGGGAAAATATTCAAGAGTAATGATCTCCTAAAGCCTTTAACTGAGTATTGGTGAAGCATATGTTATCAGAATGAAGCCCTTAAAAGTTTAATCTTCCAATTTTTACGCTCTAAGAAACAAATTATTAAAGCCTGAAGAACAGATATAAACAGTATTCTTGCTATCACAGGAACTAGTATTTGAGCCTAACGATAGTATTTGAGGAACTACAATCGTTAACTATATTCATAGTATATAGGGTAGGAGCACTTATACTTAGCATCTTAACATTGTATTCCGATTTGCTGATAAATTTTAGTTAGAAATTTTGTTTAATATTGGTTCATCTTACCCATGAATTAGATACTTTAGTTGCTTAGTTTCCCCCCATCCACTCATTATATTTCCTAAATGTATCAGCTGAAATAGGATTTACAACTTTGATTTCTTTCACTTTTCTTGCTAATTCTTCATCAATACTATATATAATAGGTGCTCTATGAGCTTTCGCTAGATAAACTATGCACTCATCCCAAGATTCTATCCCGCAAACTAAAGCATATGTTAAAGCTTCTAAAGCCGCATTTATGCTTACATCTTCATAGAAAGCAGGAGATCTTGTTTCTAATGTCTTAGTTAAAGCTTTACAAGCTAAAACATTATTTACACCTAAATATTCAGTCATAATATGATATGCTCCTATAATAGTTGAACAGGTATTAAAATTTTCCTCCTCCATACTAAAGCTTCACTTAGAAAGTTAAATGCTTCATCTCCAGCTAGATTTTTAAAGTGGGCTATAACCACTACTCCTACATCAACTACTCCCTCAATAGGCCTATTTTTTGAAACAATATCTCTTTGAAAACCATTTCGAATCACTCTCACAAGACTTATTAATAAATGCTTCAGGCTCCTCATATGCTAAGTACTTAGAGAGCTCCTTAATCTTCTTCTCCAAATTTAAATCTCGTACTCTAAGAACTATCTCATCTCCCCTAACTATAAGGTCTAAAGTTGTATTTGGCGATAACTCAAGCTTTTTTCTAACTTCCTTAGGTATAAGTACTCTTCCGTATTTATCAATAGTTACCGTTACCAAAATTTTCACCAATTGGAAATTATATTGGCAAATCCAATAAACTTTACTCTTTAAATGGACTGCAACTAATATGTTAGTATTAGAGTCTAGTAGGAATCTTGGTTTCGAGGGGAAGTAATATTCCATTAGAGTTTAAGATTCCAATATAGTATTCTACATTCAGTCTAGTTTGAAAAGGGTTTCTAGGTGCTGTAAGTTTTCATTGATAGTTCATCATGAGCATAGTAGCGATTATGTTTTTATAGTTTAAAGATTATGGAATCATAAAGAATATTAAAAAAGCCATCAAATAATTTTCTTAATATCAGTTCAAAACAATCTGATTGGCTAATAGAGCTCGATGAAGGCTAAATTTCATAAATGTTTTAAATTGTTTAAACTTAATAAGCAATGAATTCATATACTACTTTGTAATTTACAAGTTTATGGACGAATCGAGAAGAATCCAGTTTGGTAAGGGTTTTCTAGAGATTGTAGATAAGATTCCTACAATAGAAGAGGTATTTAAGATTCATAGAATAGATATGAAAAACCTAATTTTCAAGATTCTAGGACCAAGTATTATTGCTCTTGGTGTTGCTATAGGTGGTGGTGAATGGCTTCTCGGACCTGCAAGTGCTGTTAGGTATGGTTTAGGGATTTTCTGGATAGTTTTAGCTTCCGCTCTACTACAGACGATATATAATATTAGTCTCACTAGAATAATAATGTTTACAGGGGAAACTCCTATAGTTTATCTTAAAAGAGTTCCTCCGGGACCCTGGTTCTGGAATATCTTCATCCCAGTCACGATCATAATATGGGGTTCATGGGGGCTAGCTGGAATTGCTGGATCATGTGGTACGGCACTAGGATCCCTAATTTTAGGTAAGTTACCTACGGCTCAGGAAGCAGACTTAGTTAGATTATTAACGATAGTAATTATGTTGATATGCGCATTCATCGTTACGATCGGGTCTAAAATAGAGAGAACATTAGAGATTGCTAACTGGTTCTTTGCATTCATCATAATCTTTATCTTACTATTTATTGTTACTCCATTTACAGTAAAACCTAGCATAGCTCTTGAAGCTCTAGCCGGAACCTTTAGATTCGGATATATACCTCCAGGAGCTGATATGAGTCTATTAGCTGCATGGTGGGCTTACACAGCTTTAGCTGCAGGTTTAAACTTCATGTTTATGAATTGGTATAGAGATAAAGGATATGGAATGGGGGCTGTAGTAGGCTATATACCTGCAATAATTGGAGGTAGAAAAATACCTGTTTCACCGGTAGGCAAAACCTTTACTCTAAATAGTGATAACATCTCTATATTCAGGAAGTGGATGAGAATTCTAAAATATGATCAATGGATTATATTCTTTACTGGAGCTATGCTAGGTATGTATCTACCAGCTCTTATAGCCAGCTCTATCCTACCTAGAGGTCAAAGTCTACCAGCATGGGGGGTTGCAGCCCACATCGCAAATGAATATGCAGGAATAGTTGGCCCATGGGGATACTATTTAATCAGCCTAATAGGTTTAACAGTTCTATTCAGTTCAGCTCTTGGAGCATATGTTGATGCAGTACCAAGAAACCTAACAGATACTCTTTGGGGCTTGGAAAGTATTAGAAGATGGTCTGGAAACGATATTAGGAAAGTATACTATACAATTTTAATAGTATACATATTATTTAGTATATATGCCTTATACCAAACACAACCATTAATTCTAGTAACAATAGCTGCCAATATCGCTAACTTCATAGGACTATTCATAATACCCGCAGTAATATACCTAAACACAAAACTTCCAGAACAGATAAAACCTGGAATATGGGAGAACATAGCCCTAATAGTATTCTTATTACTTTCAGCCTTCTTCTTCATAAATGCTATATTAAGTCTAATAGGAGTAAAAATACTATAATGATGCTCTACCCTACTTACTGTAATTATACATGTCCTCAATAAAAACTCTATATCCTAATCAGCAAATAAACTCATCTAATTATCTCTTTATATAACTTACAAACTTAAGTCTTCAATTATATATCTCAATCTATAGATTCTAGCCTAACTACATAAAGAATTAAGAATTTATTTAGCTGTTAAGAGCTTCAATAGCTTCAGGAGCATAGATACCGAAGCTTCCTGAAAGAATTATTATCCTACATTTTTCCACTTTAACACCGTTACTCTTCAAGATATTTCCTAATCAAGTAATGCTAGCAGGTAATTATTATTTTATAGTAATGATTGTACCCTCACTTATCTCGGAGGATTCAGGAATATTACTTAACAGTTTTATGTTTTCGTACTTTAGTCTTCAGTGTTTTATATCCTAGGTATCCTACCCCTCCTACTAGAGCTATTGGTATTATGGCTAGGGCTCCTGAAACTATTAGGCTTATAACTATTATCATAGCATTTATTCCTGACTGTATTGTAGATATGAAGTCAATACCCATCTCTACAGTTTTAGGTTTAACTATCCTTATAGTTATTGTAGATTTATCTATGCTGCTTTCTACTACTCCAAGCTTACGATCAGTTATTTTTGCTTCAATCATCTCTTCAATTTTCTGTACGTCTTCAGTTTTAACTTCTACTACTAGGTATGCACTACTTCCCCCACTCCAAGACTCCATTATCCTCCCTATAACTCCTATCTTAATTATTAAATTATTAAACTCCTCCTGGACATTTGATGTTTCACATGATAGATCGACTCTATATACTCTATATCTTACTGTTAACTCAATAGTTATGGCTGCATACTCAACTCTCCCTATTAAGCCTTTAAGCTGAGCATCCATTCTCTCTATATCAGCTCTAACCCTTGTAAGCTGATCCTCTATCTTTAAAACATCATCTACAGTAACTGCTCTATTCAAGAGCTGTAGGAGTCTAGATTCTAAAGCTCTTGAAGCATTAAGTCTACTTCTTAAATCAATAACTTGCTCAGTAACATCTTGTGTTGAAATACTTACACTCTCTACCTTCCCTATCTGCTGTACTGCAAGCATAGCCTCTTCAAATCTACTACTTGGAATACGTAGCTCAACAGTTGCTCCCCCCTCATACCCCTTACTATTATGAACATATCCGTCAAAACCTAATGCTAAATTAATAAGCTGCTGATATGCTAAGGTAATATTTGAAACTGTAAGCTTAACATATCCTGTCTTCACAATCATCTTATCCTCTACTACAGGTGAAATAGATACTACACTCTTATCTATAGTTAAAGTAGCTGTTGGAAGGGCCGGTATAGTAGGAGCAGGGTATCGAACAGCCTCCGGAGAAGGAGCTAATACTTCCTGTAATCCACCTGAATAAATACTTCTACCTAAAGCCCCAGTAACACTAGGCCAATTCACCCCTATACCAACTATTAACGAAGATACTAATATTAAAATAATGATTAATATTTTATTCATAACCTACTAGATTAATACCCCTATATATCCCCTCCTCACTACCAGTACGTACCGTAGATGCATTAATTATTTAAGTTCACCATAAACTAGTTAATTAAAGTTAAGCTATTTAGATATATTGTAAGCTATGATTATGCAGAATCATACCTAGAGTTTTGAAGTAAGTTCTTCCTATAAATCATGTAGAATATCTTAAAGCTAAACATGTCTTAATGTATATATGCTCCTAAGATTTTAGGGTATCTGTTAATTATTACTAATAATCTAAAATGGAGAATTAAATTATGAATAAAATGAAGATCCAGCAGGAAATGTGATAAAATAATACATCATCTAAAGTTGAATAAAGCTTTACGTTTTTACAGTTTTAAAAACTACTGGTACTACTACCAGTAACTGGTGACACCTATACTCTTTGATTTAGCACCGAAATCCATAATTACTGAGCTTTATGATTTCGAAGATGAATTGAGGAAATTAAGAAGAGGATTTGAATCTGGCCGTATTATCCTAATACTTGGAATGAGACGTACAGGTAAATCTAGCCTACTTAGATGTTTCCTTAATGAATCTAATACTCCACATATAATGATTGATACTAGAAGAATCATCACATCTGAGGGAAGAATTAACTTAAGGGATTTCATGATGGAGCTTGGAAGATCTTTAAGTCTACTCCTTAATAGGGAGGCTGGAATTAGAAGTAGAACTTTAGAGCTTTTCCGTAACATGTCAGGTATTGAAGTTAATATGGATAGATTATCGATTAACTTATCATGGAGGAGAGGAAGTAGAGTTGATATCGCCTTGATTCTCGATAAAATTAATCAAGTTGCTGAGGAAAATGGGTTAAGAACAGCATTAGCAATAGATAAGGCTCAAGAGCTTAGAGATCTTCCACTAAACTTTCCAGCAATACTAGCATACGTATATAATAATCTTAAAAACATAGTTACAATATTAACAGGATCACAGATTGAATTGCTTTACGACCTGCTTAAAATTGAGGATCCTAACTCCCCACTTTACGGTAGGCTTCTATATGAAATTAAACTTAGAAGACTTAGCTTAGAGGAGGCAATAGGCTTTCTTAATAGGGGTTTTAGAGAGGTTAGAATGAACGTTGATGAAAGCCTTATTAGAAAAGCTGTAGAAACACTTAACGGTATTATTGGCTGGCTTACATATTTTGGATGGAGTCTTTATCAAGGTGAAAACTCAATAGAAAAATTCTTGATAAGGCTGCACTACAGGAAATAAGCGAGTTAAATAGATTTTTAAGGAAGTCACGAGCTGAGAAAAGATATAAAGTAATTTTGAAGGTAGTGGCTGAGAAGCCATCAACATGGAGTACATAAAGAGAATGCTGGAAGCTGAAGAAGGTATGGAGATCGATAGCTCAAACTTTACAGACCTCCTTGAGAGACTAGTTAAGATGGGAATTCTTGAGAAAAAAGACTCAACCTACAAGATAGCCGATCCAATAACTCAGTATGGTATAATAAGGTTTCTATAAATATAGTCATAACTAATCCCTCAGTAATCCATCTATAAGCCTACTACTACCCCATTTAAACATAATCATAAATTTATGAATGTGAATAAAATCACATAAAGCAAAGTAGAATATTAAAACTGAAACCACATAAATTGAGGAAGTACATAGTATGGGTTGAAACAGCTCATAGCCTAACCTGACAGGCCAGTTCTAGCAGACTGTGGTACTGGACAAAGCGTGTAGCAAGAGAACAGAGCAAGCGGTGAATAGGGCTAGAACGTCTAGAATCTTAGAAAGCTGTATAGGCTTAAACAGCGGAGGCTCAGGCACACTGTAAACACCATGGTTAAGACAATAGTTAAAGACGCATACATGCTGAGCATATCAGAGATGGTGATTAGAAAGCTTAAAGGCATAAGGGAAACAACCACAACGGCAAGGCAAACTCCACAATTCATAACTTCTGGAGCTTCAACTACATAATCAGAAGGTTTAGGGGAAGGTAGAGAAACATGGAATGAAGGTTGTCGAGGTAAGCGAATATAAAACATCAAGCACCCGCCTAAGACGTCGCTCAAAAACGTAGCCCCCAAGAGAATGCTTTTCAAATGCCTAAACTATAGCTTAAACTCACAGGGATGCTATCGGAACAATAAATATAGAGCTTGCTCGGGAAGTTGACCTCACCGTGGAAGCCGTTAACAAGCTGGTAGCACAGCCCTTGCTTCTAAGATGGAATGGGATATGATGGGAGTCTAAAAGGGCGATGAATAACCAACCAATGAGCATCTTAGAAGCAAGAATCTCCTGACCTCAGTCGTGGGAGTGTTAATGTTCTTCAAAGTCTTAGGATTTACTAACTATAAGTTTTCTTATTGTGTTTATGTATTCTTCTGCCTTATCCATTAATGGTTTATGCTCCTTCTCCTCATAATTCCTTCCATAGAAGCAATCTCCATGAAGGGTTTTTCTAACCTCTATGTAGTATGAAGCTAATCTATATGCTTCCTCCCCAGATAATCCTGCCTTAATAAATGCTTCCGTTAAGAACTCTCTCCAAGTAATACCTTTAGGCGGCTCAGAAAGACCTAAATATCTAGATGTAAGAATTATTGTTGAATGCCATATTGAAGCCCATATTTTTTCAGCAGCATCATAGAGATCACCAATACTTAATAGCCTGAATGCTTCCTCCAAATATTTCTCAGCTATTTTAAGATGTTCATCCACAACTATAATTCATTAAATATTATTTAAGCTTTCCTAAAGAATGTTAAACATCCTTCTGTAAGACTTAGCTCTATAACATAGAAATTTTAAGGAGATCTAAATATAGTATCTGAGGGCTTAAATATGCCTATTACTAGGAAGCTTAAATAACCTATATCAATCTTATATAATCATCAACATAAACCATCATAACATAACCAATACAAATAATCATATTGAATTACTGAATTTATGAATCACCTACATATTCATAGCTACACCTAATAGCCTACTCGTCCCTCTTAAACTGCGTTTGAGAGATAATTTAATAAAGCCTACAATAAATAATTTTTCCCATAGAGAATTCATAATAACTAATCATATCAAAGATTCCTATTGGAATTTTTTTCAAGAAAATTTATATTTCAGAATTAATATTAACTCTGTATGAGATATAAGTTGCTCGGTATTATGTTTTCAATTATGCTTCTTAGTCTTATCCCAATATTATCCGCTCAAAGCTGGCAGGATAGGGTTAGACCATTAATAGGTGGAATACAAATCCAGAATGGAAATACTGGTGGAATTTTCTCTCTTGGTTTTATAGTGTATTATGAGTATGTTGAGATGGGTATTACATGGCGTTGCTATGGCTTCGTTACAGTAAGTCATGCAGTTGATTTGGGAGATAATATATATCAAAATGTTGTTGGTAGTAATAATTATGTTGGATATGTGGAGCGTGACCTACCATTCCCAAGAGAAAACTCGGACTCAGCATTCATACATACAGAAACAGTACAAAAAGGAACAGCTCCAAGCAAAGTAGCACCACAAGTACTAATAGATCCAAACTGTAAACATAACGTTCACGGATATAAAAGCATGTCACAAATGCAAAGAGGTGAATATATATGTAAGGTAGGTAGAACAACAGGCCGTACAGACGGCTACATAAAAGAGTTTTTACATAATAGCTATTATGGATGGCAAGTTCTTACTACTTGTTCTGTGGAGACTGGAGATAGTGGTGGTACTTTCTACCGGATATTCATCACATCACCAGATAGACCAACCTACCTATACATATACAGTATTGTACAGGGAAAAGTTTCTGCTTCTCATGATCCAGATATAAAATCCGCATTCTCTCCTACAGATAAAATAATAGCTGATCTTAATGTTGCAGTATATACCATATATTCAGGATATTAGGTGATCATATGAAGTTGACTTTAACTTCACTAATCCTCATGATTTTACTATCAGCTAATACTATATGTAGCCTTGTCTCCGCCAATGAAGATTTCACTATTCTAAGATGTAGCTTCGATATGGTGATTGAGGAGGTTCCTGGGGAGAACTATGTAGTTATTGATAGAAGTCCTGAGAGCTACTGGAATAGACCTATAAATCAAACTTATAAGAGAAGTATAACACCTGAAATTGATAAAATAATTATTTCAAGAGTTCTTGCTATGGAGGAGCTTAAAAAGATGCTTTTAAGTCATTTACCTGAGCTTGAGGAGGCTGTAGGGCTCAAGTATTGGTGTACTCTTCCTGGCTTTGATGAGGATCCTCCAGCTCTCTATATTGGTTTATATAAGCCAACAGTAGAGCAAATGAAGGCTGTAGTAAAGCTAATAGGCAATACAGCTAAATCTAAAGGTATCCTCATAAAGTTCTATGAAGCTTATGCTCATATAGGAATAGAGAGTAAGCTTAATGAATCCTGGTATAAGCTTATAGGAAAATACAACATTACAAACCCACCAATAACCGCTACAAGTGGTAATAATGATCTTGGATTACTTAAAGTATATATTGAATATAATGGGGTGAAACTAAGTAGGGAGCTAATTATAGAAATGACTAAATCTATAAGGGAGATTATAGGATATGATGTACCCCTCCTTCTCTACCTAATAAGGGAGCCCTTAATCGCTCCAGTTTCACTCATGAATTCAATAAATATGTCAATTATGGATAATGCAAATACAACTAATAAATCAAGCATCCTCAATATGCATACAGTAACATCCATGGAGTTGACAAACACGTTAAATATAGCTGAAACAAATGCATTTAATGAGCTTAATACAATAATAGCAACAATAATAATAGTAATATTAATATTAATGGTAAGCTATTTAGCCTTAAGAATTATGAAAAATCATCTATTAAGGAGGAAAAGTGGAGAGTAAATTTTATTACTTCTAATAGTTTTTCATTGTCTTCCTCTAAATAGATTAGGGAATCATTGGTTGACGACAAATACAATCCATCTTATTACCTTCAAGTAATTATCCATATTACTCCACATGTTATTGTCCACCATATCATCATGAAGAGAATTCCAGGAAGACAATCTGGAAATGGACGTACACTTGTACCCAATATTCCCACTATAGGAATGTAAACGTATCCGTAAATTAGAAAGAGTAATATCTGCTTATTTTTAGAGGGTTTCGTAAGGTATATTATAATAATGAAAAGGAAAGCAAGAAGAATAGATATCCCTATTAAAACATCATGCCATATAATGCCTAGAAGAATGAATAGTACTAAAAATATAATAGCTTAAAGTTTTGTAATTAACTACATTATGATACAGTTAGTCTTTAAGTGTTTGATGACGCTGATTGTTTACGATAATTTCCTATAGTTTACATGATTCTCTAAGAGGCTTTACTAATTTACTATCGGACTTAACTTCAGCTTAATTAAGGTTTCATCAAGAATTCGTTGCAAACTGATTAGTTAAGGTTAAACTCTTAAATATGGAGTTTGCCTAAATTCCTTCGGCTTAATTACTGTTATGGTGTTTTCCTTGACTTTAATGTTTTTGCTAGCTTCTTTATTTATATCATGGGTCATTATCGTATTGTACACGTCTTTATTATTAGCTCTTAATGCTGGCTTTTAGGCATAAAGGTTCTCTGAATGCTTGTTTAAATGTTAAGAGTATTCAAAACTCTCACGTCTACCGTAACATGTAGGCTTAGATTAGCTCTACTTCCAACTCCTATATCTTCCCAACTCTATATCTATTTGGATGGCTTCTATCAAGTCTAGTATTTAGACTTAATCACCTTACTCTACACTGTAAACTTTCATGAATAGAAATGTTCCTATGTTTAAAATCCTCCTTAATAGGTATGAGGTAGAACGTCTTCCTAGCTATTATTAAGCTACTGTATCTTTCTTATAAGTATTTGTTTAACGAGTTCTTTAAGATCTACCTCTGCTCTTGATCTCCAGCCTATAAATAGGGTTTCATCATCCTCTCCTAGATAGCCCCTCCATACTAGTTTGTCAAGTGTTACCTTTATTATTCTCTGAGGAAATTTTTCGCTTAATACCTCCTCAATTTCCTTTCTATTAGCTCTACCATGTTTCGATACTATGTAGGCTAGAGCTACGGATAGTATTGCTAGTTCATCAATTCTCCATCCGCTTAGCCGGGCTTCTGCTGGTGATGGAGGCTGTCTTGTAGTAACGTAGTAGTATGCCTTCTCCAGCTGCTCCTCTGTTGGTTTCTGGGGTTCTTCAGGCTGGTCATAAACTATCTTTATATCCAGCCCGAGATCGTTAAGGTTTCTTCTTAGGAGATCTAGAATTTTAATATAGTTTTTTCCAAGAATTCTTTTAAGCTCATATCCTCTTACTCCTGGTCTACGATGCTTCTGGAATAATAGGATACGGGCTGCTCGCTTAATCTTTTGTGCAATTAATGCTTCCTCACTACTCATGTTTCCTCACTTTAAGCCATCCATCATAGCTTAAGAGTATAGGAATAGAGCTGTCTCCCTTAGACTTCTCAAATTCTAGCTTTAATGTATATCTTCCTTCTACTGGATCATATTCTAGCTGTACATAACCTTGCGAGATGAGAAAACTTACATAGTAGGCTTTTTCAATGGTTTCCTCATATGTTTCCTCCGTAATGAAACTCCAATAATCCACTTCACCTTTCCCGTCAGCTTTTTCTTTAAGTTCTTTAAGTAGCTTCTCAATTCTTTCTTTTATTTCTGCTTGAGTAAGTACTTTAAGCTTATAAGTATCTTCAAGAGTTAATGTTTTAAGTGGGGTTAATGATATTTCCTCCCTCTTCATTCTCTCACTTAATGGAGGTAGAGTATTCCAGTAGTCGATAGCTTCCTGGATACGCTGTATTGTTAGCTGGTCTAGGGCAACTATTGGTCTCCATGATTCAAGAAGGCTTCTAGCAAGACTCTCTCTGCTAAGAGTTTTTATCTTCATTGCTAACAGCTCGGAATCCATGTAGAGCATTGAGGCCTGCATCTTTAAGCTATCTCCTTGAAGCTTTATAACTGTTACAAGCTCATTAAATGCTTCAGCATCATTAATAATTTCGTCAAGTGTTTTCCAGTATGGTAAATACTTTCTTAAAATCTTCAATTTCTCCCTTACATCAACTTCAAATGGGCTTAATCCACCCGTCTTAACAGCTTCGCATAAACTTATAATTTTCAGAATTTCCTCGTAGGCTATTCGTCTAGTCTTCACTATTCCCCCATCAATAATACTGTACTGAATTTATAAAGGCTTCTAAGCTATATTGTTGGGGGCATGTTGCTTTCACTGTGAGGCTTTACGAGTTTAATAACTGTTTCAGCTAGTTTATTAATTCCTATTTTAGTATGTGCTGAGCAAGGTATTATTACTGGAGTATCTATGAGGCTTTCCAGGTATTTAATCTTTAAATTTAAATCCGGAGTATTCTTATCTATTTTATTTGCTGCTATAATGATTTTGTCTTCACTAATTCCTAGATCTTTAAGTATTGATAGGCATGTCTTAGCTCTAAACTCCATTATCTGTAGGCTATCTGAAACATCAATAACAAGTATTAAACCATCAGAAAACCTTATATCGTCAAGTGTTAGCTTAAAGGCATCTATAACTCTGGGATCAAGTCCAGCTACGAATCCTATAGTATCAACAATTAGACATTTATTCCTACCAAGCTTAATGGATGAATACTTACTTGAAAGTGTTGTGAAGGGGATTCCTAAAACAGGTCTATTAAGCCTTGTTAAAATGTTAAATATACTTGTTTTACCTGCTCCATAATATCCGGCTAGAGATATTATTGGTATGCCGAGCTTCCTCCTCTCTTCAAGCTGTTTAAGCCTAATTAATCTTCTCCATTCAAGTTCTCTTTGAAGCTTTTTAATTCTTCTCTTAATTGATCCAACAACACTATGATATGCATACTCACCGGATGCACTGTATCCAGGCCTATTACCTAGATACCTTATTGATGCTTTAAGCTTCTCGTAAGGGAATACTTTAACAAGTCTTGCAAGCTCAATCTGCATTTTAGATAATACATCATTAGCATTCCTCTCAAAAACTTCAAGTGTAAGATCATACCTATCAATTACACGTATACTAAGCCTACGTTCAAGATTAAGCTGCTGAGTACTTGAGAGAACATTATAAACTATAAAGACATTTATTCTCTTCTCCCTAATGATGTTTGCGATTTCATCGATTTTCCCATAGCCGAAAGCATAGTTAACAGTCTCTTTAGGTAGTACCTGAATAACAGTATCTACAGGATTATAGCCTGCAGCTCTAGCAATACCTATAAGATCATCTAGATGGATTAAATACTTGAAGTGGTCATGAGGATTGGTCTTCACATAACCTATTAAAGCGTTAACCCTCCCAATCACCAAGCTAAATTCTGAAAACATACTAATAAATCTAGCTTTTCTACGTCTCATAACTCCTCATTTAGAGCTTACATTACTCCATCAAGGTATTACTTCCCTAACTCATAGTGGTAAATAAAGAGTAAACATAGCAAGGTAGTAGTATTGTTTACATGGTTTAAACAATAGTCTTTAATGTAAGTAATATAAGATATTAAGGTAAAATAATATACTTTATTATTTTTTATTTATATTATATCTTAGTTGCTTCCAGTTGGAGGATTTATTAATGTTGCTGCTTCTGAACGTCCTCTATTCTTCTGTATGATTATGGTGTTTGCTTTTAGTCCTTGAAATGTTATTTGGCTTGGAGAAATAACTATGTATTGTGTTTCCTGATTCTTCATTACAAAGTCAAATATCATTCTAGCAACTATCTCCCTATTGTAGGGATCCATATGTACATCAAACTCATCAATAGCTCTTATAGGGGATTTAAGATGATGCTGGAGGGATAGTAGGAAAGCTATTGTAGCAACTACTCTTTCACCTCCACTCTGAGTATATGCATCGAGAATTGTTGGTTGTGTACCACCATACCCAACAAGAACTTCAAGACCTGCCTTAGATGGATCCTCAATATCTCTAATTCTCACCTGTCCAGTTGCTCCAACCATACTTAAAATAGATTTGTATACTGGATCAACTTCCTCAACTGTTTTCTCTAATGTCTTCCTCCATACTGAAAGTCTAAGCTCAAAATCTCTTATAGCCTCTTCACGATTTCTAGCTAAAATATTGATTTTATCGTTTAACTGATTATATGTATTGAGGTAGTTGTTGTATATGTTTTCAACATCATCTGATATGTTTGTAAGCGGTATGAGCTGGGCATTTACATATCTAAGCTCCTCTAAAACCTCACTTGGAGTCCTCATAGTATTAATACGTTCCCCAGCCTTAACACGTAGAGGTTCAAGATTAAGAAGTTCTTTCTCCTCTTCAACAATACTCCTCCTTAAATCCTCAATCTCCCTCTCAATAAGTTTCTTCTGAAACTTGTAGATAGCTTCATCAACACTATTCCTAATTAAATCATCAATAATTCTGGAAATCTCATCATCAATCTTAACGATTTCCGACATCTTATTTTCCACTTCTACATCTATACTTCCCATACCCTCTCCAGTACTAACTACCTCCAGCTTTGCCTTTCTTCTTTCAAGCTCTATAAGCTCATGGTATAGTCCTCTATATTTAAATCTGGCTTCCTCAAGCATTTGTCTTAGACTACTGCATTTCCCACTTCTCTCACTAATTATGCTTATAACATCTTGAAGTAGAGAGTTCTTCCTCTGCAGCTTATCTTTTAACTCTTTTATACTTAACTCATACCTAATAATTCTAGCCCATACCTCCTCTCTTTCAAGAAATTGTTTACGTTTTTGAAGTTCTCTCTTCTGTTTAAGCTTCTCATACTGCTCCCTCCAATAGCTTAAAGTCTGCTCTGCAGATTTAAGTAGTGTATTTACAGATTCTTCTTCACTAAGTATCTTATTAAGCTTCTCGCTTGCTTCAAATATTTTTCTTCTATATTCCTGAATTCCTACAGCCTCCTCAACCATAAGTAACCTATCTTGTGGAGAGACAATACTAAACCTCTCAATCATTCCTTGATGCATTATTATAAGCATATTATCAGGATTTATTCCAATTCTTCTAAATACCCTATCAATAAGGGATTTAGATACCTGCCTATAATCCATTTCATACCAGTATGTTCCATCATCTTTTAAATAGCGTGAAATAGAAACAGTATCAGATTTACTGTATTGAATTGGTCTAACCCCATTTACAGGCTCATTGTTGAGGAGGATGGTTACACGTCCAGCCTTCTTCCCATATCTAATAAGCTCCTTAAGCCTCTTAGCCCGTTCAGTATATGTTTGCCCCATAGCAATAGATATACCAACTAGAATTGTTGATTTACCAGCACCATTAGGTCCAACTATCAAATTTAATCCACGTTTAAACGGAATACGTGCATACTCGTAGGACATGAAATTCTCAAGTATAACCTCCTCAATATATGTCTTCAACATATTTTCACTAGACTCTACCGGCTAATAAAGCTAAACATTAAACCAAATAATTCTTTCGGGCTTCACAGGGCTTTGTTAACTTTAGATTTATTTAGGAGTTCCCTCCCTTATTTATGGTGTTAGTATGTCTAAAGTTGTTAGGTTTGTAGGGAGAGAACCCTCATTTACTCTAGTTGTTTATTGCTTATATATTTCCGTTCTTCTAGAATGGCTTCAGATATTCTAAGCTTCATTATTGTTAGGAGTTATGTATCTATATTATCGTGGTTTAGATCTTTAAGCTTCTATTGATTTTGATAGGAGGGATGTTAGGATCGTTATGGTTGATCTATTGTAAGTAGGTTCTAAGAGAAGATTATTTATGTTGTGTTTGAGCCATTATCGAGGAGGATTCTCTACATATGGGTTTTTATGTTGCAACATGCTTACATCACTAGCATTCCTTAGAAAATTAGAGCTATCTGCGGTTAATATAGTTGTATTAAGTGATGGAGCTCATTATTATAAAGCATCATGAGAATATTAAAATTAAAACATTGTATAGTTTAGAGGTTAGAATTAATGGATGGAATAATACAGTATGTTAAGGATAGAACTAAGCTATTCGATAATTATATACCTTGTATGAAGGATAAATGCGGTAATGAACATGCATTAATTCTTATGAAGTCAATAGCATACATACTGAACAAACATGGATTAACAGGAAAATAAAAGCTAAGAATTCATAGAAGATACAATACCAAAATAGAGGTGATAAACATGCTTAAGTTAACAAAGCCGTTTAATACATGGAGTAGTGAATATAGCCTCATAGCTACGCTAATATCTTACTTAATTTTATTGACTAGTTAGACTTAAATGTTCTATAAATTTACTGCTTCGTACTTCTAGTGAGTAATAGTTTATCTTTAATTTACATGATGCCGGAGTTATTATAAATTTATAGGAGATAATCGATTAACTTATGAAGATTTAGTATGGTTAAAGGTTTAACAGAATCGTATTATTCATTGGAGGATAAGAGTAAAGATTATTTATGCTTGAAGAGATGAATTTTCACCATGAAGGAAATAACCAAAGGTTTAAGACTTACTATAGATTTAATAAGATGAATTCATAAATGAGCTTATGAACTCTCTAAGACCTGTTAACCTGTAGGATATATAAAGCTAAATTAAACAAGCTCCTCCATGAATATATGATTGGAATGTATTCTAAAGCATAGTATAAAAATCATTTATTAGTCATTTGAGAAACTTAAGCAAATACTATGGCTTAATAGAATCCTACTAGTAAATTTTATTACTTGAAATAAACCAGTAAAGCTCCAATATGAATATAAATGATGTTTCCACCACAATCTCCATATTTAAGAGCATGATAAATTTATGTCATCATGAGTAGCAGCAACATCTATAGCATAAATCTAGGTTAGTCCAACTATTTATAGTTATGTCTAACTATATGTCTGAAGTATTAGCTTTACTATTTGACTTGCTCTTTTTGCTTTTCTTAGGGCTTCATGGGCTTTTGATTCATCATAAAGCTCCCACGGTGTAAGACCTTCTGTAGGCTTACCATAAGTAGTAATACCATGTTCAGGTGCTATTCATGAGCTAGATATGCTAGTTCCTCAGCTAAGCTTTTAAATTCATCAGGTAATTCCTGAGCTACTTCTATTAGCTCGTCTGATGGATCATGTGTCCAGCTTGGTATCCTCTTTAAAGCTATTATAGCCTTAGCTGCATTCTCAACAGCTAGCTGTGCAGCTTCAACACTCTCCTTGTAATCACTTGTACTTAGAAATTTTTCAGCTCTCCTTAAATACTCTAATGCTAATCTATATCTATAGTTTACCTCTGATAATGGATCTATCTTCAATAACTACACCGTTATTGTGGTGAAGTATTTACTTTTAGGTTTCCATCCATACTTACTGTTTTTCGTCTTATATCTCTCAAGATTATTCTCAGCAGCCTTCCTTATACGTTTAAACAACTCATTAAGTTTTCCAGATGGATCATAAAGTATTATGGAGTCATATGCAATGTTTAAAAGTATAGGTGTTATTATTAAATCATCTCTGAATAGAGAAGACTCATCAATATCCACTATAGTTACATCACATTTAAAGACATTATATAAATGATGATATATCTTAAATCGTCTATCTCTATCATTAAAGTTTCTAACAACAACAAAGAAATCAACATCACTACGACTAGATGCCTCGCCTCTAGCCCAACTTCCAAATAATGCTATAGCAGCAATTCTATCCCCTAAGGCCTCAATAAGCCTTCTAGAAGCTTCATGTGCTAGCTCAACTACCCGCATAAAGATCTTCAACTATACCTTCATAAAAACTTAACGTTACTCAATAAGATTTTACAGCTATAGCCTTACTTAAATCTAGCCTATTTATGTTTTCCTACCTCATAGATATATCTAACTAATTTTGTAACGAGATAACTACAGTAAAGAAGAGTGGCGGGAAGAAATGGATTCTTCATCCATGGTTCATGCTCTATGATTATGATTGAGATATTAGGTAGAAAGAACATAAGTAGGAGGATGATGATTATTCCTATTTTAATGGGAATGCCTCCAGGATGGGGGTTTAAAGTAAGGATCTAGAAAGAAACCGAAAAGAATGATTGGGGAGGACAATATCATGTATAATATTCATAACTGGATAGCCTTCTCTACATTCCATCCACGCGAAAAGATGAAAAGAAGAAATGTGAAGAAAATAAGAAATAAGAAAGATATAATTCTCTTTCTGGAGATATATCTAAATCTACTCATGGCCCCGATACTGAACACATCGAGTGTCATGCTCATAATAACAATGAACTTCTAAACATCATGGACAAGCTATCACTACACAAAGCACACAATAAACAATAGAGAATCAATATATGTGCTGCTACTAAAAATATTCTAGTAGGAATCATTGGCAAATTAATTTATAATGAATTACAATTTTGTCCTTTTGATGAACAGTATGGTTCTACTAAACCTTTAACCACTAAATCCCATAAGTTAATTGATTAGTCCCATAAACTCATACTAACTTCAATCACCATCATAAATAAAGAGAAATCCTAAACAAGGCTTAAGTTTACATGAACATGGAGATGGTGTTCAGATAAATTATTAATGTCATTATCATCTTCATGAATATTGTTAACTTAATCTTCTGTTCAAGTATTGCAGGATCAATCCGGTAATTAAGCCTAGACATAGTGTAAGACAGGACCAGCAGGTGTAAAGTGGTTGTTTAATAAACTGGGCTTGAAGCATGTTAAAGCTGGTAAGCTACAGTAGGCAATGAGATGTAAAGACTATGTTCTCAACGTTTAAGCATACTTCAGCAAGTACTGCATAGCCAAAGAGTTAGTGATGAAGGCATACATATACAACACTATAGTAAGCATGTGAACAGCAATTCAGGTTGAAGTAGGTCACAATAATTAAGTCACAGAACACTTATTAAATTGTGGGTCTGTATACATAATATCAGCATTTATAAAAATAGCATGCTGTAAGAGTATACATCAGTCAGCATCATAGGCTTTACTGCAAATCGCATATTATAGTACAAGGCGTAGCAATAGCGGTAATCATATCCTACTGATTATTAGCTCAAGCATCCAGCAAATAGGTCCTATAAGTAGGGCAAGGTAAAATGGATGAAAATAAATGAAGCTAGGATCTTTACCGATGGTTATTGAAAATAAAATCATGGATGTAAACGCATAGATAGGGAAAATCAATGTGAGAACTAGCCCCTAAGATTAATTGACATTTCCCTTGTAGATTCTATAATCTTCCATGTTAGGAATAATAATAGAACTGTAAGTACTGCTGCTATATAACCCTCTACTCTTCCTCCTACATTAAAAACGAAGAAGATAATTAGTAGAAAAATAAGAAATACGTATAATAATCTAGTTCTTACTACTTGTATTGTATATCTTAGGAAATTCATAGCTATGGACCTGGAGGAACTGTACATATTCTACATCCACATCCTCAATATAGTAACCTCTACGGTAATTAAACTTTTAAGATAATAATGTTAAAGTAAGTCCTCTAAACCTAAAATAGATGTAGAGAATTTATAGCCTAGATATGAGAGATTTAGCTTTAGAAGCCCACTATAGCGGAATCGGAAAAACCCTAAATAAAAACGTGAGTAAGAAAAGGTAGAGAAAAAGTATAAAATGGGGAAGAATCTTATGTCTCTTTTTAAGCTTATCTCCTAGTGAAAACATAGTCTTTGTTGTAAACCATATAATTATGATTATAGAAAAAGAGATTATCCAATTACTTGGAAAGTATGAATTAAGCTCGGTTATTGTAAGTGTTCTCTTCCTAGTTACAATATCGTTCATGATGAAAAAAAGTATTATGGAAAGGTACATAATAAAAAGGTAAAGTAAATACTCAACTAGGGATTCATAATCATGCTTTAGTAAATTCTTAATTAGTAATGCATAGCTACGGCCCGCCATAGTAGACACATGTCCAGTAGGAATCTGTACAGCATGAAAGTAAACAAATAGGGCAAAATACAATAGCAAATGCTATACAGTAGAGTATGTCTCCTCTAAGACATGCAGCTACGCAAGAAGGACATACTCCACCAAGAACACATCGTACTAAGCAGTTGTAGTCATATTCACAACAAACCTCCTGACATGTTTCTCCAGGCCCGCACCCTATATCTGGGAAGGTACATTCATCAGGAGGACATGAATTTGATAGGGTTAAATTAATTAATCTTCCATTTATACTCTTACCGTAAACTACTATCTTATCATTAAGATACTTTAGTATTGCAGCTTCTGTTTTTAGCCATTCTATTGGTTTTTCAAGTTCGTAGTATATTATGGCTTCACTTCCATTTGTTAGCGTTCCTATCGCTAATAGTGTGTTTTCCTCATTACTGAATTCTATTATGTGCTTT
>JAWBQF010000036.1:0-24164 GCA_038845975.1 Methanomethylicia archaeon
ATTAGAGCTATTTATGGTTCTAATATAGTTGTATTAAGTGATGGGGCTCATTATTATAAAGCAGTAGAATATTAAAATTAAAACATGAATTGTATAGTTTAGAGGTTAAGAATCTAATGGAGAGAATCATACAGTATGTTAAGGATAGAACTAGAGTATTCGATAACTACATACCGTGCATGAAGGATAGATGTGATGGTGAACATGCATTAATGCTTATGAAGTCAATAGCATACATACTGAACGAAACATGGATTAACAGGAAAATAAAAGCTAAGGAATTCATAGAAAACATAATACCAAAAATAGAGGTGATAAAACATGCTTAAGTTAACAAAGCCATTCAAATATAAGTAATATTCTAACTACTACTTATTCCCGTGTATGCTGGAATTTAGTTTACATGTTAAATTTGATTTTGATAATTATTCTACTTGAAATATGTTATAGTGGGTTTTAATGAATGTATCTACTTCCTCTCTTCTAGGTATGTTTCGGGCACCGCTAAATCTTACTTTAAGTGCTGATGCTATTGATGCATATCTAGCTGATTGAATTGGGTCTTTACCTCTAAGAGTTTGAACTATGAAGGCTGCAGCATAAGTATCACCTGCTCCTGTTGTATCGATAACTGGTTTGATTCTTACAGCTGGTATATGGTGTATATTATTGTTAAATGCTATATATGATCCCTTTGCTCCAGCTTTTACAGCTACAATTTTAACTCCCGTATTTAGGATTTTCATTATGGCTTCATTAATATTGTTGGTTCCGGTTAGTATTTTAGATTCTACTTCACTTATAAATAGTATTGATGTTTTGCTTAGAATTTCAGCTATATTATTTAGCTTCTCTTTTACAGCTATTAAGCCCGGATCCCAGCAGAAAGTAAGCTTATATCTATCACATAGATTAGATGCATTATAAGCAATGTTAATTTTTACTCCTGAGACATGTATTGCTTTGGCGTTCATAATGTATTCCTCATCTATATCTAGAGGTGAAAGGTTAAGGTTAACACCTGGCCATCTAATTATTCTTCTTACACTACTTCTATCTACAAGTACTATTACAAATCCTGTATTTCCAGTATTGTCTATTTCAATACATGAAACATCTACTCCCTCCTCTATGAAGGATTTAATTAGGAGTTGGCCATATGGGTCAGCTCCAACTCTTCCAATAAATCCTGATTTTAAACCTAACCTAGATATGCCTACTGCTGTATTTGCAGCAGATCCTCCTGGAGATATTATTAAATTTGAGGCATATGTAGATTCATCTGGATCCGGTATATGATTGATGTAAGCTATAACATCGATATTTACATTACCGATACAAACAACATCTAAAACCATAGTCTAAATATTATGTTGTTTTAGGTTAAATTTCTACTGGTTTATACTACGTAGATTTGTAGATTCTATGGTAGAGCCAGCTTTCTGATTTATACTTTTCTACTAGCTTACTAACCAGCTTTAACTCAAAATCTGTAAGGTTTGATTCTGTAAATTCTGCTTTAAACGTTTTCCTAAATCCTTCAATTAGAGCCCTAGCAACATCGTTAATGCTGAATTTCATGCTTGATACTTGTTTTATACATGTAAGTCTTTTGCTTGCAATCTCAATAATATCATTTATCTCCTTAGCCCATGATATTTTAAGATATGTAAACATTCTTCTTAAATCTAAATCGTAAAGTATTGTGCCATGTTGTAGTATATATGATCCCCTTATAAGTTGAGCATTACCGGAGATTTTTAAGCCATTAACTGTTATGTTTGGGCATTCATGAGGATTTCCAGGGTTAAAATTTGCTTTAATTCCAAGGATTTCCAGAGCATAAACTATTCCACTACATATTTTTTGATATGTTGAAATTATATCATCTACACCTATTGATTGTTTATCAGTAATAACTGAGTAGGTTAGTTCCCCCATTGAATCATGGTATACAGCTCCACCTCCAGTACTTCTCCTTACAATATCAACACCATATGTATGACAAGTATCTATGTTAACTTCTAAGCTTACATCTTGAAAATAGCCAATAGATACTGCTGAGGGATTCCACATGTAGAGTCTAAGAGTGTTTGGTGCTTTATTCTCCATTCTAGCTATGAGAATAGCTTCATCAATAGCCATGTTCATATAAGCATTATTAATGCTTAATGGGATTAAGCGCCACATAATAGATAATAAGTAATCCAGGATTTAAGTTTTAAGACTAACATAGCCTATGAAAAGAATAACTCATCATATTAGGATAGAATTGAATCTACTTAATAATCTCTTACAATGTGTAAGAAGATATGTAAATTCATGCTTAGTACTTCTTAAAGTTAATAATATTACTGTTAATAAAACATGAATGAAGTGTTAAAGTGAATTCTATGAGAACATTACTTATGGCAAAGCAGTAAGGAATACTTAAGTCTACAAAGTTTTTAAATTACAAATATTCAAATATTTGAATATTCTAAATAATTTGGTGAAATAGTTTGTCTTTAAATATTTCGATTAGAGATATTTTTGATAAATGTAATAACTTGAAAAAAATGGGGAAGCAAGTTATAGATGCACATATTGGTGCTCCATCACATGAGCCTCCTATACCAGTTAAGCAAGTTATTGAGAGACTTAGCAGCAATTCCGGTAGGGAATATAAGCCCTTCATCGGTATTCCAGAGTTAAGAGAGGAAGTGGCAAGATATATTAGAAGATGGATTGGAATTGATGTAGATTCTAATAGAATTATTATTACTAGTGGTGGTGTTCATGCTTTATACATAGTTTTTAGAATGTTTAGCGATTTACACGCCCTTCTTCCTAAACCCCATTTTCCACATTACTCTATGCAGGCTAAGTTAAACAATGTTAAAGCTGAATATTACAATGCATACTCAGAGGATATTGTTAGTGAAGTTCTTAGTAAGTTAAGAGATAAAACCAAGATTGTTATGTTAAACTATCCTAATAATCCAACGGGCTACAATCCTAGTAGTAGTGAGCTTAAACAGCTTTATGAAGAGTTAAGAGATAGAGGAATAGTATTGGTTAATGATATTGCATATTACCATATGTATTATGAAGAGAAACCTATACCTATCGGTGATATATTAATAGATACATTTTCTAAGGCGTTATCACTACCAGGACTCCGTGTAGGTTATCTCTACTGGAATACTGAAAACTATGAGGAGGCTGGTAGAATGGTTTACTGGACAACATCAGGTGTAAGTGATGTCTCCCAAAATATTGTATTAGAAATGTTAAAGGCCTTAAATACTAACTACTTTGAATATATTCGTAGCTACTATAAGCCGAAAAGAGATTTAATGGTCAAGCTACTTAGAGAAAATGGTTTCACTTTTCCAAATCCTAGAGGAGCATTCTATGTATTCCCAGAACATCAAAAAATAGATAGTAGTATAAAACTAGCACAAAATCTTTTACTGGAAAATCGAAACATAAATGTTGGTATAGTGCCTGGCCCCTCATTCATGGGTGGGGAGAAACAGTTTAGAATAAGCTTTGGCAAACTTAATGAGGAAGACATCTATATGCTTATTGATGAATTAAAGACAGAAATAAATCGTAGTTAACAATACCTAATACCTATACTACTATTATTTTGTAGTATAGTAGAGTATAGTAGTATAAGCTAAAACATAATGGCTTTGCTAACTTTAGCTTTATTTGGGGTTTCACTCCCTTATTTATGGTGTTAGTATGTCTAAAACTATTAGGTTTACTAGGGAACTCCATTTATCCTAGCTTTATGATGCTTATATTTCATTCATCTAGAATGGCTTTAGATATTCTAAGTTTGGGTCTGTCTGAAAACTCTATAATTAAATAGGTTAACTTATTAACCTATTTAATTTTCTTCATATAAATGCATAAATAGCAACATTCAAGAGTTTTCATACGAGTTCTTTATTATTATATGTATTCATATTATGGTTTAGATCTTTAAGTTATTTGAGTTTGGTAAATAGGAAGTTAGAATTGTTATGATTAATGATGCTATTATAAATGTAGATTCTAATAATAGGGTTATGTATGTTGTATTTGAGCCATTATTGAGGAGGATTCTATACATATGGGTTTATGATGTTATAAATATGTTTACATCTCTAACATTTCTTAAGAAAATAAATGCTATTTATGGTTCTAATATAATTGTATTAAGTGGTGATGTACACCATCATGGATCACCATGTGAAATATTGAATTCATTGAAGTATATGGCTTAGAGGTTAGAACTAATGGAGATAATACAATATCTTAAGGATAGAACTAGATTATTCGATAACTACATGCCATGCAGAAGGATAAATGTGATAGTGAACATGTATCAATGCTTATAAAATCAATAGTATAGTTAAATAAACATTGATCAATAAAAGAATAAAGGCTAAGAATTCATAGAAACACAAAACCAAAATAGAGATAGTAAACATGCTTAAATTCACAAAGCCAACATAATCAGAGTTAAGCTTAAAAGGTAGACGGATAAAACTAGTTTGGTGTCTTAGTTGGCTATCGCCTATGTTCTGGTTAATGTTGAAACAGGAGCAGAAAATGAAATTTTAGATAAACTTGCATCAATAGATGAAATTAAGGAGGTATACTTTGTTTACGGTGTTTACGATATTATTGTTAAGATTGAAGCTGAAAATGTAGATAAAATTAAGGAAATAGTTACATGGAAAATTAGAAGGCTTGATAAAGTAAGATCAACGGTAACAATGGTTACTATGGGTAAGAACTGATGAAACCATAAATATTATAGAGTTTATCTAAACCTACCTATTTAAGCTAATTAATTTCTTGCTGGAAGCTAATATAAACTGTAATACATTTCATCTAATCCAACTCTTTTACAGAACACTTTAACATCTTGATTATACTGTCAACCTCAGCTAAACTAACCTTATAGGTATATAGGTACTTTTTAGTTCTAAGTTTAAGTTTTACCATATCCTTAAGTCTTTTAACGCGACATTCAATAGCATTGTTTGAAAGCTTTAAGAAATCATCAACACTATGAATTTCACGTGGCATATTACAACCAGCAAATACTTAGGAGGGAATTTATAAATTTTATGGTTTAAAGGCTTTAAAGCTTATTATAGCTAATTCTACATCAAAATGGATTTAGCTATTTATAGGCATCATGTAGTCTTCTCCATCACTTAGAATAACTCTGTAATATTTTTCTCCTTTAAATTCAACTTCCTCCAGTTTTCCTTTCACTATAATTCTATCTCCTACTCTAGCTTGTTCACAAAATCTTCCTCTAAAAGAGGTTATTTCCTTTATTGGATAATTTCCCCCCTCAACAATTTCTAAATCATCTATAAGATATCTACACGGTGTAAATATTGATTCTAAATCATTGATTACTGTTGCCTTTAAAACTACTTTTCCAAGATTTCTATACTTTTTATCTCCATATTTTTCATTTACTTCATCATAGTCTTTAATAAGTCTTATGAAATACTCTTTGTCTTTAAATAATCCCTGAAGTAGTTTAACTTTCTCTATTCTTTTAAAAGTATTGAATGGTATTGGTGTTTCCCTAGATCTAAATCTATATAGCCTCTTAATACTTTTAGAATAGCTCTCCAATATGTTCAGTTGACGTAGTGTTTTTAATGCCTCATAAACCTTTAAACAATTTCTATAGCCGTAAACTATTATATCAATATCGGAAGATTGATTATGTAATCCTAAAAGTATAGATCCTGAAATACCGATTTTATCTAGTGGTATATTTGCCTTATCTCTTATTGTAAGAGCTAACTCCAAGGCTAATTCTTCAATATTGTTAAGCGTTCCATACTCTTTAACCATTTCCATTAGCTTAGCTTCAGGCTTATAGAATGATTTAATCATCTTTCTAGGTATAGCTTCAATAACTTCATCTATGAATGGATCATAGAATAAGTATTGGGGATAGTTCTTGCTTAAAAATTTAAATCTTTCATTAAGTTCATAAATCTTTTTATATCTTAAACATCCTTTAACTCTACTACCTAATGGGTCTGGAATATAACGTATATAAGCTATAACTCTATCTTTAGGATGAATAAAGCCCTTAACATCAAAAATCAATCCATCAATAGATTCAATAAAATCCCCTTCTCTAAACTGAATCATATACATCCCTATGTATGTTAAGCTCTAGACCTCTTTATAATATGTGAAAGTATTTCTACACCTTTAATCATCTCCTCAACTGTCGGCTGGGTTATACTAAGTCTTAATGTTTCTCTCCGTTCATCGCTAACATAAAACTTCCTTGTTGGAACATATATTACTCCATTTCTAATAGCTTCGGCTAAGCTAAGTTCAGCATCGAATCCTTGAGCTGTCAACATAAGGAAAAAGCCACCACAAGGCTTTGTCCATTCCACATTGCATGGCATAAAATCGCTTAATACTTTAAGCATAGCTTTCATTTTTCCTCTATAATGATCTGCTAGCTTCAACATGTAGTTATAGATAAATCCTGATCTTAAAGCTTCTAAGGCAATATATTGGGTAAAGGTTGATGTTGCAAAGTCTAATTGCTCAAATAAAGCTATTCTATATGCTAAATCTTTAGAAGCTGTAATCCATCCAATTCTTAATCCTGGGGCAAACACCTTACTTAGACTTCCAATATAGATAACTCTACCCTCTCTATCTAAACTCTTGAGTGGTGGAGGAGTATTAGTAGTTATAGGTCTGTATGGATCGTCTTCCAATATTGTTAAATCATATTTTGAAGCTAGCTCAAGGACATGCTTGCGTCTTTCAATACTCATTGTTACACCAGTAGGGTTATGACATGTAGGTATCAGATATAGTATATTGTATTCAGATTTGTATATTTTCAGAAGCTTCTCCAATTCATAAGTTACAATACCACTGGAATCTAATGGAATTCCAATTACACGTTTAGCATTAATTCTTAATGGTATAAGTGTTTCATAAAATGTAGGATTCTCACAGAATATAGTTACATTATGGTCTACAAGTACATCTGAGAGAATTTTGAATGCGTGTTGAGCACCACATGTTACAACTATATCATCATTGCCAATATTAACACCTATTCGCTCAGCGAACTCTCTAATTTCAATTTTTAAATCCTCAATACCGCCCATACCTGGGTACATAAGAGATTTAGCACCCCATTTAGTAGCAACACTTCTTACAAATTCAACTACTTCACTAACAGGTATTAGCTGAAAATCCGGGTTTCCACTAGCAAAATTGATTACCTTTACCTGCTTAGCTATTCTTGATATTTCCTCAACTGGTGATAACTCAACAATTAATGCTCTATTAGTAATCTTAAATCCCAAATATTAACACCATAACAACTATTCACTAAGTTATAAATAAACTTAGCCTTATAGATTTAGAACATGACAACTTAGCATACTATGGCTTTCTTCTTAGGCTACCAAGTCCTAGATTTAGTCTAGTAGTTGGATGAATAAACTTAATCTACTATAGCTTCAAATAGTGGTATTCATTACTCTTATGGATTAATATGCTTAACTTTTACAGCTTAGTGAATGTATTTTTAATTTTAATCCTGAATATATTCTCCTCCACTTTCTAATGCGTTTTCAGCTTTTGCTAATTCATATCCAATATAGAATGCATGATCAATTCTAGAAATAGCGTTTAATGCTAGTAGTTTATTTCTTATTTCATAGTAGGATTTACCTTTTATCATCCAATCAGGATTTTTAGATTTGGTCGGGTAATGTATAACCACTATCTCCCCGACATCATGATCAACTTCAATTCTAAAACATCCCTTAGGGTCAAGCTTAAATTCTAACTTCTCTAACTTGCTAAGTATAGGAATTTTCCCCTCAAAATTCTTATAGGTTTTTACATCTCTTATTCTCTTACTCTTTAATTTTAATAGTGATACTCCTAAGTCTTTTGGTGGTTGATTTCTAAGTTTAGCCATCCATGCAAGATCTATTGCTCTTGCTAGTTCTTTAACTGAGTATCTTGTCTTTACGCTTGATTCAACTGTAAGCATTAGACTTACATTAAGCTCTACAGCTAAGCAGGCTAGTAATGCATTTACGCCTAAACTATCAGCATCAATCATCTCAGTTACATTACCAACTCCCATGAAAACAGGATTCTTAAACTTCTCTAGAGATACTCTATATGCAGCTATTGAATCTGATAATCCAATAATTGGCGGGTGCAGCATAGGATCAATAATTAGCTTCTTATATCCAAGCTTTCTTGCATTTTCAACATTTACATTTAGCATCTCTAAAGAATCTTTAAATGTTTTCGGATATATTCCTCTCTCCATATTTGTAGGAGTAACTACAGCAGGTATGTTTCTAGTGTAATTTGGTAACTTAGACATATTTCCCATATCAATACTTAGAATCAGCTTAGCACCTGCTTTAACGCCCATTTTAATCTCATTGGGGTCCATACTATCAATACTTATAGGTTTCAAAACCTTTCTTTTTACATTATGTATGAGCTTAAAGGCTTTTTCTGGATTGCTCTCACTAGCAATCATTCCTATATCAATTATATCAGCTCCCATGGAGGCAAATTTAATAGCCCTACTAACAACATCATCAACATCAAGTAATGGAGCATCAACGATTTCAGCAATAATTTTAGGTTTACATCCCCTATAAATCGGTAGGCTGTCTATATCAATGCATCGTTTAGGTTTTTCTTTCTCTACTGGATGTATTGGTTGATATTCAATAAGTTCATCTGCTGGGTTTACTGGCGAGAACTTATCAAGAACTCTACTGAGAACTGGTAGTAAAGACTCCATATCTCCAATGTATCTTGTACCCTTGACTATTTTCAGATTTAATAAGTTCCCTAATTCCTCATAATTTCCTCTAGCCATTCCTGGAATGATAACAAGATCATATTCTAAACATTTATTCTTAAGATTTTCCTTGAGAAGTTTAGGTGTTATGAAAGCTGCAACCGAGATGGGTAGAATAAGTAAATCGCATTTCAAATTGTATTTCTCAGCATTTATTGCGATTTTCCTAACATCTCTCTGGGCAAGTCTACCTGTAACAAGAAGTATTTTCATAAGTTTATCTGTAATACTTAATAAAATCTACAACTTTAAAGGGATTTTTAAACACTTTAACATTCTTCATAGATTTAATTTTCTTAATATTTTCAATATCGATTTTTCTTGTTCTTGTGCTCACTATCAATCCGAAGGATACTGCACCATAAGGACAAGCTTCAACACATATTTTACATCCCTCACATAATGTAAGCTTTAAACTCGGTAATTTATCTATATTGCTTAATGTAAATGCTCCTGTAGGGCACTTCATTGATGGTGGACATTTGGTAGTGCACGACATACATATAGTTCTATTAACTGATATTGGTGTCTTAGATTTTACATGTTTATATGAAGATTCGGAGGGTACAATTAAAACTTTAATGCCGGCTTTACATGCATTCATAAATGCATTTGTAACTAGTGTATCAGAAATACCGTTAACTATTTTAGCAATAGTATTTGAAGATGCGGGAGATATTACAAGTAGTCTATAGATTTTTAGAGTAAGTCTAGCTGCATGTGGACTTGAAGCCCCTTCATCATAATCTGTAAATACTTCATGCAGGTAGTTTCCAGGACAATGCTTTCTAACCACGTTAAGTAAGCCATACATTTTTAAAACTTCAAATCCAGCTTTAGAGATAAAGCATGTTACATTTACTCCAAGATTAACAAGTTTACCGATTGCTACTATACTTTCCTCCAGCATATATCCAGCTCCTGTAATTCCCCATGCTATATTCATAGTGTATCACACTATGTTATTTAGAGAGTTTTCTAAGCTGGCCTAAAGTAGCTATATGTTTAGCTTCTACGTTGTATGGATGTACACTTTCAAAACTTATTACCTTAACCATAACGATCACATCATCACCTAAATCCTTAATTAGGGTAAGCTTATGTAGTATTTCTCTAGCAACATCTTCAACAAATTTTAGGTTTTCTCTTACCTTAAGAAGCTCTCTAGCTTCCTCTTCTCGTTTAAGCTTCATATGTAGACGCATACTCATTGAAGACCTGATGAGTTCAGCAACTTCATGAATGCCATTAGGTATTATGTATTTAGTTTTCAGATTTACAATGCCGATAGCTCTCTGTGTATGCGTTACTATTGAGTTACCGTTTGTTAATGTTTTTGAAATCTCATATGCACATGGACATGCAGTCATACCGTAAGCACGAACTGAAAGGATATAAATGCTTTCTCCACTTCTTCTTAACATATATGTCAATGTAAAATCCTCTTCTTCAACTTGGTTAAGCATATTACCGACTTCAATAACCTTTCCTGAAAGCTTCACTATCACCCTGTTAGAATAGTTATTAGATCTTAGAGTGGTTTCAGCAAGTTTTCTTGCTAAGTCCCAAGTACTTAGAGAGTTTTCTTCTAATACTTTTTCAATAGCTTCGTAACCTCTAGATACATGAATACCTCGTTGATTGTAGGGAAGCGATATGTAAATTGATACTTTAGGATTTGAAAACTCAAAATTACCGTTATCCCTTAATATATTTCTAGGAATTCTTAATCCTCTCAACCCAACACTTACAAGGCTAAATTCATATTTAGGCTTTTCATTCTGTATATCGGGAATCACTAAATCACCCTAATATCTGCTCCCCTATTTCTAGCGTTTGTTACTATAATGCTTCCATCAACACCGTAATCACTTAGACATTTAAATGCTACCCTACATAAGCTACCTATATCTTTATCTGTAAAGGCATATACTGTAGGACCCCATGAACTTTGGCCAACACCAAGCCCTCCAATCTCTCTAAGCTTTTTGACAAGACTATCTACAACCCCGCTACGAAATACTCCTCCCTGATATTTTGAGAAAGTTTTACCGACAAGAACTTGAATATTTGATAATGCTTCCCCAAACTCTACAATATCTTTATTAACTATGCCAGGTATTAACTTCATAAGTGTTAAATACGCTATCTCCATTATCAAACTGGAATCTCCCTTAACCTCCATCATTATAGGCTTTTCAGCTTCTTCATCATACCCCTTTTCAACATTAGGTATTACTATAATAATTCTCCATTCCTCAGGAAAACTAAGAGATACTATTGGCTTTGGTGGTTTACCTGCTTTTACACCTCCATCAACAATAAATCCTCCATGAGCAAATGCATATGTACCTATACCTGAAATACTTCCTCTACCGAGAGTTTCAGATATCTTCTCAACGTTAATACTTAGTCCTTTAGATACTAAATACGCTGTAGCAACACCAAGCTTTAGCTGAGTTGTAGATCCAAGACCAACATGCATAGGAATTTCTCTAGAGATCTTAATATGAACATTCCTACTAACACCATATCTATTTGAAATAGTATTTAGAGTTTCTAGAACACTGTTATAGTATTGTTTATTACATGATATTTCAAGATTATCTGAGGGTTCAGCTTCAATTTCAAAGTATGGCTCATTAATGGTTAATCCTATACTCCCATATCTCCTACCATGTAGACCTGTTGGATCAATTATTCCTAGATGTAGCCGTGAGGGAGTTCTTACTATTACTTTCATTTAATCACCTTTAAAACTTCATTTAGAATATTTCCAGCAATATCTTCATAAACAGTTCCGAAAGATGTTTTCCTAACTATATTAAAATTATGTTTAACAATATCGACGAGTTTTAAAGCCTCATTAATCATATTAGATTCCATGTATGATTTGATTTTAGTATAGTATATGAGCATTTCAATAATAGCTGGCTTAACTCTGGAGTATGGATTAGGATTTTCACGTATAAGTACATTATCTACTTTACACTTAATTTCAGCCCGCTTTCTATTCAGCTTTTCATCCTTAACACTTAACATTAAAGCAGCTTTCGATCCTGAAATAATAGGCTCCGGGAAATCTGAAACTATTTCAACAATACCGCTAATGTCTAATCTTTTCAAAACTATGTTTGTAATAAGCTTAACATCATCAATAATACATAGGACTCCTCTTCTAGTTTCGGTAAGGTTTCTATAGGTTTTTGTATTGATGTAGGGCTTAACCATTATGTGGCTATCATCGATTTTCATATAGCCCATAGCTGCAGCATTAATACTCCCATCTGGGTTTCTTGTTAGGAGGATTCCTTCATAGATTATTTTTTCATCAAGAAAATATAAATTCACTAAGAACCACTCTAACTACTTCTTAAATTTTTAACTACGTAATCAACATTAAAGTCTGGAAAACCAATGTAGTCTAGAACTGTTCCCTTAGCATTTCTAATATCTAAATTATCTGTTAAGTTCTTGTATTTACCATTTCCAATACCATTAGCTATCAAAGCAGCTCCCTGAGCTACATCCTTCGCTATTTTGGTAAATGTTTTTGGTCTACGAGTATTCAAATTAAACTTTCTATGTATAGCAGTCTTAATATCTTTAAAAAGCCTATCAACTCTTGAAAGGCGGCCAGTAACAATAACTTCTCTAGGTCTACTATCCAGAACTATAAGCTCCATAGATACAGCTTTTAAAATACCTTCAAGCATAGCATTCCATGCAAGCTTAAATTTTTCATCTAAATCTATTTTCATGGAGAAGTCTATAGGGTCAATAATGTCTTTAGAGGCAATCCATGCTGCTCCGCCTTGAAATAGCTTAAGCTTCGAGAAGTTACCTAATAAGTATGCAAGCTCCCCATCCATAAGGCTGAGGGTTAAGTATCCTGGACCTGGGAATATTGTACCTCCGATTCCATCAACGATCTTACCGTTTTCAATAGCTATAGCAGCATTATATCCGAAGCCGATTTCAACACAGATAAGATTTACATCTGAATAGTTAATACTATACTCTCTAGCTTGATCCCAAATAGCTAAAGCAGCAACACAAGTTTTATCAGCAGTTCCCATATCAATTTTGTTAAATTTACGGTGAAGAGGAATTGTGGGAAGTTGAATAATTCCTGGAATTGAGTAAGCATTTAAATTAGCTTCCTTCATAAGCCATAAAAGTCTACGTAAACCTTTCAGTACTGGAATATCAACATCATCAATTTTATCAAGAGTTGTCAAAGCAACATCTCTATCTGTAAACTTAGAAATATGTTTAAACTCTAAGCCGTAACCTGAAGGGCCAACAATAAAATCAGCGTTAGCAGACTTTATAGCTTTAAAAATTTCATCAGGACTCATAGCAACCTCTTCACTTGGAATACTTATATCCAATACAACATTGTCAACATCATCTTCAAAACAGCATACATCAAAGCTTTTCGTACCAGGATCAACACCTAGAAATCTCAAAGAAACCACCAAGTAACCTAATATTTACCATCGGTTACCTAAAATACACCACAGTATATAAATCTTTCTATTTTTAAACCGGCTTTGTTAACTTAAGCATGTTTATCACCTCTATTTTTGGTATTATGTTTTCTATGAATTCCTTAGCTTTTATTTTCCTGTTAATCCATGTTTCGTTTAGCTATGCTATTGACTTCATAAGCATTAATGCATGCTCATTACCGCATTTATTTTTCATGCACGGTATGTAATTATCGAATAATCTAGTTCTATTCTATATACTGTATTATTCTCTCCATTAATTCTAACCTCTAAACTATACAATTCATGTTTTAATTTTAATATTCTCATGATGCTTTATAGTATTGAGCTCCATCACTTAATACAACTATATTCCATAGATAGCTCTAACCTTTTAATGTTAGTGATGTAAGTATGTTGCAACATCGCAAACCCATACATATAGAATCCTTCTTAATAATGGCTCGAATGCAACATAAATAACCTTACTCTTAAAACCTACTTATAATAGTATCATCAACCATAACGATTCTAACATCCCTCCTATCGAATTCAAATAGGAAGCTTAAGATAAACCACGATAATATAGATACATAACTCCTAACAATATCTGAAGCCATTCTAGATAGAAATAATAGATAGAAACCTTAGTAAACTTGAGAAGTTAATATTTACAATTGCTAGTTAATTCTAAACTTCAAATTGAGAATTTATTAGAAATGGTAAACATTCTTAAGTTTACTAAGGTTTAAACTAGCTTATGTTTGATGACCTAGATTCATAAAGCATTGAAATCGCTAACTATTATTTCTATCTATTCTAATAAAGTTATTAAATCTCAGCTATAGTTAAATATTATGGTGAGTATTAAAATTAGTAAACACGTCTTCCTTATTAGAGGAGAAAATGAGGGTAAATATCCATTCTGTAACTGCATATTTATTGATGATAGAGTGAAGTGCTTAATCGATTCCGGAGCTGGAACTGACCAAATTATGAAGCTAAATATGGAAGAAATTGACTACTTAATAAACTCCCACGCCCATGAAGATCATATATTTCTTAATACTCTTCTTAGAAATGCATGTGTATGCTGTCATGAAAATGATGTAGCAGCCATAGAATCTATTGAGGAGCTTAAGAAACGCTATGGCCCACCAGACTCAGAAATCCATAGTTTAATGGATTATTTCCTGAAGATACTAAACTTTAAACCATCAAGAGTTAATTTAAGACTTAGGGATAATGATGAGTTCAGTTTTGGAAACGTTAGGTTAAAAGTTATACATACTCCTGGGCACTCAATAGGGCATTGTTGCTTTTTAATTGATGATGAAAATACAAGATTAATTCATCTTTCAGATATAGACTTAACCTCCTTCGGTCCATGGTATGGCTGCTTAGACTGTGATGTGGATATGTTTATTGATTCAATAAGTAAAATTATTGAAATCGTTGAAGTAATGAATATTAATATAGCAACATCAAGTCATAAGGAAATAGTTAGAGGAAGAGAAGAGATAAAGATAAAGCTTAAAAATTATCTTAACAAGATATTTGATAGAGAAATGGAAATATTAAAACTTCTTGCTACTGAGAAAAGTATAAATGATTTAGTTGGTAAAGGAATAATATATAGTAAATTTCCAGAGCCTAAGTTAGCATATATGATCTTTGAGAAAGTAATGATCGAAAAACATGTTGAAAGACTATTAAGGAAGGGATTGATTAATAATATAAATGGAAAATTCAAGGTTAAGATTTAATTTATCTATTTAAATACTTTAAATAGTCTTCTCTACTTATCTCTACGTTTCTTTCACAGTAGACACATTTAAAAACCATATGTTTTCCATTATCACCAATAATTTTACTAACCCTTCTACCGCAGAAGCATACAAACCCCTTAAGTCTTGCAGGATTTCCATAAACTAAACCAAAATCAGGAACGTTCTCTGTTACTACAGCTCCAGCTCCAACCATAGCATATCTTCCAATAGTTACACCACATAGAATCGTTGCATTAGCTCCTATGCTTGCCCCTTTCTTAACTATTGTCGGTATAATTCGCCAATTATTATTGTATGCTCTAGGGTATAAATCATTAGTAAATGTCATGTGGGGACCAAGGAAAACATCATCTTCAATCTTAACTCCACGATAAATCGATACACCATTCTGAATCTTTACATTATTTCCTATTTCAACATCTACATCTATAAAAACATCCTTACCTATATTACAGTTTCTACCGATCTTAGCTCCTCTTCTGACATGTACAAAATGCCAAATTTTGCTTCCCTCACCAATAGTAACATCCTCCTCAATAACTGCTGTAGGATGAATGAAATAGTCTGGCATAAATTAATAATATGTATAGACTTTTATTCTTTTAGATGATCTAATAGTCCTAAATACTAGAATATTAACCAAGACAAGTATTGCGATGAAGCCAATATTCTCGTTGATAATAAATCATGAATCTAAATAAGCTGTTTCTATTTTGATCTACAATTTCCTATAATTTAGGAAAGTTTAAATTGATGTTTAGATTTTACGATTGATACTGATGGAGATTAAATACTTCAATAGCAAGAAGCTTATTGAAATGGTTAGGAATGACTCTATCATTGTACCTGTTGGATCATTAGAATGGCATGGTCCAATATCTACTGGCTCTGATTCTATAATTGCAGAATTTATAGCTAAAGTTATAGGATCAAAACTTAATATACCTGTAGCACCATTAATTCCCTATGGTTTTTCAAATGAACATAGAGAATTAGGATTTACAATATCTGTTTCCATCAATACATTTAAATCCTATTTATATGAGATATTATTAGAGTTTATAAGAAATAAAGTTAAAAACATTATAATAGTTAATGGTCATGGAGGAAACACTTTCATAATTAGAGCTGTAATTACAGACTTAAAGAGTACATATACCAACATTAATATATACCTTATTGATGTCTGGAGTATTTTTTCTAAAGTATTAAAGGAAAGATTTGGAAATGATGTTCAGAGTGATCATGGCGGAATTGTTGAATCATCAATTCTAGCTTATGTTTCTGATGATGTAGAAATTGGTGTAGAAATCATTAATGAGTTAATAATACCTAAAGTTCCAGTTCCTGTTAAAAGACTTAAATATATATTCAAGCCATGGCTTCCCCAAGAAGTAGGAAATGAATTTAAAGCTTCACGTAAGCTAGGAGAGATTCTAGTTAATGAATTAATTAGTAAAGTTATAGATGAGTTAAGAAAAGAATTAGAATAATCTATGTTTGACAGTATCCATAACTCAGCTAGACAGACATTATCATATCCTAGACTTCTAGATTTGTTAATATCTTTAATAATAAATTTCTGGGAGTCCTTTAGATCTACAATTCTCACTAAATCTTCAACCTTGAAACCCGTATATTATTTACCTAAGCTTTACAATATTCGTTCCTTCTACAACTTGATAGCTAAAGTCTTCTAGCCCTAAGTATTCAAGACCCATAAATACAAATATCTCAATACTAACAAGAAATGAACTGTATAGATAAACAGTCAGTAATAAGAGTTGTTGAATAGAGTATGAAAAACTTAAATTATGAGTCAAATATACTCATATCTTAACTATATTTCATTAAGTCTTGATTAGGTTTGAATTAGCTGTTAACTATGTAGAATATTTAACATTCGCTGACTGTAAACTATCTTTATGAGCTTAAGTCATTAATTACAGTATCAGTATCATATTTAAAGCTTACAAAGTCAGTAAACTTTCTGGTAAAGTTTATAAGTTCTTAATATATTTGATGGCGGTGATGTTTTTGGGTGAAACGTTTTTTATGTCTGGAAATGATGCTTGTGTTGAAGGTGCTATTGCTGCTGGCTGTAGGTTTTTTGCTGGTTATCCAATTACTCCTGCTAATGAGATTGCTGAGAGGATGTCTCGTAGAATGTTTGAAGTTGGCGGTACATTTATCCAGATGGAGGATGAAATTGCATCAATATGCGCTGTTATTGGCGCTTCATGGACTGGTTTAAAGGCTATGACAGCTACTAGTGGTCCAGGATTTAGTCTTATGCAGGAGGGTATTGGATATGCTATTGCTACTGAAACTCCATGTGTCATTGTTAATGTTCAGCGTATAGGTCCTAGTACTGGAAGTATTTTTAGTCAGCAGGGTGATGTTATGCAAGCTCGTTGGGGGACTCATAGTGGATGTTATGAAAGCATCGTTTTATCACCCTACTCCGTTCAGGAAATGTTTAGTTTAACTATTGAATCCTTCAATCTTTCTGAAGAGTTTAGAGTTCCTGTTATTTTATTATCTGAAGCTGCTATCGGCCACTTGAGGGAACGTCTTGTAATTCCAGATAAAATTAATATAGTAAATAGGAGAAAGCCTACAGTATCTATTAAGGATTTCAAGCCATTTGAGGCTTTAGAGAATGAAGCCCCACCTATGGCTTCCTTTGGTGATGGTTATCGAGTATACTATACTGGTCATTTACATACTGTTGAAGGTTTTCCTGTTCTTAGCTTAGAGAAGTATCCATTAGCTGAAAAAGTGCTTAAACGTATTTCAAGTAAAATTAGGCTTAATATTCATAGAATTAGTATGTTTGATGCTAAATATGTTGATGATGCTAAGGTTATCATTGTTTCCTATGGATCTAGTGCTCGAGCTGTTCTAAGAGCTGTCAATGAAGCTAGAAAAAACGGTATTAAAGCTGGGTATGTTAGACTTATTACATTATGGCCATTTAACCATCAGAAAATAAGAGAACTATGCAATTATGCTGATGTAGTGATTGTTGCTGAAGTAAATAATGGTCAAATACTTTACGAAGTTCAGAAAGCTCTTCCATTTAAGAATGTTATTCCACTACTTAAGCTTGTTGATACTCATACACCTATAGAGGTTCTCGCAAAGATTAGAGAGGTGATTTAATGCATCTACTTTCAAACATTATTAGAACTGAACGTCTACCTCATGAATTCTGTCCTGGATGTGCTATTGGCCAAATCTACCATTATGCTGCTAAAGCAGTTGAGGAGTTAGGTATCGATATGGATAAGGTGGTTTTTCTAAGTGGTATTGGCTGTAATTCTAGAGGTGTTGGTTATGTTCGCTTCGACTCCGCTACAACACTTCATGGTAGAGCTATAGCGTTTGCAACTGGTGTTAAACTTGCAAATCCTAACCTAACAGTTATTGTTGTAACCGGGGATGGAGATGGTGCTGGTATTGGCTGTAATCACCTAATTCATGCTGCTAGGAGAAATATTGATCTTACAGTTATATTATACAATAATAGGGTTTATGCTTCAACAGGTGGACAGCTTGCACCTACAACACCATACGGTATGCATACTTCAACAACGCCATATGGAAATCTGGAAGAACCCTTTGACCTATGTAGTTTAATGGCTGCTGCAGGTGCTGTCTATGTTGCTAGGTGGACTACAGCTCATCCATATAGAGCTATAAGCTCCATTAAGAAGGGAATATTGAAGAAAGGCTTCTCATTTATTGAAGTTGTTGGGCAGTGTCCAACCTATTTTGGAAGATATGTTTTAAATACAACAGATCCTGCAAAATGCTTAAAATGGCTTCTTGAAAATTCAGTAATGAAGGAATCTGCTAGCAATATACCGGCTAAGGAGTTATCTGGTAAAATTATAATTGGAGAATTTGTAGATAAAGATCGGCCTGAGTTAACTGAGCAGTATAAAATACTACGTGAAAAACTTAAATCATAGTTGGTGTAATTATGGAGAGATTTGAAATTAGAATTGTAGGTGTTGGTGGACAGGGTATTCGTATTGCTGGTATTGTTCTTGCTACAGCCGCAGTTATAAATGGTTTATTTGCAACTCATTGGCCATCCTATGGTGTAGAAGCACGTGGAGGACCAAGTATATCAGATATTGTTATATCTAGGGAGGAAATAGATTATCCTAGAGTTTTAGCTGCTGATGTATTAGCGGCTTTAAATCAAGAAATGCTATCCAAATATTTAGATAGCTTAAAACCTAACGGTATTCTTATACTGGATTCCAGCTTAATTATAGAGAATTCAAAGCGTAGAAATATTACTATTAAAAAAGCTTCATTAATTGATACTGCTAAGGGAATTGGAGAACCTTCAATGGTGAATATGATTATGTTAGGTGTTCTAGTAAATTCAACTAGAATTGTATCCGTAGAGTCTATGATTAAAGCTATTAAGGAAACTACTGGCTTAAATAGAAATCTTGAAGCCTTTAAACTAGGATTAAAACTGTAGAGGTAGGTAATGTGAAAATAGAGATTTATAGAGATCTATGTAAAGAATGCGGTATCTGTATATCTTTCTGCCCATTTAAGGTATTAGATAAATCTAATGAAGTAAATAGTAAAGGCTTTCATCCTCCTAAAGTAGTAAGGGAAAGCGATTGTACGGGGTGTAAGCTATGCGAGCTCTTATGTCCAGACTTCGCTATAGCTATTAGAAATTTTAAATAGCTACATTTAGCAGGAGATAAGCCTATTTTACTACTTAAATTTAGGCTATATTTTAGTTCCCAATTCCCTTTCAGCTTCTATAATTGGTTTTCCACTCATTACTAGTATTCTAACTTTTTCCTCTTTCTCCTCGATCTCCATAGCTATCTTTAGAACTTCTAGAACTTTTTCATATGGAATAACTACTATACCGTTTCCATCACCAACTATTAAATCTCCTGGACTTATCCTAACATTATTAATTTCTATTTGTGTGTTAATGGATACTGTAGCTATACGGCTCTTTCCTGTTATTGGTGTTATAGCTCTAGCAAAAACTGGAAATTTTATTTTTCTAATCTCATTGATATCTCTTACAGCTCCATTAACTACTACTCCCTCTATTCCCTTAATTTTCGCAGATAATGATGCTAAACCACCCCATGTTGATGCTTCAGTATATCCCCCAACATCGAAAACCATTATGCTACCAGGTTCAGCCTGATTTAATGCTTCGGTTACGCGAAATTCTGAAGTATTAGTTTTCCTGTGAATTTCTTTTATTGTGAAAGCTGGGCCAACAATTTTTACATCATCTATAATTGGTTTCAGGCCAGTTATAACTCCAATTATATTTAGTCTATCTAGAGCATCTGATATTGTTGTTGTAGGTATTCTACGATACTTCTCTAAAATCTCTAAGCTATAAGTCCGCATGTTATGTTTAGCTAGATTAGCAGCTACTTTATTAAGTTTTCGATTATTAACTTACATAAGTGTAAAGTAGCTGTTAAAGCTTATAAGTGGTTGCTGAATCTACAGGATGTGGAGGTTAAGAGAGGATCCTCTCTAATTGTAAAAGGTCCAGCAAGGTTTTCGGTTCTAGATGGTTTAGTTGAGGTTTTCGGGGCTCCTGTAAGCTCCGGTGAGTCATTTATTGCTATTGCTGATCGTTATTATCCTGTTGAAGTTATTGACAACTCTATTATTGAGGTTTCTGGCGGTGAAAATTCCCTATGTGAAACTGTAAGTGTTCCTCTCATACCACAAGATTGGAAAAATGCTGTAGATAAGATTCTACGTTTTAAAAACCCAGTTATCATTGTTTTAGGTGATGTAGATTCCGGTAAGAGTGGATTTACGCTCTATCTTGCTAATAGATTTTGTCTAAGCGGAATTAGAGTAGCAATAGTTGATTCTGATATTGGTCAGTCTGATATTGGTCCCCCTACAACTATCGGATTATCAGTTATTGATAAGCCATCAACATCTTATGCTGGTCTACCATTAACTGATGCCTACTTTGTAGGCGATAATACTCCTGTAGGCCATCTTTTACCTATGGTTGTAGGTACTATGAGAATGGTTGATAGAGGCTTTAAATATGGTGCAAATGCAGTTATAGTTAATACAACTGGTATGGTTTATGGTGGCGTGGCTCAGGCACTAAAATACTTTAAGATTGAAGCTTTAAATCCAAACTTTATAGTTGCTCTACAGAGAAACTCTGAAATTGAGCATTTACTAAAACCTTTTGAAGGTGTTATTGAGATTTTAAGACTTAAAACTCCCCAACATATACCTAGGAAAAGTAGAAGTGAAAGAACTGATTATCGTGAATTTAAGCTTGGACAGTATTTTATAGGTGCGAGAACAGTTACACTTAAACTTAGCAACATTATCCTTCTAAATACATCTATAGGTTATGGTAATGAGAATACAGAGATTAGAAACATTATTGAAAAGATTATCAGTATAAAACCGTTAAGTGTTAAAACTTATGGTAAAACTATAGTTATGCTTATTAAGTCATTTCTGAGACCTGATATGCATGAAAAGCTTTACTCATACTTGAAGGAGAAATATGATGAGCTTAAAATAGTATCTCTCCAGAAAATTAGGGGTTTAGTTCTTGGATTATATGATTTGGGCAATCGCTTTCTATCTCTAGGAATACTAGAGGATATAAGCAGTGAAGATATTAAAGTTAAGTCTCCAGTTAAGTCCCCTCTAGAAGTAAAATATGTAAGGTTTGGATCAATAATTGTTAATGAACATGGAGATGAAATAGCTAGAATTAAGCCTGGATTGATCTAGTCCCTTACTAATTCTCCGATAGCATGCTGTATTTCGGGCAGTATTATTTTTAATGCCAACTCTACAGCATCAACACTACCTGGAACTACAAATACTAAACAGTATTTACCACCATATGCAACTACATATGCTGATGCGCGTGTAAGCCATGCTAAGACACCATGCAACTCATACGTTAATAACCTAAATATTTCTCCAAACCCTGGAATTTTCCTAAAGGCTATTTCCTCAAGTACATCTATGCTTACATCTTTAAGCCTCAGCCCTGTTCCTCCACTAACAATTAATGCCTCAACATTTTTCTCTAATCCCTTAAGTATTGCCTCCCTGATCATCTCAGCATTGTTTGGTGTCACTACTCTATACACGAGTTTATGATTTGTCTTAGATATTATTTCCTCAACTAGTGGTGTTATTATGTCTTTCTTATCTCCTCTATATACAGAGTCTCCTGTAACTACTAGTCCAAAGTTTACTACTTCCCTCAAATATTTTCTATGCTCATCCTGCATAAACATCACTAACCAAGTCTCTACTATTTCTAGCTAAAGATACTAATAAACGTACCTAATAAATAACTTAATTTAGACCATGTATTTCTAGTATTATTAAAGCTTAACTTTATGATAATTCATAATGTTAAAGTATACTGCTCGACAACAAAATAGCAAAATTAAATTTGATAGATAGGCTAAATTCAGAATGGTGAAGTCAATAATTGTAGAGCTTCCAAAGAATTATTTAACAACTAAATTGAAGAAAACTAAGATGGAATGGTATAATTATGATAAAATAATATAAAGTAATGAAGAAAGGCTTAAAACCAAATATGGTTAAGGCTGAAACATCTTTAGAACATGTGAATATGTGGTGAATAGGTATGTTGAGTATCCATTTCTTTAAATGTAGGAAATGTAACTTTCAAGCAAGTAAACATTTAGCAACTGCTGAACATAGTCATGAAGCATTCAATGCCATTCCTTACCGTTAATAGTGAAAGTCTTCAATGAGCTTCTAGCAACAAAGGTAGAAGTAAGAAATGAGTATTCAGTATTCTATAATGACCTATCAAAATACTAATCTTACTTTAGAGTCTACACCAATAATTTCAGCCAAACTCCAAATAAAGCCAAAGTTCACAAAGCCCTTATATGTAATGATAGAAAACCTCTTATGATAGTAAGTGATAGTTACTAGGATGGCTAGGAAATGTATTGTTATATCGGGTTGTCCAGGTACTGGTAAAACTGTAGTAGCTAGGAAACTTTCTGATATTCTTAAATTAGACTATATTAACTTATCTGAACTTGTATTAATTGAGAAGCTTTATAGGGGTTATGATGTGGAACGAGGAACTTACGTAGTTGATTTGAGAAAGCTTTATCAGAAAATTCGGGAGATTATTAAGGTAAGTAGTGGCATTATTATTGATAGCCATTACGGTGATATTATACCGTCAAAATATGTTAAGAAAATAATTGTTCTTAGACTTCATCCTATTGAGCTTAAAAGAAGGCTCATGGAGAGAGGATGGGGAGTTGAAAAGATTAGGGAGAACGTTGAGGCTGAGCTTATTAACCTATGTACATTAAATGCCTTAGATAGACATAAAGGAAGAGTATATGAAATTAATGTGACTGGAAAAAGTGTTGATGAAGTTGTCAGAGAGGCTCTTAATATAGTTAATAATAAAGTAAAACCTAAAGAGTATGTTGATTGGTTAAGCATGTTAAGTAGAAGTGATTTTACATCACTCTTCCAGTTTTAACCTTATACATTTTACGTCTTAACTATTCTATAGCGTTTCCCTTTCTTAGATATTTTCCCTTCAGCTACAAGTTCTTCAAGTATTTTTATAGCCTCTATGTGCTGAATATTAAGTTTCTTAGCAACATAAGCTGCAGCAACATCCCCCTCCTCTTTAACCAGATTTAGAACCTTACTCCTTAATTCTTCAGACATTAAACCCCTAAATAAGTTTACCTTAAGCCTTAAAACAGTTACTATCCATAAAGAATCTAAATAGATTTAAATTTTGTTCTTTAATAAGATTTTGTGGCTGTTTTCTGATTTTTTCTATGGGTGTTCTTAGTCTTCATTCTAGTGAGACTGTTTTAATCTGTTTAAGATTGTTAGATGGTTGATGGTGTTCGATGTCCTAGATGTGGTTCTAGTAGGGTTATGGAA
>JAWBQF010000037.1:0-322 GCA_038845975.1 Methanomethylicia archaeon
CAGTAGCAATAGCAATCGCTATAGCAGTAGCATTCTGGGTTGTAGGAATAGCAGGACTATTCACAAGATTTGAAAAACTGGAAATATCATACATATATGCTAATACCACAAATGCAGGATGGGAAATTACATTGCTTGTTAAGAATACAGGTTCCGCAACGGCAACTATCGATGAGGTATTTCTAAACGGTATACCAAATGGTGGTGCTAAAAGCGCACTAACAGGAGCATTAAATCCTGGCGAAAGTAAACTTACATCCTTCATCGTTACTTCTGATAGATTTAAAGCGGGAATGACTGTTGAGGTTAAGCTTCATACAGC
>JAWBQF010000037.1:332-24047 GCA_038845975.1 Methanomethylicia archaeon
ATAAGGGAGAAGAAAATGGTTGGACTGTTACATTATGTGTTAAGAATACTGGCTCAGCTACTGCAACTATTGATCAGGTATTTTTTAACGGTAAGCCTGGTAGTAAGGTAGAAGGAACTAATGATTTGATAACTAGTCTTTCTCCAGGAACATCGGTAACAGTAACACTTACAATCCCTAGTGATGAGCCTGTTATAATGCCAGCATCTGGTATGACTCTTGAGGTTAAGCTTCATACAGCTGCAGGGCAGGAATACTATAAAGCAGTGGTTCTACCATAATCTACATTTTTTTATTATAGTTATTGATGTTATTGTGGAGTATAGGAATATTGTTATTGTTAGGGTTAGGGAGGCTAAATATTCTAGTGGTAGTGTTTGTTTGTTGTTGATTATTGTTAATATGAAGAGCCATAGTGTTGGGAATGTAAGTGTTGATATTGTAGCTATTGGTGTTAAAGACATATATATTAGGTATGGAATGGCTAATAGTTTATGTATCCTTTCCATCTCTTCATTTTCTTGAAGTATTATGTTTGATGTTATTAGGGTTACTGGCGGTATAAGTATGGCGTCGTAGTATGGCCAATGCTTTATGAAGAGGGTTAATGTTAAAATACTTGAGGAAAACCAAACTACATGTCTACTTAAACTTATCCTCCTCCTACTTAACGTTTTATATATGGTTACTATGTACGCTATTAAGGGGGAGATGAATGGTTGATTTGGTAGGTTTTGGCTTAAACCAAAATAGTAGAGGAAAGTCCAGGCTGTTGTTTCAGGATTTAGCCAAAATCTTCCAGGATACCATGCTAATACTACCCCCTCCCACTTCATAGCTGTCCATTCTTCTCCTGGTGTTATATGATATTTTATGGTAAACCATATGTTATCTATACTCCATAGCTGTGGATTTATAGAGATGCATAGAATTGCAGCTATAAATAGGATTACTACTGTTTTCTTAATATTTCTTGTTAGTAGGACTGTTAAGATGATTAGGATTGGTATTGCTGTATATTTACATGACATTGCTAAACCCTCAAACAAGCCTATAAGTACTATTTGTCTTAACCTCATCTTTCTAAGTAGTGTTAATATTGATAGTGAGATGAATAGAATCATTGGTGTTTCAAGCCATGCAACAGTCCACCTTATTGAAAAGGGGTCTAACGTCATGAGGAGCCATGCTAGAAACCCTATCCTCCCATCTTGTAGCAGCCCAATTCTAAATATGACTAAACATGTTAAAGCCGATATGAAACACATAAGTATTAATGCAGCATAATCGTAGTATGGCTCCATCCAGAACATAATGTAGGTTACTGCTCCAATCATTAGCTTTGCAAGGCTTGGATGCTCAATATTTACCTTAAAAACAGTTAAGTTGAAGCTAGATAATCCTCTAATATATTCTCTACCTGCATCAATATATGTCCATGTATCGTAGGTATTCCATCTGAGCTTTACAGGAATATCTGATAGTATTAGCAATATTCTTATGGATAGTGAAATAGTAAACAGTATTATTTGTCCTTTAGCAGTTGTTGAGTAGTTGATGATTGCATGAATATTCGACTTAAAATCTTTAAGTAGTTTCTCCATGTATGGATAGGCTAAATACAGGATTACACTTAATACTATAAGGTTAAACGCTAATACTCCGAGAAAATTATAATTAAATGTAAGATCTAAATGTGAAATAGCATAGATTCCCACTACAATAATTATTGTAAGTATAATTATTATGTTTATTGTTGTTTTTATGAGTTTTAATATTTTAATACTGGCTAGAATGTTTCCACCTCTTTAATCGGCATGTAATCAATACTACTATTAACGTTACAGTCCAAGATAGTCCAATTCTAATTAATGAGTTCTCATACTCATTGAAATGCATAGTCACCTCATTAGTATTCGGCTTAATACTTAGTGACATAACACCATTAAAATTGTTAATTTCAATATTCTCTCCATTTATGTTTACTGCTCTCCATCCTTTATGGTGTGGTTGACAAACTATTATTGTAGTATTAGACTTTGCTTTAACCTTAATTTTTAATGTGTTAAAATCTATCCATGAATAGTCCACATATGTATCATTATCTAATGGAAATACGAATCCCTTAAAATATTTATTTCTGAAAATATCTAGTTTTTCATCACTATATACCTTTTCAAAGCTATTCGAATCTTCTAAACGATGAATTAAAGTCTTCACTTTACCGTATATTTCCTCTATTAACTTTTCATCACCATATGCTACATATCTATCTATAAACTCTCTATCCTTATGTATGTATACATATTTTACTCCATAATAGCCTAGCTTTAACGGTACATCTCCCTCATCATAGTAGATATCAATAGAATCTATGTATGCTTCAAACATCCCCATTAAACTATATGCTTCAATACTAATATTTGTTAGCTGCCATATTCCTCTATCAATATAGCTTGACATGTTTCTAACTATATTGTTCCACTGATTGGCTTTTAATACATCCCCCTCATATATGTAGATCCTCTTAACCTCCCCAGTTACATTCTCTATAAGGGTTACCCCTATTCTTAGTGATGTATTAATCATTATTGAGGGATTTACTGATATTGATATATACACATCTTTAGTAGCTACTGGATTCTCTTTAATGCTTTGACTTAGCTTAATATACTCCATACTTCTCGACGTATTCATACTTAGGTAGAGGCTAAACTCTCCATCCTTACTCTTCATATTTGTTCTTGTAGCTCTACTATTTCCCGATAGCTCTATATTCCAATTGGAACTATTAATTTCATCTTCAAATCCACCATTACTAATATATGATGTACTATAAACCCTAACAAACCTATTGTATAGCTTGGTTTGATTATTTATCTGCTCATTATATACTGTGAATAAAGTATTGGATGATAGTATTGACTTGTTGATGTATGCAGCTATGTAATGAGGTAAACTCCATACTGGTGGATATCCTACTACATTAAAGTCTTCCTGCTGATTTCTAATGTAGTTGAAGCTCTCCAACCCGTTAAATACTGGCTGTGTTGCCGGCTCAATCCCCCATGTTAAATCAATAAATACTATGAAGCTCAGTATTACTGGTAGAATTCTTGATAAAGCATTACTTCGTCTTTTAAGGATTTTAGCTATATTGCTGCAGGCTATACCGGTACATGCCCCTATTGATAGTGATGCTAGTATTATTGAGCGTGATACTACACGTATACTTATAGCAAATGGTATAAGTGCTCTTACTACATGAGCTATACTTATGGGTGCGTAGTGAACTGATGAATACCATAAAAAGAAGACACTTGATAGAAGGAAGAAAATAAAATTCCTTACGGATTTATCCATAGATCTTAGATTAACTTTTAAGAAATATGTTAGTGTAATTGTTAAAGGAATAACTCCCATGTAATAGTAGTAAGGCTCTAAACCATATGCTCTATGTATTACACGCGTAAAATATGTATATGGAGGAGCTGCCCATACACTTAAGACATCAATTCTAGAGGATTTATATATTGTAATGAAAGGTATAATTAATGGTGCTGTAATTAAAGCCCCAATTATCAATGACGATATAAATGCTAGAATAGCTTTTCTATCACTTTGCCCCATGTAGATAAGATATATTAACCGAAGCATCATAAACATTAATGTGAAGAACGTTATTTGAAGCTCTAATAACACTATAATTGATATAATTACTCCGAGAGCAATAATGTTTCTTCTAGATGGATTTAGAATCATTATTTCAAAAAACATCAATACTAGTGGTATAAATGCAGCTCCAAGTATTAAGTATAAATGTCCATTTAATATTTCATTAAGCCAGTAACAGCTAAAGGTGTAAATGGTGGCTGATAAGACTGCATATCCACCCTCTCTGTTAAATATTTGTTTAAAGTATAGGTATGATGTTGTACCGGCTAGAACTAGTGATAGGAATATTAAGGATTTAATGGTTGTAGTTATATTGCTGGTTAAGCTAAGGATTAGTGTGTAGAGAGCATCAACAATTTCAAATCCACCCTGATAAATAGTTACAGGAGTTCCTCCATATATTTTCGGATACCAGTATGTGCATAATGGTATAATTCCATGTTTTAAAGCATCAACATAAGACTTGGAAATTATTGAATGAGTATAGAAATCTAAGTTAACATTTGATCCTGGAATCCCATCTGAAAAAATAATTTCCCTTAGGTATAGTAGAATTAATATGTAAATAGTTCCTAGCGATACTGTATGTGTAATTATGTTTTGCTTTAAATCCTTCATCTGTAAATAGTATTTAAAGGCATATATAAAGTTTAAATGGTAAGCTATATATAGTCATATGGCCTACATTAGGTAATGCGGACACACTAGGTGTAATATTGCTAAATAAATATAAAGTTCCGCCAGACTGGTATGATAGAGCTATAATTAGCCATAATATTTTTCACCGCTTCTGGCATATTAAACGATTAAAAACATTAATTAGTCTTTTAAACGGATTTAATGGCTTAATTTTAGATGTTGGATGTGATGGCGGAACTTTATCCAGCATTATTAAGCAGGATAGCGTATGGATTGTAGGTATTGATATCGATATGAATGCCATTAAGTACGCTACTATAAAGAGAAAGCATCATGCATGGATTCTTGCTGGCGCTCATTACCTACCATTCAAAAACAAATCCTTCAACATAGTGTTATGTATTGAAACTCTTGAACATTGCTATTCACCTAGAAGTGTTATAGAAGAAATTAAGAGAGTAACTAGAAGCGAAATCCTTATTTTAATACCTAATTCTTCCTCACCAATATTTAAAATTATTTGGTATGTGTGGTTAAAACTTAAAGGAAGAGTTTGGATAGATTCCCACCTATATGAATTCAATGATAGAACTATTAAAAAACTGTTTAATGATTGCGGATTAAAAGTTTTCCTTATGAAAAGAACTTTACTTGGTATGTTATTAGCTTACAAACTTAGAGAATAATTCATGAGGAATTGGGGAAACCACAATAAAAAATGGAGTTAGTTTATGGAACAACAACAGCCTTGTAGTATTCCTGTCCAGAGGCTGTGTGGATTTTAACTTCAAGCGTAGCACCAGAAGCATGCGAAGAAGCACATGTAAATGTTTTTACTATAGATCCTCCAGGTGATAGAGACGTAGTTAGAGCAACTTTTGCGTTAGCATCGGGTACACCATTAATGAAGACCTCGTCAATAGTTGCAGTAGCTGAACCAGTATTCTTAACCTGAAGCACGATAATAGGTCTTCCACTAGTATCTTTTCCAGAACAGTATATGTATGATATTTCTAGTTTTTCATATCTTGTGAATAGTCCTGCTATTCCTACAACCCAGAATGCTACTGCTATTGCAATCGCTATCGCTACCGCTACGATAATTATTGTTGCTATTACTGGGCTTATACCCCTCCTATTTAACCTCCTCAAATTTACTCACCGAGATTGTTTACCAGTACAATTATATATAGTTGCCTAGTGAAATGGAGTGAAAGCTTAGTGAAGTATGTAATGGATTTAATTCGGAAGACAATTTAATATCTCATTATTCTCATATTTTCACTATGACTTCTTGATTTCAGAACCGTTAGTCTTAATGTATTTAGTGGTTGTTATGTTCCTCTATGTTTAGGATGTTGCTGCCTTTATTTTAATATTGCTTAATTGCTGCTATAAGCTTACAGATTGATTAGGTTTGTAGAAATTAGTTAGAGTCTATGTTGGCTATATGGTTATTTATTCTCACACTTAAAAGAACTATTTAATGAATATTACCTATTCCCACTCTAACAATGTCATCACCTATTAGCCATAGTAGTAACGTATTATTAAGTATTTTAAATAATAGTAGGCTTTAGTAAGTGGTAACTTATCATCTTAATATGACGTATGGGTTGCTTTAGATTATGGGGATTAATAGGCATTATAGTAAAGAATTTAGTGGTTATAGTTAGCTTAATGCAGGAATTTGCTATATAGGTGGTGATGAATGCTTAAAATTAAGTTTTAAACTAGATAGTGATGTTCAATATTGGTATGGTGTTTAATATTATAATTACATAATTTATGGCGTAAATTGTAGGGTTTCCATATTTATTATGTAGTGTTAGGGTTTTAGGTTAAGTATTGTTTGGAGTCTGTATGTGTAGGTTAGGTTTATTATATGATTGTTGGGTGATTTGGAGCTTAATTTAGGGTTTTAAATAAATTGTTTATAAGATGGGGCTGGATATATATGAGGTGTGATAGGTAATTGTAGGTAGGAGTTGGAATATTGATATGGATAGGTGTTTGATAGGAATTGTATAATATTGTGGTTGTTATGGTGTTCATCTTATTACTGTATGTAGGATTTATTGTAGGTTAATGATTTAATATGTGTTACTAAGTGATGTTAAGCTAGTATTGTTGGAGAGTCTGTGTTTCTGGGATTTATTGATTAGTTAGGGGGTTTAGATTTTAAGGTTGTTGATATGTATTGTTGAAATAGATTTAGGTGGGTTCTAGAGTGGAGTATACTTGCATTATTTTATGTGGTTTTGGTGGGGTTCGATAAGTATTTTAAATTGGGGTTTAGACGGTGGCTGCTTAGTTTATAGTATTTTATGTGATGATGTTAGCTTAGGTGGTTTCATAGTTTTAGTTCTTTACTAGGTTTTAATATCTCTTATTAAGGGTTCAACTTCTCTTGACGGCGTCTGTTTCCGTAGAGGTTTGGAGGTACTACGGTTCTCTATAAGTATCTCAACTTAACATTTCTGAATTTTCAATAGTTGATGATGGCTTGTTTACTCTAACTCTCCAGTATGAGGCTTTACATGTATTAACTGATAGCTTATGGGATATATGGATATTATTATGGTGACGGTTAGTATGATTAAAGAATTAATACTAGGTAAGTATGTTGTGAAGTTTATAGTAGGTGGAATATGTGTGTTATCTATGGAAGGATTATGAGATGTAGTGATGTATTGTTGGAGTATGACGTAGCATACTGTAAAGCTTAAAGTATAGTTTAAGTATTAGGATTGTGGCTTAGCTATTTTCTCCTTCATTAAGTTTATTATATCGCTTTTAATTGATGATAATTCACTTCTTAAGCTCCTAACATCCTCAACTAGTCCATCAACTCTCTTCTCTAATGAACCTATCCTTTCATTAACTCCTTTCTCTAATGAGTTTATTCTTTCATTTATTGCTTGTTCGAAGCTATTTATTCTTTCATTAACTCTTTTATCTAGCTCGTTTATTCTTATATTCATAGTATCTTTAAGATCATCTATTCTACTATTAACTCCCTTAACTACATCGTTTAAGCTATTTATCCTCTCATCTAATCCATTTATTCTACCATTTAGGCTTTCGCTTAATCCATTTATTCTATTATTCAAGCTTTCACTTAATCCATTTATTCTACCATTTAGGCTTTCGCTTAATCCATTTATTCTATTATTCAAGCTTTCACTTAATCCATTTATTTTACTGTTTAATCCATTTATTCTACCGTTTATACTTTCACTTAACCCATCTATTCTATCGTTTGTTGCTTTAATCATGCTTATTATTGACTTGTACATGTTGTCCATTAGTAGTAGTGTTATTTCGCTACTTGTAAGTTTCTTACCCTCACTAACCTTCTTAACAATTCTTTCAGCAGCCTCCTTTAAAACGGTTTCAACAATGCTGGTAACGACAATACTCATAAGGTATATTTTAGTAGGCATTTAATAAATTTTTCAGTTTTGATTAGGATTGATCTTACTAGTAGTTTTAGATGGATGATGTATTATAGACTTTATTTTCATCATTTCTTCAGTAATCTTCGGCTGTTGAATTATTTATGTGTGAATATTTTAGCTGCTAATTTACATTTATGTTGTTGAGGGTTTCTTAAGCTTAAGTTATGCTTATCTTGTATACTTAGTGTTCTAGAATGTTTAATTTAATGGCTTAGGTAATCTATGGTTTATGGACTTTATTTTCTGAATTTTTATTTTTCTGTAATTTGTTAGATATTATTTATCTTTCATAAAGTTGGGTTTAGGAGTTTGTTCCGGTATTTTATTGGGGTTTGAATGTTATTGGTAGGTCTTAAACATATTGATGTTGGGATACGTTATGCTGATTAAATCAGGTTACTATGAGTGCTGGGTTAGGCTTGTTTATCGTATTAGGGAGGTGATGTTCTTAGAGGTTATGTAATGGTTTTAGATATGTTGCTGTATATTATGGTTATGAGAGGCTGTAGAATTAGGCTTTTCAAGTTGTGGGTTTAATAATTTCTTTAGGAATTGTATAGCAATATATTGATGCTGTGAGAGAACGCTATTAAGATTGTTTGATAGCTTTAGGAGTATTTAAATCGTTATGGGTACTTCATCTACATTAAGTTACCGATTTGAAATTGGTGAGCTCGGCAGTTTGCTGATGCTGATCGAAAGGTTTTAATTCTGGAGGATCTTATAATTGTTGGTGGATGTGTTGAACTTGGAGATTATTGTAGGCTTTATAGGAACTATAGTATCAATAGTTACATCACTTATCCTAATGGCTTACTGGCTTGGTAGAAAATTCGCAGGAATTGATGAAAGATTTAAAAACATTGATGAAAAATTTAAAAACATTGATGAAAGATTTAAAAACATTGATGAAAAATTTAAAAACATGGAGAACAATATTGACGCCAGATTTAAGAGCATGGAGAACAGCATCGATGCGAGATTTAAGAGCATGGAGGGTAGGATTGGTTTGGTTGAGCGGGCTATTAGGGGTTTGGCTGAGGCTTTTTCAGGTTATCAGGAGTTCTTTATTGAGTATCTGATTAGTGAGGGGGTTGTTAAGAGTAGGGTACGTAGTCTTCTTGTAGGTGAGGCACGTAGACTTATGAGGATTGCTGTACAGTTAAATCCATTATCTAAGGAGGAGTGGGAGAAGATTAAGCTATATCTTGATAAGAGTGAGAGGGATGAGATAACAATTGAGGAGGCTGAGGAGTTTAGGGAGCTTGCTAGAAAGGTTACTAGGGAGTATGGCCACTTAACTGAGGCATGGAAGCTCCACATATATGCAACAATGACCCTAGCATTCACGAGAAAGAAGTATTTAGAGGAGCAGAAGAGCGATTAGATTTGATACATATATAGAGTGTAAATAGAAATTAAGTCTTAACAATTATTATTTCCGGAGTATTATGGCCTTGGTTAAGTAATATTGTAGATTTGTTCCTTGGCTTCTACTAAGTTTAACAGTATCCCCTAGAATTTCGAAGATTGCTTCACTTATGAAGTCGGGATGGATGTTTACGTATAGGAGGATTAAGCTTTTAAGGGAGTTTAAATATTGATGGTTGCCTTTCCATTGGGAATTCTATGATTTTCCTTAAATTCATAGTGGGAAACCCCTCTAGCCATTATGTTTAGGATTTCTATTAAAGCCTTAAATATCTCTCTTGGATTAAGCTAAGCTTCCCGTTATAGGGCTTCAGTCTCTCCAATATGTTTCTTATGGAGTTTAGCGTAGAGCTTAATTCTCATTCTTGAATTCTGCTCTTCATGAAAGCTTTCACAGCAGTTATGAAGGTATAGTGTGTAAATTATCCTGATTGTGAATTGATTAGGGGTAAACGCCATGTAAACTGTGGAGTAGGATGTTAATATGTTAAAATAAGCTCAGAATCATTATTGATATGTTGGATGGGGTGAGGGGGCATTATGTGGTTTGATTAATTGTTCTGTTTAAATGATGATGTGAAAATGTTGAGTAGTGGATTTAATGGGTTATTTGGGATTAAATATTTTACTTCAATAAATCCTTAATTTCTTACTAGTATGTAGTAGGATTATTTAGGTATTATGGTTTAATAGGGTTTTAGATGGTTAATGTTGCTAATAGGCAGTTGAGGGAATCAATATTGCTTGTAGTTATATCCTCATATTGATTTGGGTCTAAGATTTCCTAATATTTAACTCATGAATAGATAGTTTAGTAATTATTGTTGTTGAGTTGTTTTTAGGTTTTCTATTATTTGCTTGTTTACTTTTACCACTCCCTTCTTCCCCTTTTTCCCTCTCGTTACGATTCCTCTTGATTCCAGATTTATTAGTAGTCTTGATATTTTTGCTGGTGAAAATCCTGTTTTGTCAGGTAGTGTGTATTGCATTGCTTCCCCACCTTCATTTACTATTACTTGAAGTAGCTCCAACTCATCTTTTGTTAGAAAGTCTAATAGGTTTGTGGAGCTTAGTATTGCTGTTTTCGGTGTTAATGCCTGTGTTACTCCAATAGTTACCATGAGGATACCTATAGACAACATTACAGCTACTATTACTAGATCAGGCATCTTCACAGTAATGAGAAACATAGATATAAACGTAAATATTGATCCTACTAGTAATAGTAGTAAGCCTATAATCATCCTAGCATTCATCGTCTCAGACTATATATTGTAAAAATAGTTAATATAGTTTACTGTTTAGATTCTCTCAGCTTAACATTTACTATATCTACAGCAGATTGGGTTCTATAGGTTTTTGATGATGTGCATTAGATATTGATGCTTAGCTATGGATTTAGGGATGCTGTTATGAAGATAGCTGATGTATGGATTAGTAAGCTGTTATTAATGGCTTAAAGAACTATAGCTCTTAAAGCCTTAATGTTTAGAATTACTTATTATTCCTAGTTTCTCAATTTCATTAATGAATGTGGATTTCAATATTCTAGCAGAAATAGGATTTGACGCTTATACAAGCAGAATGAAGGGGTTCTTGCAGGGTTTAAGTTAATATGTAGAGTTAATATTGAAACTCTATAGTAGGACTTACTGGAAATACTTAGAGTATTAAAATAATAATTATGATAATTGTAATGGTATATTTACTACTTGGTAGTATTCAGTCCCTGTTGATGTGTGAAGTACTACTTCAACTACTGTTCCTGATGCTAATTCTCCCTTATCTATTTTTATGGTTAGATTTTTAGTTTCTCCTGACTTTAATAGTATAGGTATTTCCTCCTCAACATCTCCAAAATACGTGTATGGCCTATTATTTATCAATATGTCTGTTATTGATAGGTCGAATGATCCGGTATTCTTAACTGTTAGGAATATTTTACCCCTCCATCCATTTTCAGAGGATCCGGAAGCATACTTATTAATTACCTGTACTACTTCTACTCTTGTATATATTCCTGCAATACTGGAAATCCATAAAACAGCAGTTATAGCTACAGCTATGGTTATGGCTACAATAATTATTGTTACTACTACTTGGCTGATAGCATAAGTATTAATTTTCACAGTAAACTAACCACGCGGAGATATATAATGATTATTTATGAAATAGATTGCAATAAACAGTTAATCCATCAACTTCAATACCGTATCTAGAGGAAGACTAACCGGATCTACATGATGTATTTATGCTTTATACAATTGGAGCAGATAAATTTCAGCCTCACCCTTATCACCATATGAATTCTAAACATATTAACCAGCTAACCCAAATCAAACATAACCTCTATAACAATATAAATCTCTAATATACTCTACAAGTTTAACATATAGAAACGATAACTTAATTCATTTCAACATTTAGGATAATCAGGTTTACATAAAATTATTTTAACTTACTTTCCAGCAGAGTAGTTTTAAGAGTTATACGGGTAATTTGTTACTGATTTTATTCTGAAGGGGTTTAGAATATTCCATGATGGGAATGCGTTTAAGCCTTTCATCCACTAATAGTATTTTATCCAAGAGTTTAGCTGTGGAAACGCTGAAATTAGGTGCTTCAACATAAACAATTTCCAGCTAAACAAGCAGAGGAAATATAAATTTTAAGCCGGAACTAAATGATCTAACAATATAATACTATAACTAATAGCTAGCTCCTTTAAACTACATAAAATAAATTAATAGGGCTGACATGAATAATGTTATTACCCCATACAAGCTTAACTATGTTATCACCATGAATATAGAGGAAGCCCTAGATAGGGCTTAAGCTCACAATAGCTATATATAGGGAATATATTTAAGGTTTAAACATTATAAGATATGGTGGTTGTTTGGAGTTTAGGTATGTTAAGGATTTGCCTGTTGTTTATGTTAGGCCTGGGCGTAGGCTTGCTGAGGTTGTTGTTGAGGCTAGGGAGGCTATTGGTATTTTAGCTAGTTTATCTGGGATTATGAGTGAAAACAGGATAAATATAGTGTATTTACTTTGTAGTACTGATGCTTTAAAGGCTAGATTTATATTCTTTATAGATCTTACTGAGAGTAAAATAAGTCTAGATGAGCTTAAGGATATTATTAGGCAGCAACCTTATACTATTAGTGTTGATGTTTGGAATCCTCCGGTGGATGGTGTAGTATATGATGCATTATGTTTTCCAACGATGGTTCATGGGTTTCAATCATTTATTATGAGGTATGATACTCTATCATCAATTATTGAGGAGTTTAGGAGGAGGGTTGGGGATGGGGCTGTAGCAATATTCTACCATTTAGGATATTATTCGGGATATGCTTATGCTGAGTATGTTAAGAAGCAGTTGGAGACTTTAAATCTACCGTTAAGAGATGTTGTTAGGGTAGCGTTTGATTTGGATAGAAGCTTCGGAGAATTCAATTCTGAATTGGTTATGCTAGATGTTGATGGTGGGAGAGCTATTGTAAGGGTTTACGATTCATGTGAGGCGACACCAATAAGGGGGAGGATGAAGATACCATCATGCCAATATGTAAGAGGGGAGATAGCTGGAGCATTAAGTAGCCTACTAGGTAGGGAAGTAATAGCAGTAGAGAGGAAATGTATAGCTGCAGGAGATAACTACTGCGAATTCCACATAGAACCTAGAAAACAGTAACAACAATATGAATCTACGGTAAACATTAAATTATTAATAAGTAGAAAACCTAGAGCGAAATACTAGATAGTAATTTTATTTACTAGATTTGTAATGAATAACTTAAGCCTTATACTTTATGTTCCTCCATTATTGTATTGACATTCCTGTTAGCCTTCTTTAAACTCCTATTCAAATCCTAATCAGTATAGATCTGTTAGGTATGGTGATAGATTAAATATTTGAAACCCTCACATTGCTTACAGCTCTATAAAGCTCTATAACTTAGACGTATTTAACCACATATTAAGCATTATGCTCCTGGAATTCTTAATGTTTATCTTTTAATTCATATTTCATTAGCATGAATCTATCAACTCATAAGCATTACACATATCAATCATTACATCCCTGAAAGCTTCCTGTATGAAGTTTAACCTATTTGGATTTCCATTAGGCCTTAAGAAACATATTTCCCTAAGCTGTGAGGCATAGCACTTATTAAAGAACTCATTGTAAAACTCCGGAATTTAAGCATGTTAGCAATCTTCTTACAATACTATTCTAACATGTAGAATTTAACCAGTTAAACCCTGATAGTAGAGTTTTGCAATGACTTCAAACTTATTTAGAGTGAAGTTAGAGTTTTAGGAGGGATATGGGATTACTATGTCTTAAGCTTAAATAGTGAAACATTATTCTAGTTTAGCCATTGAAGAATTATCTAACTATACTAGCTATGCTTCTTAAGTTTGTTTGTAGCAGGCTGTTGCGGTATAATTGTCGTCCATATAAACAGTTATTTTTCTCTGTTTATAGGTTACTGGAATACCATTACTACCAGTAACTTTAACTTCCCAATGATCAAAGAGATAATGTTCATTATCTACTTTAACACTTTGAGGAGCTTCTAACGTAACAGATGCTCCACTTTCATAGTATCCCTCACCAGGAATATCTACAATTTCTGAAGGATCTGTTTCAACAGTTAAGTAAAAGTATTCAGTTACTAAATGGCTAATGGTGCTTGCGATTACAAGTATTCCTCTTTCATCTCTAATCCATAGCCATAGAGATAGACTTTTCGGATTAATATTCTTATCCTCTATATTAAGCACTATATTGTAGTTTCCGCCTGCTGAGTATTTAAAGTCAGTAATGTTGCTGGCTTCTAGGAATTGTAATTGGTTGTTAGAGTTAAGGTAGCCTATGAGCCATCCTGTAAGAGTATCTTGATTGGTAAAGTTATAGTTTTCTATTGAGAGTGATGCAACAGGCTCTCCATATTCTTTTTCTACATGAAGCGTAAAGTTTACCTTCGCTTTATTCCCCATCTTTTTTATTTCTATATTATTTATTAATGCGTTTAGTGCTATGTATCCTTCACTTACATATCCGTAAAGTCCATAATCTATTAGGTTTATGGCTAACTTAGCATAAATAACTGAAAAGCTTTTGCTAGAACCCCAGCAGCAGTATATTAGTCTATCATTTCCTTCCACTCCATTACAGCTCTCTGATAATTCCTCTAGCTCCTCTCCATTAAAGATTAGGTTTAGCTGTAATCCTGCATCTGGATACGATTGTACTAGTACTTGACACCAGTATGAAATATTTTCCTTAGCTTTCGTTCCGAAAGAGGGAAATTCACTTGGTGGGAATGGATTTGCTTCTGTAAATGTTTTATTGCATTCTCTTGTTGATAGAGCAAGAATTCTTGTTAATGCTCTTTTAAAGTCTTTATCTATGTTTATAATTATTTCCTTCCATGGTTTATATCTGAATTCCTGGTATTGAGCTGCTGTCAAGTAGAGGGATACTGCTAGACTAGTAACTATTATGCTTATGAGAAATGCAGCAATAACTATGAATTGGGCTTTACTACTCATACATTCACCTCTCAGTTCTAGCTAATGTTAAGTGCAGTATTAGAACATAAAACTCCCCGTTTTCCAATGATGAATAGGAATATGTTAGTGTTGCTCCTCCCATCTCACTTGCTCTAATTACTGCTTCCTCATAATTTTCAATATTAGTAGTACTTCTTCCTATAGGAATAAGATTTACATTATTTTCGGTAGATTTAACTGCTTGATATATTGTTAAGTTGTAGATTATGTTTTTAGGTAGTAGGGTTCTTAATGCTGCTGCTATTTGATCCATCCATATTGATGGTGACTTCTCTATAGCTTCATCAAAGGCTTTCTCCTCAGCAAGTCTATGCAGTACATCGTATGCTAGCTTCTCAAGATCGCCTTTAGCTCTCACAGTAAATGGATTTGGTGGAGCTGAATAATAATATGATAGAGTGAAGGCTGTAAGTATTATTATTGCTGCTAGTATGGTTTCAATCATTCTAAGTAGAGCCTTGGAATTACTCAGCCATTCTCCAAACTGAGAGCTCAGCAACATATGTTAAACTACCTATTCTACAGTATCTATGAGTTGTAAAGATCTTTAATCCTTCACCTGGATATGTTGAAGTACTATAATCTACTAGAGAAGGATAATCTACAACTACAAGACAGTATTTTGCTGGTTTTACTGGCTCTTGAAGTGGAGCCCAGAATATATATAGTAGGTTTAGATTTAGCCATGGATCTATACCGCCTATCTTAAGGACTTTAAGCTTATAATGCCCCTTATTTATAACCAATTCACCTCTTTTAGGATCAATATCAGTTTTAGCAACAACATATTCACCTATTTGCAGTAACTTCTCAGGATGTCTTGCTCCTTCAGGATCCTCAGAATTTTCAGGAAACTTAATAACTAGATAGCTACCCATAATTGATGCTTCAAGAACATTCCCGTAATTGTATTGATAATATTGATTAAAGGATCTAATACCATAGTAGCTTGCATATGCAAGAAGAATGTAAGCTTCTACCTTCTTCATACCTTGATTCCCATCTTGGAGGTTGCTAAGAAAATTAGTAAAGTCTATATTATTACACTCCCCCTTCCAATCAGTTAAGACTTCAATAGGCTTACTTATATTAAGAAGAACTTCAGTTTGATTTTGATTGCTGTCTCTAGCTTGTTCCATTTGATTTTGATTGCTGTCTCTAGCTTGTTCCATCTGAACTACTAGGTATATAGCTTTAACTCTAGCGTTTACTGCTGGATAACCATCATAACTTTTAACAGAAATGTCAAATTTTGAGGGAACATTATATCCATTACGTAGTATAGTGCCGGTAGGGGTTATTGTTATGTTTAGTGCTGGAACTATTCTTAACCTGAAGCCGTATTTTGGATGTATTCCATCCCATGTTAATCCTAGTATTTGAAGTATTCTACTTGATGAGGGTTGAAAATCCTTATTTGCCATTCTTGCTACTTTATCTGGATCAAGAACGTACGGATCTATAACGCTACCTAGATTGTTTTGCATCTCAACATATCCTAGTCCAAAGTCAGTAATTTCCCTCTCAGATATGATAAATCTGTTTCCCTTATTATCATATGTGATGGTGAGATTCCCCCAGTCTAAAGGTTCTCCTGGTGTTAACAGGATTTTATCCAGTAGTCTTTCAGCTAGAGGGTTTAGCTGCTCCTCCTCTACATGTTGAAGAGTTGTAGATGTAAGGGAGAATATGGAGTTGGCTGAAAATGTAAGTATTATGATAATTACTAATCCAGCTACAAGATAATCTAGAGTAATATGCATACTTTCTATAATAAATTAGATATATATAATGTTTACTATTGAAATACATTTCATAATCGTAGTTCTACATGTTAAAGGATTATAAATCTTACTACTAGAAGTTCTGATTTAAAGCTTAACATTTCTAGACATCTTAACTTATAATAGAATTCATATAACTGGTGGTTATTGCTTACATTAATGAGTTCCAGTCTAGTTTAAACTAGATTTCATGAACCTGTTAGTGGACAGCCTTGGAATAATTATATGGACTGATATGTTAACTATGCTATTAAACCATAAATCTAGGTAAGCTATTCATGATGGACTTTCAAATCCTAAACCTATTTTTACTCTTTGGCTGGTTTTTATACACCATACTACTGGTTTTAGATATCCACTTCTAAGTTGGTTTGTAGCCTTTATTACATATCCATTTATTCTTATTGGCTTCCCATCTATTTCCAATATCTTCTCATCCATGTTTACATTTATGCTTTCTAGTGCCCAGTTTAGTGGTGTTTTAACGTTTATCCATGGTGCAGTAGGCATATGTGCTTCAACATACCATCCACTTGAATCTTGTCCAAGACTTATTATGAATCCCTTCTCCTCAAGATCTTTAGGTATTGAAATCTCCTTAACTATATACTTATTTATACCTGAGCTATTAGTTATTGTTATCACTTCAGTTATTGTTGATGCTATATTCTCAACCACCTCCTGCATTCTTACCTTTAAGTTATCGATTTGAACTATTAGTACAATCATGGTGATGGAGGCCACTATTATTATTGAGAGTATGATAAGCATGCTAGTACCTATAACATGTGAAAGTATTGGATGAGGCATACTATCCTCCAAGCATATATACTTCAACCTCAGAAACAATAACAGTAACAACAGTTGGACAACTTGTATTTAAATTATTTAATGATATGGTTTCGCTATATTGATTACTATTTATCTGTAATTCTGCATTAATAGTTAATTGACCTGGCTCAAAGCCTAGCTGCTTTACAGTTATGTTTTCACATAATGTCTTAATGTTTAGTATTGTACCGCTTACTGCTCCTCCAAATTTTAGCTTTATGAGTTTAACTTCAACAATATTTGTTAATTGGAATTGTGGTTCTCCATTCATTATTCCCCAGTTATAGTTTAATACTCCTAGATATGTTACTCTTATTCTTGCTGGGTCAAGCCATATTTTAGCTCCATCACTCTGCTCTGTGTAGACCCATACTAGTGGTGTTGTGCTCTCCTTAACTATTATTGATTCCTCCCTCCAGTTCTCCGTTATCTTACTTAATCCTCTTAGGGGTTCGAAGCTTGTTGATGCGTAGCTTCCACCCTGAATCATTACTGTCCCTGTTTCTTCATTATTTATTGGAGTCCATGGATTACCATTGGATGGACTTATTGTTAGTGTTATTTTTGCGTATTCGTTTATGTAGTTTGGTTTTACTGTTCTTAGATTGAATCTTACGTATGTTGATGTTCCTCTTCTGAATGCTACGTCTTCTATTGATTGTGCTAGGTATACTGCTATTTCTTTTGCTTGGTTGAATTCTGTTTGTTGGTTTTGTATTTCGAATATGTTTGTTACTAGGTATGCTGATGCTGATGATAGTATTAGTATTGCTAGTGCAAGTATTACTGTTGTTACTGTTATTGATAATGCTTTCCTCCTCATTTCCTCACCCGAATTGTAGTGATACTGAGAGTAGTGGGGATATTATTATTGTTATTATTGATGTTAATAGTAGGATTAATGCATGTTTAAATCCGTTTGCAACTCTTTCCCCGCTTATTTTTCCGGCTACGAGTCCTGTTATGTATGTATGTATTATTAGTGGTGGAAGCATTATTGTTGCAAACTGGGCGAATGCTATGCTTCTATGAGCTATTGCAAGCGAGGTCCTCATGAATGATAGTAGAACTATTGTGGAGATTATGAATGTCATAGCTCCAATGTATGGTACTAGTAGTAGTGGTCTTAGAATCATTTTCTTCTCTTTCTCTAGGGCAATTATCATTTCTCCAAATCTTGTAAGTGATTCTAGGGTTTCAGGAGCTCCTCCTCCAACCTCTATAGCGTCTATTAGTAGGAACATTATTATTCTTGATAGCCATCCCTTAACCTTTCTATGGAATGTTTCATAAACCTTTTTGAATGGAGTACCCCAACCAACCTGGTTGCTTATAACTTTTAGATATTTTGAGAATCTACCGTAATCCCTACTTGAAAGATCCATTATGCAGTGTTCAGGACTCATACCTGTTTTTCTTACTTCAACTAGATCTCTTAGGAAAAGCACTATACCGCTTTCAACTCCTTTAAGCTTTCTTATTTTTACCTGTTCAATAATAGCTGCAGGTAGGGTTCCTATAGTTAACGCTATTATTGCTCCTACTCCAGCTTCAAATCCTGATTCAAGCTTTAATACGTCGATTGTTAGATATCTACAGAATTCTTTTAGGGGGAGGAGTATGGGAATAAATGATGCTATTTCAGGTGCCATGTAGGATACACTCATCCCGATGAATAGAACTACCATTATGGGTAGGGATATGAAGAATATATAGTATGATGTCCATTCGCTTTCAGGATATTTAGGCTGCATGACATCTATAAGGTATATGAATGCGAAGGATATCATGGGCATTATTATCCACGCAAACATGAAGAAGCTTCCTCCCGTAAATAATGGGACTTGGGCAAATCCTCCTAGAGCCATTGAGACTATGTATATTGTGTAGAATCCTAATCCTAGAAGTATAGCTATTGCTATGTATACTTCAAGCATTCCACCCATACGTTCCCCAACTATTTTAAGCTTTGAAAGCCTTTCCTGAAACATAAGTTCAGTTTTCCTCATTAAGTAGTGGACGACATCCCCGCCACTTCTTAGAGTTGAAGTATAGCCTAGTAGGAGTTCACGGTAGTCTTTTGATGGAACATTGTAGGCCATCTTCTCAATAGCTGATATTGGATCCATACCCATAGCTCTAACCTCAACATCCATTCTCTTAGAGACTTTTGAAAGCTCTTTAAGTAGTGGAATATTCTTAACTCTCTGTAGGCTTGAGTATGGGCTTATACCGCCAGTAGCCATAACGCTTATGTATGCTGCTAGGAATGGGGTTTCGGTTTCAAGAGCTGAAGACCTGCTTGCAGCCTTAATCTTGGGTATTAAACCACCTATAATTAGGGTTATGAGGGGGAGTGAGAATATGAGGATAAATGTTGAGTAGGGGATGTATTCTAGGATGGTGAGGAGTTCGGGCTGAAGCATCTTTGTTAGGAGTAATGGTATGCCTAGTAAGCTAATAATTAGGGAAATAACAATTATAAAACCTACAACTGAAGCATAAGCTTCCTTATATATATTCATTCCGGCAGATCTTAAATCCCTATCTAGGTTGCGGAATACCTTCATAACTATTTTGGAGCTCCATGGAAATAGGCCGTAAATCAGCCCTACAAGTGAAGTTTTAGCCAAATCAATCCCCTACATAAATGTTGATTACAATACATATATATAAATCTTGTTAAAGAAATGTATTTCACATAAACAACATATTACTTTCTATAGTTCTGTATAGCTATCATTAGTGAAACATTAAATCAATAAGAACCGTAATACCGGCTACAGCAATTTTACTGAGGAATGAAGTATACTTAAAGCTTAAGCTTCATAACTAGATTTAGCTTAATTAGGATTAATTCTCTTAATCTAGTAGTGGTTAATTTCCAAATTTTCAAACAGTCATGTTTTTAAATGGTAATATTTAAAAGGAGTGTTTTATAGTTTATTTAGATTAAATTGATTAGTGAGAGTGTTAAGTGGCTTGAGGCTAGGTTGGGGGAGGAGGTTAGTAGAGGAGTTTCGCAATCTAGTATTTCGGATTTTATTTATGGATGTTATGCTATATATCTTCATAGTGGAAACCTTACACCTTTAATGTTTCTTATAGATGCTTTATCTAGGGATTATTCTTTATGGATTTATGTATCTCTAGATCTTCCACTTAAAGATCCTCAAGCATTCCTATACCTTTACGAGTTTCTACAGGATGTTAATCCTGAATATGCTAGAAAGCTTAATAGTATTGGTGGTGATTTAAGTTCTCTTATGCTTCCTAACGGTAGGTTTCCAGGTATTCATGAGAAGCTACTGTATTTAGCTTTAAGGCTTTACGGCTTAGAGGATGTGAGGTTTAAGCCTGCTATTAAGTATTTTAGGGATAGAATATTAAAGGTGGAAACGTTAAACCTTGAGGAGAAGCTATGGGTTTTAAGAGTTGCATCAATGCTTAAAGACTTAAAGCTATTTAAAATTGAAGTTGCAAGTAGGATTATTGAGGAGCAGGATGGGGAGGGTTCATGGGGTAGGGATTTAAATTTAACCATTAATATTGTTGAGGGATTGATTGAGGGAGGTATTAGCTTTAAACATTCATCAATCGGGAAGGCTTTAAAATGGGTAATGGAGAAAAAACTTGAAAACAATAGCTGGGAGAATAGTATACTTTTAACATCTAGAATACTAATACTATACAGGAAAACACCTTCAAGTATTCGGAGAACAAGAATACTTACATCATCAACTACTCCAAGCATTACAGAGTATATTTCAAATACTATGTTAGGAACAGGTTCAGAGCTTATTATTGAAAACCCACCATTAACTGAAGAGTTTAAAAACATTATTAAAGCATTAAAGAGAATAGGTGTTGAAATAAGAATTCTACTAGATCCATTATTCATGAATGTTAATCCAAGCATGGAGGAGGATATTAATTACTTAAGGAGTATAGGGGTTAATGTTAGATTTAGCGAGTATGCTAAAACATCACTAGTAATTACGGATGGAGAGAAACTACTCCTAATACCTAGTATTCATAGGGAAGATATGTTGAGGGAGGGAATTGTAGGTATTGCGGTTGAAGATGCTGAAAACGTAGAATATGCTAAAAGAGAATTCTTAAAGATATGGGAGAAAGCAAAAGAAGAACTTACAATACCTGAATGGATTAAAAGAGCAAGAACAGTAAACACATAAAATCAATTGAAACCATAACATCTTACTCCATCTACATTAAGCAATACATTAATTATTAACTCTACATAATAAGCTCATAGCTTAATTTCTAGATACTCTAATGTATTTGATTTAAGTATATTGATGTAAAATATCCTATAAACTTTATTTGAGTTTATCCTACTTACAATGATGGTATAATTAGGTTTCCAGAAGAGAATTTATCTATTCTAGTTGTTATGGTGTTTATATGTTTTATTAGGTTCTTCATGAACTTCTTAGACATATTAAGTCCTAATATAGTCATAAACCTACTCCTAACAGTTTAGGTTAAGCCTCTATTGATTCATATCGCTACAGAATGTTAAAATTATCTTATGAGGTATTTATCTGTTAAATACATTAAATAGGCTACTATACTATTTTAAACCGCTATTAGTAATCCCAGTGTTGACTACTATAATACTAAGAGTTTATTAACTAGTTAATTATGGGTGGAATCTAGTATTTCTATAATTATTATGCTGAAACTCATCTGTTTAGAAACTTACTATGTTTAACAATAGATGATTTTGAAGCAAGCTTATAAACACTTCTTAATGGTTAATCGTTAAAGTAGAGTTTCTATAATAAATAGTCAAGATACATAAAATAACGTAGCCAATACTCAGTAACTCTAATAGTCATACTGAAATACTACAATATGCTACATATTTCTAAAGTATTTAGGTGAATTAGCCTATACTTGTTAATGAAGAGCTAAGTATTATAAGCTTCATGTAACAAGTATTTTAGGAGTATGTAGTATCATAAACCATATATTAAACAAGTAGTGAATATATGGAAATTCATAAGACTCAATAATATAATTAAAAACTATAACTAAATTTAGGGAGTTATAGGATTCTGAAATTGTTAAGTCATTTTAATTAGTATTTTTACAGGTATTCCATCAATGATTTGTACTAGATATGATGCAACCCCTACCTCTTCACTTGAAGTTAGTAGTGGCTCTATGGCTTTACGTACTTTCTGAAGTGCTGTAAGTTTATCTTGAAGTACTCGAACAACATCTTCAATAGTAGATAACTCCTCAGAAGGCCTAGCGCCAACAACAATTTTAAGACCTGCAAGCTCAAACTCCGCTGTAGTAGTTGTTGGACGTTTACCTGTAAGTTTAAGTATTGTTTCTTCAAACTTCTTTATCTTCTCAGCCTTCTCCCTAAGATCCTCTATCATTTTTAAGTATCCACCAAGCATCTCTCTAACAATACTTATCTGATTATCAATATCCTTCACTAAATCAGATATGGAAGAATAAGTTTTAACTTCAAGAGCCAAACCATTATCCACCTCAATATAAAATTGTAATCATCAATATAAATCTTTTCATTGAAGAAATGACTTTGTTAACTTAAGAATGTTTATTACCCTATTTTGGTTTGTATTTCTATGAATTCAGCTTCTATCTTTTCATTAATCCATGTTTCATTTAGTAAATATACTATTGATTATAAGAATTAATACATACTCATTATCACATTTATTCTTCTACATGGTATGTAATTATCAAGTATTTTAGTTTTATTCTTAACTGTATTATTTTCTCCATTAATTCTAACTTTAAATTATATAATTTATGTTTAATTAATATTCTGCATGATACTTCATAATATGAGCTTCATTATAATACAATTATATTAACTGTAGATAGAGCTTTGTGGCTTAATATTCATTTCTCGTAATCTATATCATTAAATACTATGGTTATAGGAATGTTTATTAAGCTTTTTCGTACTTTATGTAAACTTGAATTTTCGAATTTCAGAATTAAGCCACAAAGCATAGATAGCTTTAATCTTTTAATGTTAGTGATGTAAGCATGTTTAAAACATCACAAACCCATACATACAGAATCCTCATTAGTAATGGCTTAAAAGCAACGTAAACAATCTTCCACATAGAAACTATAATTACAATAGTACCATTAACCATAAAATCTAACCATCCTATCAAATTCAAATAGCCTAAGATCTAAACCATAGCATAGATACATAACTCCTAACAATAAAGCTTAAAATATCTGAAGCCATCCTAGATGAGCGTGAATTATATAATTTAAAGTTAGAT
>JAWBQF010000038.1:0-21948 GCA_038845975.1 Methanomethylicia archaeon
TAATGCTTATAAAATCAATAATATACATATTAAGCAAACATGGATAAGGAAAATAAAAGCTAAGGAATTCATAGAAACACAATACCAAAATAGAGATGATAAAACATGCTTAAGTTAACAAAGCCTTCATTGCTATAGGAAGCTTTATAAGAGGTAGATTCCAGTAAACATCCTCTAAAGTAGATTCTTACCTCTCTAACTATTAAGAATCTATTTAGATTTGTAAGAAAAGGTTAAGAATACTTTAACTCTTCTATTAATGAATAGCTTATTTATATTCTCATATTGTACTCCTCTACTAGCAACCATAAGTCTTAACCTTGCAAAATTTCATAGTGAGGTTTCGTGAGAAACTTCTTAAACCTAAAAGAATATCTATCTGATACATTCATTTTGGAATTATGATTGAATTTGTTCAATCCAAACTTATCCTCAAAAGCTAGCCCTTAGATTTCATGAAAGATGTTCTTATACTTCCTCAACTTTTAGACTTTTCATACAGCCTGGACCTAGATTTTCACTCATGACTCTTTACTTACTTTTGCGCAAATCACCTCATTAAGTATTTTGTAATAATCTAATACTCCAATCTAAGATAGCTAATGGTTTCGGACCTTTAATGTCATTTCAACTATAATCTCTTTATTTTACTATTAAATTTAAGCTTCTATCAAAGTTTAGACTTATTCCTAATCCATCAGCCCATATATCCTGTACTCCTAGATGATAAACTCTTAAACTTCATAATTATTACTAGAGACTTCTATTCAATATTACTCGTCTCTTCATAAAGTTTGTGGGGAAGATATATTCTCACTAGGTAATGAAAAATCTTAAGCTTCATAGACGATATATAGCAGAGAAAGTATGAGGGCATCACTATAAGGGGATTACTTCATTGGTCGGCTACAAATTCTATGATTACTCATGGTCAAAACAGCTCATTTCGTCGCGAGATCGTCATTTATTCAATCAGGCTGGGACGGCTTAATCATTGCTGAAATATAATTAGAGTTAAACTAATTAAACTTTTCTATAAATCTTACGACTTTGTGAACTTAAGTATGTTTATTATCTTAACTATTTTCATCAAGTTCGTAAAGCTAATTTCATATTGTACAAGTTTAGATATAAAGGATACATGTGGATGAAAGCTTAGCTTGTAGAACTGTATTGCATGTTATTTTTACTTTCTCTTAGACTCTTTAAAGTTCCGGAAACTTTATGTATATGAAATATTACTTCTTCACCTCCTATTTGCTTTATTAAGGCTAGAGCTACTCTTAGATTTTCAACATATCTATGACTAACTCTAATTATGCCTATATGTGAATTCTGATTATACTCTATCAGTTTAATATTTGCAGAACTATATGCTATTATACCAAAGACTGTTTTAAAAATTTCACAAATTTTTGCAAAAATTTTTCTGCCATCTATAGGTTTAGAGAGATAGTGTATATCGAAAAGTATGTATCTTTTCCTTAGCCTATGCATAATGGGCTTCTGAGAATTTTAACATATTTATTGATTAGCTTTCCCCTTGTTTTTAATATACTTTGCTCAATAAGCTTCATTGGAGTTGTTGAAATAGAATCTCTGGCACTTTTAATATCTAATCCAGAACTAACAAGTATAGAAGCTATTTCGAAAGGTGATCTTAGAATTTGTGGTCTATTAGCTCCACTTGATGCTATAATTGGAATTTTATTTTCATATGCTATTCTTACCCATCTTAATAGGTTAGTATACGTTCTCTCTAGATTAATATTTTTAGCTATTTCAGCATATCTAATTTCAATGTATTGATTTTTAGCCTTCATAAGAGAGCATTGTGCATCATTAAATATGTCCTTAATAGTAGTATCTAATGGAAATATTAATATGTTGATCCTACTATCTCTTCCAGCAATCCTTGCAATTTTTTTATCTATACAATAAGCACTTATAATTTCGTATTTTCTCCAGATTTTTCTAACTTTTTCTCTAAGTTTTTTAGAGTCATTTGTATTAATTTCATATCTGAATACAATATTCAACTTATTTTTTATAGCTATCTTTTTAATTTCATTAATTATCTCGCTACTGATTATATTATCGTTAGTTAACGTCAATGATATCGTATGATATCCTAAATGTTTAGCCATTACTAGCATTTCATCTATATTTTTTACATCTGTTAAAAAAACACATAGATCAACATACCTTCGCATTATTTCCCCATTATTATCTATTTTTCATATTAATGTTAATTATGAAAATTACACACTCACTCTACTACTTAACTCTATTATTTGTGTTGAATATCTTATTTGCCCATTGTACTATAGATTCTTTGTCTTTCACTCTTGGATTGAATACTATTTCGGTTTTAATAATGTCGTCTGAATAATCTGTTAACTCTAAGCTTCCAAGATAGGCTTTCTGTTTATCAAATCTAATATATAATACTCCTCTATTAAATCTCATATCTATGGTATTTCTGATAAATTCCTTATCATCTCTACTAAGACTCTTAATTATATAGTCTAATGTTTCATTTGCTAACAGGTTTTCAACCTTAACTTTGAAAACTTTTATTTTATTGTTGAAATGGCCTTTAACAGTAAGCATTGTTAAATTAATAATATTTCTTAACCTTTCTGGAACTATATTTAATAATGCCTTAATAACTTTTTCTTCGTCCTCAGTTTCATGCCCAAAAGTTTCTAATTTAATGGATCTAACACGAAGTTTTTGAGACATCTAAACACCTGTTTTACTTACTATCAAGCTTATATATACTCATTACGTATGTACTTATCTGCTTTAACTACAGGATTATTTAAATCAGCCATTACAACTTCAAACCATTTATACTTACCATCTTCGGCAACAAAGTATGAACCTAAAACGTTAAGATTTGAATATCTTCTTTTTGCCCTTTGCTCAGCTATTTCTCTTGCACTTATGTTTGGACTATGACCGTATATTCCCATTCTTTTAGGTCTTCGACCTGAGTTTGGTCGAGGTTTTGAAAGAGCTCCTTTTCTTATTCTTACTCGTACAACTATAAAACCCTGTTTAGCCTTATATCCAAACTTTCTTGCACTATGAAGCTTAGTAGGTTTTTCGATTCTAACAATTCCAGGTTCTTTTCTCCATTCCATTAATCTTCTTCTAATTAACTCGTTAATTCCATACTTTTCAGGTTTTTTATACATTTCTGAAAGATATTTATATAGCCCCATTTAGCTTCCCTTTTGCTCTTTTATGTTAAACTAATATTTAAATCTAAGGCTTTTGTTTGCTTTTAATTAACTCATTTAGAATAGCATTAGCTACTAGATATCCAGCTCTTCTTTGTGCTTCTTTAGTAGATGCTCCTATATGTGGCGTTGCTATAACATTTGGGTGAGAAATCAGTTCTATTTCCCATTCTTCAATTGGTGGTTCATGCTTAAATACATCTAGTCCAGCACCGGCAATCCATCCTTCATTTAATGCCTTAAGCAATGCTTTTCCATCTATGACTTCTCCTCTTGATGTATTGATAATTATTGCTGTGTGCTTCATTACTGACAGTTCTTTTTCACTTATCATGTGATAGGTTTCCTTTGTCAACGGTACATGAATAGTTATTATGTCTGATTCTTCAAGTAGGGTTTTTAATGGTACTTGTAAAGCATTTATCTCATCACATTCCTTCTTTACATCTCGTACATCATATACCAGTAGCTTCATTTCGAAAGCTCTTGCTCTTTTAGCAACCTCCATTCCTATTCTTCCTAGCCCAATTATACCAAGAACTTTCTCTCTTAATTCGTTACCTATAATTTCATGTTTAAGCCATTTTCTATTTTTCATTGAAAAATCAGCTTTAATAAGATTTCTATAATGGCAAAGAATATATGCAAAAACAAGTTCAGCAACAGACGTTGATGTTGCTTCAGGAGTTGAAACTATTTTAATACCCTTACTTATAGCATAACTAACATCAATGTTATCGAGTCCTACGCCTGCTCTACCAATAACCTTAAGAAGTTTAGCAGCATCAATTATTTCTCTTGTAATTTTTGTTCTGCTTCTAACAATTATAGCATCATAATCTGTAATTATGCTTCTAAGCTCTTCATGTGAGGCATCGTATTTCTCATCAACTTCCAATCCTTTACTTTTAAGAAGCTTAATGCCTTCAGAATCTATTGGATCAGTAATTAATACACGCATATTTATCAGTTTCTATATTGAAAAGTTTACCCTTAAACTTTGCTTTAAACCATATGGCTCTGTGAACTTTAGATTAAAAATATAAGTAATTGATAGCTTAAGCTAACAAGGCAAACAATACCGTATTTAAAAATACAATATCAACTTTACATTATAATGTTTTAAAAATAACTTTTTAAGTCTAAGGTTGTACTATATAATGGTTAGTATGGCGCTCGAAGCTCTTTGGGCTGAGAAATATCGTCCTAAAAGACTTGATGAGATGATAAATCAAAAAGAAATCGTTGAAAGACTTAAACAATTTGTTAAAACTAAAGCAATGCCCCATTGTCTCTTTGCAGGTCCGCCTGGAACTGGTAAAACTACAGCAGCTTTATGTCTTGCAAATGAGATGTTTGAAGGAGAACTTACAGGAAACTTTCTTGAACTTAATGCAAGTGATGAAAGAGGAATAAACGTCGTGCGTGAAGATATTAAAAATTTTGCACGTACAATATCAATAGGTAAAGTTCCATTTAAGATTCTTGTGCTTGATGAAGCTGATAACATGACTAGTGATGCTCAGCAAGCATTAAGAAGAACTATGGAAAGGTATTCTGAAACATGTAGATTCATACTCATATGTAACTATTCAAGCAAGATAATTGAGCCTATACAATCAAGAACAGCCATATTTAGATTTCAGCCATTAGGTCGTGAAGATATAATTAAATACTTGAAGCATATCTGTAAATGTGAAAATATAGACTATAATGAAGATGGTCTTAATGCTGTCATTGAGGTTTCCGAAGGAGATATGAGGAAGGCTATCAATACTCTTCAAGCAGCTGCTGCGATAGGCTTTGTTGATGAGAAATCTGTGTATAGAGTTGCTGGTAAAGCTGAGCCCAAAGAAATTCTTGAAATGATTAAACTTGCTTGGAGTGGCAAATTTATTGAGGCTAGAAGTAAGCTTAGAGAGCTTCTAATAAACTACGGTTTATCTGGAGTAGATGTATTAAAACAGTTCCATAAAGAAATTATGAAGACTTCAAGCTTACCAATAACCGAAGAGGATAAAATTAAGATTGCTGATATAATTGGGGAGGTAAGCTATAGAGTTGTTGAGGGGGCTGATGATGAAATACAATTAAGCTACTTGCTTGCAAATATAGCATTACTTGGAAGTAAAAGCCAACATTGAGGTTTAAATAATGCCTTTATGGTTGCAAAAGTATCGTCCAAGAACAATAAATGAAATAGTAGGAAATACTAATGCTGTTAATCAATTTGCAGATTGGGTTTCAAAAAGACTTGAAGATAATGTTAAAAAAGCAGCTCTTCTATATGGTCCACCTGGAGTAGGTAAGTCATTAACTGTTCAAGTATATGCTGAACAATTTGGATTTGATCTTATTGAGCTGAATGCTAGTGATGTAAGAGCTAAAGAACAGATAATGAAAATAGCAGGTACTGTAGCATCACAACCAACACTTTTTGGTGGTATTAAAAGACTAGTTTTTCTTGATGAGATTGATGGAATAAATCCTGCTGAAGACAGGGGATGCGTTCCTGCTATTATTGACATTATTAATAAATCAAGCTGCCCAGTAGTTCTTGCAGCAAATGATCCTTGGATTCCTGAACTAAGACCTATAAGAGATCTATGTATTCTAATTAGATACAACAAGATAAGGTCTCCAACAATCGTAAAATTCCTAAAGGAAATATGTAGGAAGGAGGGTATAGTTGTTGAGGATCGGGCTTTAACCTTTATTGCTGAAAAAGCTGATGGAGACCTTAGATCAGCAATCATAGATTTACAAATTCTTACTGAAGGAAGAAGATATTTAAGATTTGAAGATTTAACATGGTTACCTACAAGAAATAGGCAATATGGAGTTTTTGATGTATTAAAAGAACTTTTTTGGTCTAAGACAGCTCTTCAGGCTAGGCTTGCGATAGAAAAATCATTAGTAGATCATGAAACATTGAAACTATGGATACATGAAAATCTTCCATTAGTGTATTCAGACCTTAATGATCTTGTGAAGGCATATGACATGTTATCTAAGGCTGATGTTTTTTTTGGAAGAATGAATAAAACACAAAACTGGGATCTACTATCTTACGCTTTAGAGTTTATGACTGCAGGAGTAATATTAGGTGTTAAAAAGAAGCCAGAATTTGTAAAATACCAATTCCCTCAAAAACTTTTACTTATAAGTTCAACTAGAGATTCTAGAAGAATTAGAGATGAAATACTTTTAGCATTATCAGAAAAATGTAGACTATCAAGAAGAAAAGCGTCAACAGAAATATTGCCTTATTTAAAAGTAATCATTGAGGGAAATCCATCTATAGGTAAACAAATAGGGGAATGGCTAAATTTAGGTGAAGATCACCTGAAATATTTAGGTTTTAAAACATCAAAGCTTAAGAAAGCCTAATATCTATTCAAATATTTTTAGGTTTAGATATAGTGTCTTGTTAACTTAAATCATCAACTAAATAATACTTCATATTTAAAGTTTTACAGAGCTAAATATGTTTTAAACTTACTTGTTATTCAACTGACTTAAACTCCTAGCAAACTTTTACACTTTAGTATTTCTTCTTCGAGTATGGAAATGCTAAGATTATGTGGCGTTGCTCCACATTTTGTGTCTTAATGTAGGCATTATCGTTTTAACATTAGATTATATAGAATTCTATTCATAGATTTTTCCTAACATACTTATTCCCTCGATTGCATATATTCCTTCAGGACTTATAAGATCTTCTAATTTTCTCCTTATATTTTGATCTATCTTAACACTTCTATTGCTTAGTTTCATTATAAGTTGCCGGTTTAATTGTTTTCCTTTTTTATCAAAGTCTACAAGTATAGCGCCTCTTTTACCTTGAAACTTAGCAGAGATTTTATCAATAAATCTGGAGATAATTAATCCGGAGCTACATAACCTAATAATTGGCCCGTCATAGCCTAAATATCTCAATGCCTTCTCATCATGTATTCCTTCAACTATTATAAAATCCACATCATAATTAAGATCATCAATAATTCTCTTAATATTTTCTAGTAATCTATGCTTTTTTATTATATTTTTCTTAGGGGCTAGCCTACAGCTTACTATATCATGACCATTAATCATCTGAACCACAGTTCGGCCATTGCCCATTCTACATTAAATGAGGGCTTTTAAACTTTAGCATTAATACAGAGGTCTGACAACTTGAGAAAGAAATTGCAGTATATTAAGCTGCCACGTCCAATACGGAAATGTTCTTTCAACTTTAGAGATTTATATTATTTTATCATCTTTCTTATTGGGATCCTCATTTTACCCATATCTTTAATAAGGTTTTTGTAGTTGATTTCTGATGCTTTTATGAGTGTTCCTAGTCTTTTTTAAAAAAAGGGATGCTTGTTCTAATTTAGGATTGTTAGGTGATTGATGATGTTTACTGTCCTAGATGTGGCTCTACGAGGGCTAAGAATCATGTGCCTCTACTTAGATGTTTAATACGTATAATATTTCATAGTTCTTGTATGAGAATATCTAATGATAAAACAGGTGTAATATTTCGATTCTCAAAATAATAGATAGAAGGTTTGAGAGAGGCTCAACCATATACCAGACAGCTTTAGCTCATATCTAAGCTTAATAAGATAAGATACATTCATGAATAAGTAAACACATTCGGATAGTGAATGTAATGTTATGTAAATAATTGTGGAAATAAAGTATCAATACTAAGACAATAGCTAACAATACATATAAAATATGTAAAAAATAAACCTATACTTAACAGCATTCAAACATGTAGAAGATCGAGAAGAATAAGCCCAACCGAAGCAATAACAGAAATTCTAAAACAATTTACAAACTAACAACCACAACAACCTCATTAAAGAGTACATTAATTTTTCCATTTTCGTATAGTACTTGATTGTTTAGTAATATGTGTGGTCTTACCTAGTTATATTACGTTATTATGCATACATTTTTCAACAGGTTCTAACGACTTTTTATATTTGTATGATGTACTCCTAATAAAATCTCTATGATGCTAAAATATTAATTACTATAGTATTTTGCGGAATTTTGCTAAGCTATAACCTTTACTATAAGACTTTGCCTACATAGTAAAAAAGCTTAAATCTGAGTATATACGTGAATTAAATTAGTCATTGGTAGGCGATAATTAAGGTGTACGAAACACATTTGCGATGTATATACTGTGGTAGAAAATATGAAATATATCCAGACAGAGAACCTTCAGAATTAAACGGAAGACTTCTTTGTCCTTATTGTTCTGATAAGCATAAAGGCATATATGGATCTCTTGAAGTGGTTTATGATTATGAAAAAATAAAAGAAATACCAGATATCAATAAAATGTTTAAGCGACCTATTGAGACTATATGGGATTTCGGATTCATGTTACCAACACACATTAAGCCTATAACTTTAGAAGAGGGGGGAACACCGTTATATTTATGTAAAAGATTAGGGGAATATTATGAAATAGAAAATCTATATGTAAAATATGAAGGAGTAAATCCAACAGGATCATTCAAAGATAGAGAGTCTTCAGTTGCTATTACAAGAGCCTTAGAAATTGGAGCTATGGGTGTAACGACCGTAAGCTCAGGTAATGCAGCTTCATCGCTTGCATGCTATGCTGCAAAAGCAGGTCTTAAATGTCTAGTTTTTGCACCTTCATCAACATCTATCGAAAAGCTTACACAAATAGGTGCTTTTGATGCTGAATGCTTAACTGTGGATGGAACTATTGAGGACGTATGGGAGACAATAAATGCAGGGCCTCAATCAAATCCACTAGCAATAGCTCTTTCAAAGTTCATCTATACATACTATTATGACTGTAATCCAGCATTAAATCCATACAGATCTGAAGGAGATAAAACTGAGGCATATGAAATTTTTGTAAGTCTAGGTGAGGTGCCAGATTGGGTAGCAGTACCGATTGGTAATGGATGTAACCTTATAGGGATATGGAAGGGATTTAAAGAAATGGTAGAAATAGGGATTACAGACAAACTTCCAAGGATAATAGGTGTACAGGTTAAGAGAGGAGATCCAATTCTTCAAGCATTTGATAAGGGAATTTTTACATCAATCCCAATTCTGAATCCACCTCACTCAATAGCGGAGGGAATAGTAGCAAGAGATTCATATGATGCTCCCCGTGCATTAATGGTTATGAAGGAGGCTAAGGCAAAAGCTGTAGCTGTTGATGATGAGGAAATAATAGATGCTTTACTAACACTAGCTAAACTTGAAGGAATATTTGCTGAACCAACAGCTTCTACAACATTAGCTGCTGTTGAAAAACTACGTGAAGCACATGTCATAGATAAAAGTGATAAGGTAGTATGTGTAGTTACAGGAGGGGGGCTAAAGGCGGTTAAGGAAGTCTTAACATATTGTCGTAAGGAAGTAAAACCAATAGATAGAATTAAGAGAGGCGATTATAATACATTATTTAGAGATGTACAAAAAATAGCTAGAAAGCATTTTCAGACAGGTTCCTCAACAAGGGCGATGAGAAGTGAATTATAGCTTACCAGTGGTTCATCCAAAGGAATACTTTAAAAAACAAGATTTAGGAGAAAATTTATCAATAGGTGATGATGGCCAGTTAAGATTCAATAACTTTAAAGTTTCTGACTTCATTAAGAAAAACGTAAATAGATGTTACGTATCGGATATAACATTACTTAAGAAAAGAGGAAATAGATTAAGAAATGCTTTTTCAAAATATGGCTATGAGTTTAAGCCGTTCTATGCTGTTAAAGCTAACTTTCATCCACAATATATTAAGACACTAGTTAGTATGGGATTTGGAGTGGAAGTGGCAAATATATATGAATTAAGATATGTAATTGAAAATTTAAACCTTAAAAACATACCAATAATTTGTAATGGAATAGCGAAGCATGCAAAGTTTAACTCAAATGGTAAGTCACTTGTAGAATACGTAGCTGAGCTAGAAGGATATGAAGATTTGACAATTAATATAAACTCATACTATGAGGCTAAAGAGCTATTAAAAATCTTAAATAGAATTCAACAAAAGATAAATGTTGGATTACGTATAAATATTGAGCTGCATGATAAATTGGTGCATGAAGATTTATACACAGGAGCGGGATATACGAGATTTGGATTAAGAGACAGAGACATAGCGAGAACTATTGAGAGCTTAAAAAATTCAAGATGGATAAGAATTTCTGAGCTACATACGCATATAGGATCTCAAATAACCACACTACATGCATTTAAAAAAATGTCTAAGAAACTTACTGAAATACTTTCTAAAATCAAGAGCAGATACGGTATCAATATAGAAAAAATAAACTTTGGTGGGGGGGTAGCGGTTAACTACATTAAGAAAAAAGCAAAGTCTATTGACTATAGTGAATTTTACTGTAACTACAATGTAGAAATGTGGGCTAAGGCCTTAATTGACCCTATTTCAAGAGAGATTAAAAATGAAAAACCCATACTTGAAGTTGAAGTTGGACGCTGGTTAACAGCCCCGACAATGATCTATCTTGTTAGAGTAGTTGATAAAGTTAGAGTATCATCAAAATTTAAATCGTATCTTAAGGACGCTGATGAGTGGCTTATAGTAAATGGAAGCGCTATAACCGATCTTCCAGATATAGTGTTACTAAAACAATGGTTTGAAATTGTAAATGCATCAAAAGTAGGAGAACCGTTAACAAAATTTTATAATATAGGAGGAGTAGCTTGCGACTCAGGAGATGTATTTGCATGGGGTAGAGATAGAACTGGACCACGAAAGCTTCCTGAAACCAATGTTGGAGATGTTTTAGCAGTTTTAGACGTTGGGGCATATCAATTACCACTAAGTAATAATTATAACTGCTTACCTAAACCTAAGGTGTTTGTTATTAATGATGGGTATGTTATCTCTGATTAATCATTTATTTTAATAGTTTTAGACTATATATTCCAAGTAGTGAAGCATTTTACTTAGGCTCATATCATATTTAACTCTATAACTAACTCTATTTCCTCCTAATTACAAACTCCACAGGAGCTACATGTACTAGGACATGGTTGAGTAAACAGTGCTAACGTCATTTTATAATATTCTGCTTTTAAGAAATCAATAGAAATACCATTATCAATAATATTAAATAAAGGGTTTTCATTAATATTAACAGTCAGCATCCTTGAATAATCATGAATATTTAACCTTAGCCATCCAATTAATGATTGCCAATTTACTAAATTACTAGCTAAAATGTTAGTAGATAGTAATTCTGATAGTTCAGAGGTGCCTAGTGATAATATATGTTCTAAACAACCCATAGACCACGATCCTATACTGATACTTATTTTCTTGCTTTTTAGGGGTTTTAATATTTTAGTCTTTTTGAGATATTCCTTCCTACTTATATAGGGAACCCACTGCATTGGTGTATAGGGCTTGGGAATTAAAGGATTTACGCTTAATTTTAGCAATCCTTTAAAATTCTCTAAGATCTTACTAGAAATAGTGTTAATAGCCTCTATGTCTTTAATGGATTCATTTGGTAATCCAACCATAAAATACATTTTTAAACTTGGAACATTGTTTCTTTGAAATAATTTAGCAACATTTAATATGAGGGAGTTAGGAATAGGTTTATTAATCAAGGTTCTTAAGAAATTTGATCCACTTTCAGGAGCTATTGTAATAGTTTTTTGACTTCCTTTTAGTAGGAAACTTATAATATCCTCATCTAAAACATCAATCCTAAGTGATGGAGTTGAGAAAAATAGACCCTTTGACAATATAAGTTCACATATCTCCTTAAATTTTGGATGATCAGATGCTGAAGTGCCAACTAAAATGATTTTGTTAATTTTATGATTTTCAATAGCTTCATCGATTATTTTTTCAATTTTTTTAATGGATCTATAACGTGGGGGGCGATATATATAACCTGAAATACAGAATCGACATCCACGTCCACATCCTCTTGAAATCTCGAGTAAAAATGAGTTGCTAAATATTGGTTTTGTTGATTTATCATACATTCTAGTTAATACCTGAATTGTCGGATAAAAAGCGTCATCAATATTCTCAACCCAGACTCTCTTAGTTTTATTTCCAACTTCTGGTAAGTAAAGCCCAGTTATAGATGAAAAATCAAGAAAATCACGTTTAATATTCTTTAATGATAAAGCTCTCTCGATAAACTTAGGAACTAGTACCTCGGCTTCACCTATGAAGAAAATATCTATAAAGTTTGATAAAGGAAGGGGGTTTTCCATTACACATGGTCCGCCAGCAATAATAATTGGATGACTAGTATTTCGTTTCTGTCTATCTACTGGTATCTTTGAATTAATTAAAATTTTAAACATATTTATGTAATCAAGTTCAAATTGTAAAGTAAATGCTATAATGTCAAACTTAGATAGTGGTAATTGAGATTCGAGAGAAAAAGTATTCTCTAGAAAAAACCTTTCACATACCACATTTTCATAGCTATTGAAAAGGTTATAAATATAATGCAATGCTAGACATGACATGCCGATTCTATATTGATTTGGGTAGCATAAAGCTACTTTTAAATCAGTCCTTCTAATATTTTTCTTTACTATGTTATCCTCCTTTACTACCTTCACTAAACAATCACATCATCAGCTATATTTAATGAGTTTACATAAGATTTAAAAATAAAAGCTTTACGGCTTTAATTAGACATATCTAAAGCATTTCTTTTAGGAAATCTAGTCCTTAACACTTTGAAATGACTATGTATAATTAACTCTAATAATTTAGCTTTTAAATATTGAAGTCATTACAAAACTCTAGAATTTAAGCATGTTAACAATCTTTTACAATACTATTCTCATGTAGAATTAAACCAGTTAAACCTTAGTAGTAGAGTTTTGCAATGACTTCATTGTATTGAAGCTGCCTCTCTCATTTACCAAATCTAATTTTATGCTTAGACCTTAAATTAAAATTGATAAAGATCTAAGCATAAACCAGTATGAAGTTCATGCTATGATAATTAAATTACCTAAGTCTCGACTTGAAGTTCATGTAGTTTAACAACTCTACTTTTTTGAATCTCAACTCTTCTAAGAGGATATATCTTACGCGCTTCATTGGTTATTTCAGATGCTATTTTTCCTAAAATCATCTGTTGTACAAACTCATCTATATTACATTGTTGAGACTTTTGATGAATAATATTCATCATGATTTTTCTTATAGCCTTTTTCTGTGATGTTTGACAACGATGTGTAGTTACGGCCATACACGTAATTCTTAACTTCCAGCTGTCCTTTGTTTCAACAGAGGTTATTTCACGTATAAGACTTACACCTCTTCGAATTAAATGTCTTACATAATCTCTTGTGAGTTCATGGCCATAAAATACAGTATAAGCTTTAATACTATCAACTTTAACCACTCTAAACCTTAATTTTATATGTACCTGTGAAATGTCGTTAGTAATGTTATACAATGTTGTTTCAACGGTTCTACCAATTATACTTGCTTCTTCATTTGCTATTATTTTACCTATTTCAGCAAGACCAAAATACGGTGGAGCAAATACTGTATACTGTACTTTAGCTGATTTCTTTTTAGTTGTCACTTAATTACACCTTTAGTATCTTCGATAGAGCCTACTTATATATTTTTAACTACTTATCACTCTCTAAATTATTTATAATTACCAAATATGTCAATATCTAGAATTTTAGATTATCGATTACAGTTTTTAGTTTCTCAATAGACGATATGCATTGTAAAAGATCGTCAACAGCATAAAGTAAGCTGCCAAGCTCCTTCCATGATTTAATTTTAAATACTAAACTATTGTCTTTAATTGCTGATCGTATTTCTATATACGAAGGAAGATTAATATTATCAGGCTGAGTTGAATCAAATATTAACTTAGCTACTTTAGCATTTAAATATACAATTTTAACAATAGCTTTAACAGGACTACAAATCATAATTTTTACCACCTAATTGTTTCCCAATGAGTTCATCTAGTATTTGGAGGAAGCGTTCTTCAGTACCTATTGGTATAAATGCGCCAGCAGCTATATCATGTCCTCCACCCTTTCCACCTACTTTTTCTGCTGCCTCTTGTACGGCAGATCCTATATTTATTCCAATAATTCGGGATGGAGAACGGGCAGACACCTTTATTTGACCATCACTGTTAGCAAAGGCAATTATAACTTTATTCTGAGAAAATAGGCACGAATTCATGGTGACTGATATCATTGTTCCAATCATCGAATCCTCTATAAATGATCCGCCATGAAAGCTTTGAATATATATACCCTTTTTAATTCTTTCAGGATTTTCAAATAACCATGCTATATAGCTTGATATTTTTCTACGATATTCAACTATTAGTTGGTTTGCTTCTTCTATTGCTTTATCATGCTTCATACATACAGCAATTCCAAGACCACCTTTACCCATTCTGCCACAAGCATTTAATAGTGATGAAAACTCACGAATATCTCTTAGTGGAGAAGAAGGGGGTTCATCATTTACAATGTATGTATAGCCTATAATTGACTCTGCTTCCTTGGGTTCCATTCCCTTACTTATCATGTGTTTTATGAGGTTTGATGTTAAATTTGATTTTTCAACGTCATTAAGATCATTAAGGGTTTTCCATTTCCCATCAGATTTCTTAGGTTCAATGCCTATATTCTTGAGAAATTTATAACAGGCACCCTCATCACCACTAAGACCAGGTATGAATGGATCTGTTGTGTATTCTAATGATTTAATTAGTGGACGTGTTTCAGCTCCGAAAAGTCTTAAGCTTAACTTACATTTTATTAATCCAGCATTTTCTGCTTTTTGAACAATCATACTATTTATACCAGTTAAACTTCGCATTTCACCTCTATCTTGTCTATCACCTATAGCTCCAACAATGGCAAGTACTGATAGATTTAGACTGCCTTCAGGAATTGCTTTCTCAGCAATTAAAAATGCTAATCCAGCACTACTTATCTCATAAGATCCATTTAAATTGAATAAATGAGGATTTAACTCAATTAGTTTTTTATCTTCTTTAAAGAATTTTGATGTCTCATGATGATCAATAATTATAATATCATTTTCTGGAGCTACATTTCTAATTACGTCTTTATATCCGCTTCCAAAATCGAGAAATATTAGAACATCAGATTTGGAGGGAAACATATTCAATATGTTTTTCTCATTGAGTTGCATTATGATTTTTGCATGAAACCTTGTTTTAAAGTGAGCTAGTATAGAGACAAGAATACTAGCTGATGATATTCCATCAGCATCATGATGTGCTAAAATTTTAAAATTCTTACCGTCATTTATAAAATCCCTTATAACTTTAGCTATCTGATCCGCCTTTTTTAATAGTGAATCTCTATTGGAATTCATATCACTTATGAATTAATTATAAACCTAATAGTCTTATACTTATTCATTTCCTATATTTAAATTCTCTCTGAAGAAACTATTTTGGAGTGAATAGAGCAGCTGAATACTTCCAATCAGCAGGTAGTATGCCTTCACGCTTATAATACTTTACAAGCCTATATATTCTAGATTCTAATAGCATCAGTCCTCTCTTAGAGAACATGTCTTTAGGATGAGCTTCTAGATGAGTATGAATTCTTTGAGCACGTTGTATCATATTTTGAAGATCTTCAGGAAGAATAGGGGAGAGACCCTTTTCTTTCAGTATATGGGAAATGCCTTTGCCGGTAAGCTCTTTAACTGATGGAATACCATATTGATCTCTTAATCTTATCCCAATCATAGATGGTCCTAAACCTTTACGTGCTAGTTCAATTACTAGACTCTCGATCTCATTTGGCGGGTATTTAACCCATTTATCAGCCTCTGTTTTAACTGGTCTGGTGCTATGTGATTTTCCTTTCTCCTTACTTTTTCTCAAATAAACTCACCTAAGTACGCACTAAAAGACTAAGCTACTAATAAACTTTTCCTAAAAATTTATTAAGCCATATACAAAACTTTGTAACAGACTTAGCTCTATGTGAATACATAGATTTTTCCTCTAAGCTCATTTCAGCAAACGTTTTTTGTGTAGAGCCTTCAGGCTTAAATATGGGATCAAAACCGAATCCATAGTATCCTCTAGCATTATTTGTGATTTCTCCATAAACTGTACCAATAAATATCTTACATATGTTTTCATCACAAAAGGCAATAGCTGATTTAAAATAAGCTCTCCTATCTGTTATATCTTTCATGAGTTTTAAGATTCCAAGATAACCTATTGTTTTATAAACATACGATGAGTATGGTCCTGGAAATCCATTAAAAGCTTTAATATAAAGCCCAGAATCCTCAACTACTAATGGCTTCCTTAACTTTTTCCAAATAATCCTAGCACTAAAATATGCAATTTTAGCTAAATTATCAGACTGAACTTCAATTTTTTTGATAGTAATTGGTTTAAATTCAACACCGTATTTACTTGCAATTTCATTTGCTTCATCAACTTTATTTAAATTTTTAGTTATGAAAAATATTTGTTTCTTAAAGTTATTAATGTTTCACCACCCTTTTTCTAATGTATCGACCTCTACTTCTTATTTCATTTATTTTTAATAATACTGATTTACTCATATTTACACCAGAAATTCTACTGTATCCTTCAATTATATATTTGAAGCAGTCTTTAGCTATGTTGTAATGTGTGCTTTCTAAAGCTCGCATCATTAGGTGTAAATCAACACCTCTAGCTTCAATATCATATGTAAATTCGCCAAGTCCAAAGTCTATTAAAAATATATGTCCTGACTCATGTAAAATCATATTAGATGTTGTTAAATCACCATGTATAATTCCGTTTTCATGAAGTAAAGCTATTAACTCACCTATTTTTAAGCATACTTCCTTTTGAATTAAGCCATTAAAACTTGGGAAAAGTTCCTTTAATCTTTGCCCCTTAATATACTCCATTATAATTATTGAATCATTGATATTTACATAGTATACTATAGGTGTTGGAACCCCAATGGATCTTGCAGCTGTTAATAGTTTTGCTTCACGTATTGTCCTAGAAGTTCTTATAAGTAGATCTAGCTTTGAATCTCTATATTTTTTAGATGTTCTAACCTTCTTGATAGCCTCAACACCAAACCACTTAATAAGATACAGGTAAGCTTCAGCTCCTATTCCTAGTAGTTTCTCAAAATTCATAGCCTCCAAGGTATATCTACCTCGTCAAGACGCCATTTAGGTTTAATTGTTGACTTTTCAATTGGAATGGTTATGCCATGTTTATATGCTAAAACTCCTGTCCATGCTATCATAGCTCCATTATCTCCAGCATACTCTGATGGAACCACGTAAAACTTAACTTTACGTTCTTCGCAGACTGACTGAAGCATTGACTGAAGAAGTTTACTTCTAGCATTACCTCCAGTAAGTAAAACTTCTTTTTTTCCAGTATGGGCTAATGCACGTTCAGCAACCTCAATAAGCATTGCTGATGCTGTCATATAAAAGCTATAAGCAACATCTTTCCAGAAAAATCCTTCTTGGATTTTTTTAAGAGCAGCTGTTAGAAGACCACTATAACTTATATCTTGTCCTTTAACTATATAGGGAAGCTCTACAAAATTCCCGCCTTCGATTGATATGCGGTCAAGAGGATGAAGATCAGTGGGTTTAGGATATGGAAAATTAAGGTTTCTTGAAAACACATCTATACAGTTCCCGTAGGCTATGTCTAATGTCTCACCAAAAATCCTATATTTACCAGCATCAAAAGCACTAATTATAGTATTACCTCCAGAAACATAAATTACGAGTGGATCGTAACATTTAGATATTAAACGGCCGATTTCTATATGGGCGACGCAGTGGTTTACAGGTATGTATGGTTTTTTAAGTGTTAATGCTATAGCTCTAGCAATTGTTGCTCCAGATCTTAAACATGGACCTAGCCCAGGTCCTTGAGAAAAAGCAATAGCATTAATATCATCTTTTTTAATTTCTGCCTTCCTTAAAGCTGAGGCTACGACTTTATATGCTACGGCACTATGATGTCTTGATGCTTCTCTTGGATGTATTCCACCTTCCTTTGGTATATATACTGAGCTTTCATTAGCTAAGATTCTTCCATCCTCCGAAACAATACCGCAACCAAATGTATGTGCTGTAGACTCGATGCCAAGGACAATGCATTTTTGGGAACACATTTTTACGTACCTTAAAATTATAGAAATTCAGTATAGCTACATTTACCACAAGCAAAGCGTTTTACTGGAATTTCATGTTTAGCCATAATTGCTCCACAACGTGGACATATTTTATTTTTCAATCTAACATTACCCTTTAAGTAATCTACATCGTATCTCTTATATGCAGTAGCCATCTAATATCTACCTCTTTTAAGATTTCTTTCCCTTAAAATTTTTTCTTTTAATCTCTTCGATATACTTTTTACGCTCATCAGGCTTAAGATTTCTTATTTTAATATGAGTTGGTACTATTTTTGCAGCAACATCATTAGTATCATATATATGCACAATCCCTCTTGATATGCCACATCCAAATCTGGTATCTATACTATAGACATATACCTGCTCTAGAGGTACGTTAAAATTCAATGAGAAATACTCTCTTATAGAATACCTTGATGGAGTGCCTGCATTTTTATGATGTACTATGAACTCTACTTCTCTTCTTCCTAGTAGTGGATTAACACGTTCATTCATTACTTGGCATTTAAGCACTGACATATTGAGTCACTTTACTTCAAGTAAAAGATTCTAAATTTAAAAATTTAACGATAAATAATGTATCTAAAATTATTTTAGTTAGTAGATAATGAACAATTATAGTTTAAAGTGATTTCAGAATATTTAACTTTATGATAGTTGTAAAATCAATTTCCAGAAATATTTTTAATAAGTACTAAACTAGTAAACTTTTATTGCATATTTTCCATTTGCATTCTTTTTTAATTTTTTAGCTACTTCAGAGTTATCCTTATCAAGTATTATAATAAGTCCTTCATACTCGATTGAAAAATTTACTGATCCACAAACAGGACACTTAACAACTCCGCTTTCTACAAGATAATTACACTTTCTACATGCTTTAAATGTTATGACTTGGCCCTTCTTAGACATAAATTAATACTTAATTTTGGTTTATTAAAGTTTATTATTAGACTAAAGGTATAGTATATTACCATTAATTTAATTGCACTTGTTAAAAACCAGTTAAGTTAAATCCTTTATTTCTTTCATTTATATAGTATTTTGAAAAGCTTTCGCCATAGCAAACTAATGAATACTTCATATTTTAGGTTAATGGTCAATTTAAAAAGCCGCCAATTAATTCATTCCTTTTTAGCATAGATAATCGACAGACAACTAACTGATTGCTTGTGTTTGTTTTGTTTGCATCTAGTGTTTACGTGTTTTTATGTTAGGTTGTAAGGCTTTGTTAACTTAAGCCATTTATTGCATATACTTATCATATCTAAGTGGCTCCATAAGTATTATAGCTGATTAGATTGATCCTTCCCTCTAGTCTCAATTATAGACGTTGGAAAGAAAGTTGCACCAATATGTTGAGTTATTCCCCCAGCCTCTCTTAAAGCTACACTAGTCCCTCTAATTTTATCCAATAAAGGTCCTGAACTAGTATTGAAGAGTACGTATTTAGAGGGGGAAAAATGCTTCCACACATACTTACTCCCTCCAACTTATACTCCCCAATATCCTAGAGAAAACACTTAAAATTACTTAATTTACAATAGAAAATCATATAGCTGATTAGATTGATTTACTAATTGTTAGATTAGTAGTTCTTGTATGTGTGGCGATTTTGGTTATGTAGACTTTTTATAGTTATTAGGGTGTTTACTCATAATTGGCTTTATGTATATAGCCTTATAGAGATCATTCTATATTAGCTTTTCACGGTTTTACTAAGGCTTTTAGCTTATTGGAAAGGATTTAGGAGTTAGTAGGGTTTGATGATTGCTTCCTTGTTCTGATTATATAATCTTGATAGACTTCTAGCTGTAGGGCTAAGTTAGTAATGCATTATTGAGTAGTAGCATGATTGTTGGTGTATATGTTACATTAATATGAATGGTAATTTAACTATATTTATAGATTTTATGGTATCCTGGTATCGATAAGCCTACTACTGTAAGACTAGAATAAGTATTTTAGGAAATGGTTTAAGACTAAGGAAAGAAGACTTAACTCTAAATCTATTTAATAGCTGGTATTTCATTATAAAGAATTTTTAAGTCTATAGGAAGTCCAGCTAGCCCTTCTATAAGATTAAGTAGGCTTACAAATCTTAATGAAACCAGTTAAGCTGATAAGCTTCATAAACATACCATCAAATTAATAATTCATCAAGAAATACTCTATGGTGAAATACTTAGGATATCAGAAAGGACTGTAAATACTGATTACTAATAAGCTTAATACAAATATTCATAGGGCTAAAGCTAAACAAAATTAAGATAGAAATAAGCTAGTACTAAGCAAAATCCATAACAATACAACACAATTAAACTTTAGAGTAAAACTAACAGTACCAACATACGACTCCTATATGAATACTCTATGAATAGATTACAAATTTTTATGTTTGGAAACTAATCTTGTAAACATTAATAGATAATGAATAATAATTTTTAATTAACACTAACTATGCATTAAGGTATATTGTAAAAACTTAAAATGCCATAGCTCACATCATATAAAATTTATATGTATCTATGTTTATAGCCCAGAAACTCAAAAAAGAGATCAATATTATGATTAGTCTATAGAAAGATAAGATTGTACTATCTATTTATGTAAGTTAACTTTCTTTTTAGCTTCAGGTGTTGCTTTCTTAATCCTTAATAGATCTTCTTCTATCCACTCCAGCTTCCCAAAAAATGGCTGGCGCATAGTTAAGCCTATCTTTGTAGCACGGGGGCCTGATTCACTTAACCCAACACTAACTATTCTTGCTCTTACTTTATCACCAACAGTTATTGATCGACCAGTATTTTTACCATGTAATACTTTTTGTTTATTATCAAATGAAAAATGATCATCAGCGACCTGTGATATATGAATCAATCCATCAAGGGGGCCTAACCTTACAAAAACTCCGAAATCAACGACTTCTACAACTTCAGCTTCTATAACTTCCTGTATGATCGGACTAAAAGTTAAAACTTTAAACCTAACTTTATGATATGTTGCACCATCTCCCTGGATAATTTTACCTATTGGTGAGACTTTAATATTTAAGATTGCAATTATAACCCCTAACTCTCTATCAACTTTCCCAATATATTTTTCATTTAAAATCATTCTTGCTATTTGGTTAAGATTTCCAAATGCATTACTGGGGGGTATCCTTATAACGTCTATAACTGTACATATATAGAACAATAATTTAACCCTCCATAGATTATTTAAATCGCATAATATAAGCCATTTATAAATTTTTCTTTAAAAATGGAGGTAGCATATGAACTTGAGACGTCAACCTATTTATGCTTTTCATATATAAAGTTGATAGAACACTACCTACTTGTTCTGTTAGTTTTATAAGTTTTATTTATGTGTTCTTGGACCTGGCAGCTTAAGCTCATTTTCTAGGTGGTTGTAGATTGTATGAATAGTTTATGAGTTCTAGTATTCATTTTTCTCTTATCTATGATTTTATTTA
>JAWBQF010000039.1:0-20880 GCA_038845975.1 Methanomethylicia archaeon
TTGTGGCTTAATATTCATTTCTCGTAATCTATATCATTAAATACTATGGTTATAGGAATGTTTATTAAGCTTTTCGTAATTTATGTAAACTTGAATTTGCAAAATTTCGGAATTAAGCCACAAAGCACTGTCCGGATAAAAGTTGGGCTGGGTAATTAATATTATGGAGATTCCAGTCCAGTTAATAGATTGGGCTAGGAGCTTAAATATCTTTAAAGGAATAGAAAGCCGATTGAGCTGAAGGTGAAGGCTTTTCTACTATGGTTGATACTGAGCTCTTGTAGAAAGCTTCTAGGCTTCTTGAGCTTTGGAGGGAATTTGCCAGTAATCTAAACGAGTGGTGCTTGAAGTTCAGGGCTATTTTGGAAGCTAAAGAATGGGGGAAGCCAAAGAAGCATTTAACCATAGCTATAGATGAGAATTGCCTCAAGCTTAAGGGCGGGAAGTTTGGGTTTATGCTACCATAGATGTTGATACTAGGAGCCTGTAGAGATAAGGGCTTATCCTGCTAGGAGCTCTTTAGCAACTAGGCTTTCCTTCAAAAGTCTTAATAAATGCCTAACAAGCCGAGGATAATAAGGGATAGGGAGTGTTGGCTTAAGGAAGGGGTTGAGCAGCTAGGATTAGAGCAGGAGCATCAAAACATGGAGAAAACCTGGTGGAAAAGCTCTTGCCTACATAAGCATCGTACAGGCATATTCCTCCATAACATCAACGTTAACTTAAGAAATACTTTTAGAAAGAGAGAGTGAACAAAGCCTAGCTTTAAGGCATCTAACAGCTTCTAAGAGCTTTTAAGCTCTACTACGACTTTCTAGGCAGAGAAAACAAGAGATAACTTATTATCATATAATCATATTTAACATTAAATTTAAAAAAGCAAGAGATGACTAAAATATTAAACTTTAAGATAGAAGTCATTGCAAAACTCTACTACTAAGGTTTAACTGTTTAATTCTACATGAGAATAGTATTGTAAAAGATTGTTAACATGTTTAAATTTGGAGTTTTGCAATGAGTTCATAAGAATAGCAACAATACTTTAGGAAAAAACAAGAAAAGATTAAACTTATTCTCAACCTATATCTTATCCGGACAGAACCGGCAAATTTAAGGAAATGTTTAAATTTCTTTATGCTTAAGATACTTGGTGTTATAGTGCAGGTAACATTAGGGTTTGACCCTGCAACTCTAAAACTAATGTATACTATGGCTATTATAGCAATTATTCTTTTACTAATACCTATTATCGTAAAGATTGTAAATTCATTTATTAGGAGGATTATTCCTTTTAGAGACCAGTCTTTAATGATAAAGATTCAACAGTATTCTAAGATTGTAGTTGTGTTAGCTATGCTGATGTTTGCTTTAAGCCAGCTTGGCTTAGAAACAACAATTCTTGCCGTTATTGTAGCATTAGCTGCCTTCTCAATTATTCTTGCATTTAGAGATATTATCCTTAATTTAGGAGGTGAATACTATATTAAAACATATCAACCATTTAAGATCGGTGATTTAGTCGACATAGGTGGGTGTAAGGGTAGAGTTGTCGATATAGGCTCGCTTGCTACTACTATTGAAACCACAGAGAATGAACGTGTAGTTATTCCTAACTCATTTATTGCACGTAACTACGTGATTAACAAGAGACCGTGTTTTTTAAGTATTCCAATAAGTGTGGATAATAATAAATCTATTAATGACCTAATTAAACTACAAGAAGAGCTTGCAAACAAGCTTCAGAAACACCTTACTGATAAACCCATATTAGAAATCAATGGTAAAACATGCAACATAAATTTAAAATTTAAGGAAAATGCAGACTTAAACCTTGCTAAAAACATCATTAATGAAATAACTAAACCATACTTGGCTCCAACTACTTAGAAATAATACTCCACATAGCCTAGTACCGCTCAATATTCTCTGTAACTAAAACCAATATTCATATTTAACTAGTATCCACGGCATAGTGGCCTGCTAGCTATCCCTATTCTTAATAGCCTCTGAGTAGGCTTAACTATTTAAGTCTTCCATGTTAAGCTTTACAAAGCTTTACATAGCTGTGATAAATAACATATTTCATATGTTTGTCGTTGATTATAGGTGAACGGATATGTTTGCTAAGTATAGTTAAATTCCTCACATAACTAAATCATTTAGATAAGTGAGAGAAAGTCTAGTAACAATATTCCTAAAGTAGCACATAATATGTTTAAGAGTTTATAATTAGTTCACGCTCTTTAATAAGATTTTGTGGTTGTTTTCTGATTTTTTCTATGGGTGTTCTTAGTCTTCATTCTAGTGAGACTGTTTTAATCTGTTTAAGATTGTTAGATGGTTGATGGTGTTCGATGTCCTAGATGTGGTTCTAGTAGGGTTATGGAAACCATAGGGATGTCTTAAGAGATATTTTTGTAAGTCTTGTAGGAGGATATTTAATGATAAGACTGTTACGATATTCCACTATTCTAGACTTAGTCTTAGGAAATGGTTCATTCTCATACTATTCTAGGCTTACATAACTTATCTATGGTTTAAGCTGGTTTCCAGATAGATACTTCATGGCCGTCTTAAGGCTTTAAGGAAGCTTATGTTAGGGATTAGGAGTAAAGCTGATCATATTTAGTTTAATAAAGCTATTGAAGTTGATAAGCCATACGTTAATGCCGGATTGAAGAGTAGGAATGAAGTGGAGGATTACATATCATCAAGTAATGTTGAGTCTGAAACTACTTTTAAGATCTTAAGTAGACGAGTTAAGGAGAGTTCAACGATACATACGGATAGCTTCAACTCGTACATGGAATTAAACGAGCTAGGATATATGCATGAATATATAAACCATTATCTCTAACCCATTCTGAAATGTCATGTAAATAATCATGAGAATAAAACATCAATACTAAGACAATGACTAACAATCACAAAACCTTATTAAAGAGCATAGTTCAAATTAATTACCTAGCAGTTATAAATTCCTCTCTTTTCCATCTTCAATTTCCCTATTATAGATATTAAGTAGTAGGGCTAAACTATGATTAATTTCACCGGATTCAATCAAATCCCCAGTCAGTTGCAATCCGCTAAGAAGCTTCACAGAACTATACAAACATGTCTAACTTTCCTACATGGGGGACTTAGGCTAGCCCCCGTTAAACCTGTGGGTCTTAAATTGCTAAGATCTACAGGGATGACAGTGCCGTTCTATAGGTGATATTATGGTTAAAAGCCTCATCAAGAATAGGAAAGCTATAAGCTACGGTATTATTGTTGCACTAATAACAATAGTAGCCATAGCTTCCTCCGCTTTAATTGCTGTATGGATTTTTGGTGCTGGAGCAGCGTCCACCAGGAAGGCTGCATTTGAAGTTGTAGGTATTCCACTAATCTCAAGCACTACTAATACTCTTTCCTTAACTGTCAAGAATATAGGTGGAATAGACGCCTACATTATAAAGTTCATTATTGGAGGTCAAGAAGTTACTGGTGGTTGGAATGTAGTGAGGGAAGGCGGCTTTTCATCCAATAACATTATTCCAAGAGCTACAAGCGTAACTATTAGTGTAGCAAACCTGCCAAATAATATTATAAATGTTCAGGGAACTAGTATTAAATGGGGTGATAGTGTTAATTGCCAACTTATAACCGATCAGGGTACTTTGCCCTTTACAGCTTATGTAACTGATTAGGTGTACTCTATGAAAATACTGAAATCTAGAAGAGCTATAAGCTATGGGATTGTTGTTGCATTAATAACTATTGTTGCATTAGCTTCAGCATCTGTTATTGCTGGATGGATAGTAACTGTAGGTACAAGAGCTGGAAGGCAAGCTCTACTTAAAGTAACAGGTTCACCAGTAATACAGTTTGATGATGTTAGTAGCTATGTAATAGTATCCATCACAAATATTGGAAATACGCCTGCTAGAGTTATTAGTTGCATGTATCGTGGTACTGCTGTTAATATAGATCAAGTATTATCTGGAGAGGTCTCAATACAGCCCGGCACCTCGGCAACATTCAGATTTCGATTTGCAGGTAATATTTGCCCAGTTATTGGCGACTCAAAGGAATTCACATTAGTAACTGATCAAGGAAACCTGGTTTTTACAGCTTATAGGCAAGGGTGATATCACTACTGGTGATTACCGGATGAAGCTAAGTATTAAGAAGAAAAACGATAGTTCTTTAGAGCAACTTATTAAAAAGCTTCGTAGCTCCAAGAAGAAAAGCTCTGAAAGTACATATAGAGTAGAGGGTATAGGTGAAGTTAAAGTTGTTTATCCCTCGCTTGAAGGTAAAAATATAATTGAGAAATACACAATTCCCAATAATCCAGTTGAAATATTTATTACTGATCAAGGTGAATATTTAGTATGTGATCCTCCGTTAAGTGAAGAACAACGTAAAAAACTTGTAAAATTCATGTCAGATCTTATTTATCTACTGCCTGATGATATAACGCTAAGCGATATTGAGAAAACCACAGGCATTCTAACTGATGTTGAGACCTACCTGGTTACGAGAGAAGTTTTTGGGTGGAGTGTTCTCGATCCTCTTATAAGAGATCCTAGAGTTGAAGATGTAAATATTACTTCTGCATATGCACCTGTACTAGTTACTCATTCAACCTATGGAAACTTAACATCTAACATCTACTTCGACTCTGAAGAAGAGGTTTTAAGGCTTGCAGAAAAACTAGTTCATAGATGTGGTAAAACAATTTCCTTCTACCACCCTTTATCCTCAATAAGAACTCCTGAAGGACATAGATTAACAGTAACCTATGGTAGGGAAGTATCTCATACTGGTACCTCAATAGTTGTAAGGAAGTTTCCTGAGTTTTCCTGGAGTATTACAATGCAGATGGTTAGGAACACCATTGATCCAGTCATAGCCGCCTACTTCATGATGCTTATAGAAAATAGGCTTGCATGTATAATTTATGGAGTTATGAGCTCCGGGAAGACTTCTATGGTTAATAGCTTATGTAATCTTATACCTGCTAATGCAAGAATAGGAACTATTGAGGATACCGCTGAGCTTCGATTAGCTCATCCATATTGGAAGCCTCTAGTAGTTAGGGAATCCTACACTGTGGATAAGAGAGGTGAGATCTCACAGTTTGATCTTGTTAAGCACTCATTAAGAATGAGTTTAGACTATATAGTTGTAGGTGAAGTTAGAGGTAGAGAAGGAATTGATTGGGCTCAGGCAGTATTAACAGGTCATGGAGGTATAACATCTTTTCATGCTGGAGGTCCTGAAGAAGTTATTCAACGTTTCACTTCACCACCTATATCCCTAAGTTTAGGTGGTTTAATGGGTGTTTACTCGATGGGACATATGATGAGGCTAGTGAAAGAGGAGAAGGATGGTAGAAGATCATTTGTAAGAAGGATGATTGAAGTTCATGATGTTAGTTTTTCATCTGATAGTTACGATATTAAGCTTTTTGCTAGATATGATCCATCTAGAGATACTTTTCTCCACATATCTAACGATGAGGTTATTAAGCTTCACTCTATGAGGAGGATTATGGAGCTACGAGGCTGGGATGAAAGTAGATTGATAGAAGAGCTTCACTTAAGAGAGGCTTTCTTAACTTTTCTCAGGGATAAGGCTAAGATAGATGAAGCCTTTCTAGATTATCAAGTAGTTACAAGGGCCATATGGAAGTTCTACGAGGATCCATCATACTTCCAATTGGAGAATAAGGTTCCACTTGGAAGAAAATATATGCAATCCATAATAGCTATAAAGCCTTGACTTAGGGATATGGATGGCTAGAGATATTATATATGCTATTGATGTAAGTGATTCAATGTGTAGTAGAGGCTTTAAAACGAAGTCTCGTCTAGACATGGTTAAGGAAGCTCTTATTAAACTCATATCTGATAAATCCATATTTAATAGTGATGATAGATTAGCTATTATAGGCTTTCATGCTGAAGCATTATCATCTAAGATCAATCACCAAGTTATAATACCTCTAACACCTGTAAAGCTTATTGCTGCATCAGATATTAAGAGAATTAATAATTTGAAGGGTTATGGAAGAACAGCTTTAGGTGCAGGTTTAAGAAAGGCCTTTGAGATTCTGTTAGAGAATGATATTGGTAACGAAAAACTTATTGTTTTAGTAACTGATGGTAGGAATAATTCAGGTGAACATCCATATGCTTCAATGCAGGATATAGTTAAGCATAATGTTAAGGTTTACACTTTAGGTTTAGGCTCCGATTTTGATAAGACAGTTCTTAAGGTACTTGCTGATAAAACAGGAGGACTCCATGTTGGGATTAAAGATAAATGTTTTGAATATTTGTTACTACATCCCGATAAAGTATCTCTACATTTTAAGACTGAAAGCTCTTCTCTAAATAGTTGTAAGGTGGAAAATATATGTAGTTCCAAAGGAGTTTTAGTAAGGTATGTTCCAGCACCAATTAGAACTACTACTTCAAAATTTAAATTTCAAATACAGAATCTATCTCCAGTAAGGCTTTCAGATAAGATTTATCTAAGCGGTATGGGAATAACACCTAATAAGTGGAAGAAGTATATAGCGGCTTTGTTTGCTTTTTCAATTCTTCCATCTATAGCCTATTTCATAGCATCATTTTGCTTAAGTCTAGATTTATTATCCGTGTTGATTCCATATCCATATGATTTATTGGCTGTTATAGGATTATCTATATCTATCAGTCTTATTCTATACTATACTCCAGCGGTTAAAGCTAGTATTTTCCAGTCTAAGCTTAGAAGGGAGCTTCCATGGATTGCATCCTACTTTGTTAATAATGCTGCTATAGGTATACCTCCAACAGTAAGCTTAGAAAGAGTTATAGGTTTAGAGGAGGTATTTCCTGCTTTTGCTAGATTAGCTAGAATGGTTAGTAAAATCAGGATTTTGAAGGCTATGGATCCATTTTCAGCTATAGCCTGGCATGCAGATAAGTTTACAGATCCCGATCTAAGAGATTTCCTAATATCAATGGCTTCAACACAAAGAAGTGGAGGAAACATCTACGTGGTTTTAAGAGAGAAGCTTCAAGCCTTATATGCTGAGATGAGAAGTTCCCTGGAGGTTTTAGGAGAGAAGTTTAATGCTGTTGCCTCATTTATCTTCATGATTTATGTTTTACTACCAATATTTATGCTGAGTATAGGTATTATACTTGGCGGTGTTAATGGATCAATAATTCTCACATCCTTCTTCATATTAAATACGTTTTTCAGCTTTATATGTTGTCTTCTTGTAGATGCTCTAATTCCTAAAGAGCTTCTAGCAAAACCCTCCTATAAGCCACTAGCTATACTACCATTAGGATTGATCCTTATTCCAGTTAAGCTAATTAATGATGTAAAAGTTACTCTGCTATTTGATAAACTATATTACTTCATAGCGTTAGCTATTATTGTAGGTCTTACTCTCCCATCTATTTATGCTTTAAAAACTAGAGGTAAACAGAAGAAAATTATTTATGCTATTCCATCATTTCTTAGAGATGTTTCTGAAAGAGTTAAGAAAGGTGAATCTCCAGGATTAGCTATAAGATGGCTTTCATCAAATAGAAGCTATAATAAATGCTTTGATGAAGCTTTAAGAAGGATCTCAGCATTTATGCATAGTGGAGCTAGAATAGGAGAAGCAGCCAGACTGGTTGAAATTCCATGGGCTGCTAAAGTATCATTTGAACTACTAGATACTACTGAGCAGACTGGAGCTGATCCCTCCCTAGTTGAATTCATAGTTGAAAGTATTAATCAGCTATTTACAGCTATGAGAATGCTAAAAGCTAGAGTACGTTTTTTTAAGCTTATAGTATATCTTAGTGTATGTATGATTACTTTTACTGTTGCCCTATCAAGTATTGTAATGAATATTCTATCTCTTACCTATCAGCAGGCCGGTGGATTAGCTGGCCAAATGATTGGAGTTTTAACGCTTCCAAAAGCTGAGGATGTTGAATATATTACAACAATGGCTTCGGTAGGAGCTATGTATACTGCAGTGTTACTTGGACTTATAGGCGGTAAGGGAAGTGATGGAGGTTCATTAATTGATGGTTTACCCCATGCATTAATCTGTACAGTTCTTACAGTATTTCTTCTCTATATTATGGTTGATACTGGTTTACTCTACTCTATACTTGGGGTTAGTCTATGAAGCCCTCTATGGTCGAGTATACATTAAGACATAGATTATTGTCTCCTATAATGTATAGTAGCCTACTGAAGAGTTTAACTTGGCTATTTACATTTTTAATGTTTACTTCCATTTTAACTCCGGTTTTAGAATCTCAAGAAATATATATTTCTGAAGATCTAACATGGTGGCGTTTATACAATAGATTCGATAGTAATCCTACTAATATTACCGATAATGTAAATGATCCGTATTTTGACTCTTGGTATGATGTTGCTACCGACGGGAAAACAATATTTTGTGTAGGATTTTGGGATTATTACTGGGATTCTAATTGGGTATATGGTAGACATTTAATGACTCTATATGATCTTAAAGGTAACGTACTGAAATCCCATGTATGGTATCCTCCTGTAGGTTTTTGGGGTACTGGAAGAAGAGGTGCTAGAGGTCTTGAAGCCTACTTTGACAGTCAATACTACTATGCTATTGGAATTGTATGTGAGGAGATAAATCCACCTGGTGGATGGACAGTAATAGATAAGGATGTCTACGTACTAAAATATACTAGTAGTGGGAGCCTAGTTTATAGCTATGTATCTAATGATGGGGATTATGCTTTTCAATGTAGGGATAACTATGGTAATTATGCTTTAGGTTCACGTATTCGTCATAACTATTGTGAAGCTATGGTTAAGGTTGGTAGTGATATCTATGTTGCTGGATATGGTAGTATTGAGGTTTTCAACTGTTTAAACCATTACATATACGATGTCGGTATTATTAATCGAATAAGAGATTATGGTAGCTATGCTGGGCATGTAAGCTCTATTGAAGCTATTAATGCTAGGTTTTTAGGAATTGCAAGTGATGGTGTTTACATATATGTTTCCGGATGGATGCCGGATGGTAATGGTAAGATAGGATATATTGGATGCTATACTAGGGATTTATCGCTAGTCTGGTGTAAAACTCTTAGCTTTACTACCGAGCTTTTCGAGGTAAGGTATAGTAATGGGTTTTTATATGTATGTGGCTATGTTTCAGATTCTTCAGGAATGAGTGATGCTGTACTAGTTAAGCTGGATAGGAATGGTGAAGTTGTTTGGTGGAGAAGATATGGATTACCAAACTCCAATGAGTGGTTTAGAAGCCTAGCTGTAGGTGAATACATATACGTTACTGGTGGGGGTAGAGGTGGAACATATTATCGGTATGTTTGGGAAACTCAACAGCAAGACTTTCTTATGCTTATAGTAGATAAGAATAATGGAGCTGTCGTCTGGGAGGATTCATGGGGTGGATCTGGCTGGGAGCTTGGTGAGGAGATAGCTCTAATATCTATTTACGGGGTTGAATCCCCCATTGTTGTTGGAGGTATGGAGTCATGTATGCGTAGCCGGGAATGCTATATTGTAGCTTACTGGTCTCCAATTAAAACACCTACTAAACATAGGCGTCTCATATTGGCACCATATACTGGGGAGTATATAAGTGAATTAAGCTCTAAATTTCTACCATATGAGTTTATTGGTGGTGATGTTAGCTACTGGATTAAGTTACCTGTTAAAACTATTGATGGAGCTACTAAGATAAATGGATTTGCCATACATTGGGTTAATGTAACAATGCATGGTAGTGATTGTACAGGATGGATTATATTTCCTAATAGTACTGTATATCCTGGATTAAGAAATATTCCTAATAGTATCAGTTTAATTTTCAATACTACATGCTATGGTGCTGAAATAATTGATGGTGAAGCTATTCAAAAAATCATAGTTGGAATACCTTTAAACACTACTGGTAGATTATCTGTTGCCTATATTGATGATTATGGTATTCTACATTTAGCTGGAGGATATGGTAAGTTAGATAAGGGTGTTAGACTAATAGCTTCAAATTCTACAGGTACCTATATCTTATCGTTTCTCATTAAGTCTGATGTATATGAATATATTAATAATGGATGCTACATCAAGTCTAAAGTCTACTTTCTAAACTTTACTAGACCCTTTACTGTAATGAGCGCTAAGCTAAACTATACAGTTACACATTATGATAGTCATGTTGAAATAAACTTTACTCCAATATGGCTAGATAATGGTGAAATGATACTAAACAGAAACTTTACAGTTTACCTTGAGGAATTGAAGCTTAGAAGTATCTTCGTAAATCAAACAATAATTAAAATACCTCTTGAGAAGCTAAATGTTTTAGGAGTAGTTAACGGATCCATAACTGCTACATTACTACATTCACCTGGAAACGTTATTGTTAACTATGAGGCTGCTAAAATACCCTACTATGATTTAGCTTTAGAGGTTATATATAGAAACTCATCTATACTTATATTAAGGGTTTTAAGATTTAATGATTTAGCACCTGTAGATGGAGTTAGGGTAAATCTTATAGCTGATGGCATTGTAGTAGATGAAAAGACTTCGAATACGGATGGCTTAGTTATTTTCACACCTCTACCATCATATATGGAGCTTAAAGCATCTCTAATACCTCCTAAATGCTCTACGATCTACAATACGTTAAGATATGGCAACATATTGATAGATAGCAGGGAGTAGAATGTCTAGGTTAACCATAAATTGTAGGGGACTAGCCTTCCTATCAAAGATAATGATTATCATAGTAATTCTAGGATTATCTACCCTGTTTCTAACTCTATTTCTACCTGTAATTCTAAAGCCTACCAGCCCATGTAATGGTAGAGATATTGGGGAGCTTATAGCTAATACTATGGAGGGTAGTTTAAGATCATCATCATCCTGTAGTTTAAATGGGAATTGCTTAATAGAGGTTTCATCATCTAGTAGATATGAGGTTAAGATTATAATTAATGAACGTGAGGAAATAGTTGTAGAGCAGCCTAAAACCTTTATTAGAATTAATGGTTCATATGAAGTTTTCAATCAGGGTTTAGCAGTTAGAAACCATACTAGTACTCCTCCTATATGTATAAGTTACTGTGTTAACTCATCTATACATGTTAGACCTCTAATCTATTATTCCATAGGTGATATTGAAGAGTATAGTAAGAAGTTTATGGTGTTAAAGATCCTTATACCTGTATTAAATATCCAAAAACTAAAAAGTAGAGCTGGTAGTGTAACTATAAATTTTCTTCCAGAAAACTCTACTGTTAAGGAGTATGTACGTTTCTTCAGTACTCCTACATCAGCATCTCTAATTATAAATGGTCTACAAATATTGACATACAAGTTTTCTCCCTATTCTAATTATCAAGGATTAATAGTTAGGATTATTATTCAGAAGATATTTGTTAATCTGATAGGTGGTTAATATGGATAGACCGTTAACTGAGGTTTTAATAGCATTTATAATGGTAGCTATTACATGTCTAAGTATACCGTTAACTAGTAGCTTTCTACTAAATACTGAGTATGCTTCATCTTCCTTAAATGCTAAGTATTGTATTAATGTCTTAGCATTAGCCATATCAAGAGCTTCAAGAGTTTCCACCCCTCAAACTATTAGTCTACCATATACTATTGGAGTTCACGTAAATAATACCATAGTAACAGTATCTATAGGCTATGCTAGTGAATCTATGGATGTAGGTATTCATGTTTTTGGTGGAGGTGTTTCAAACTGCTTTACAGTTTGGTTTAACAACTCATATGTTATAGTTAAGTCTGAGGTGGTGAAGTGAAGGTTTTAAGTATTACTAAACTAAGTTCTCATGGTTTAAGCTATGTTTTACCTGTATTGATATGTACTATAACAGTAATCTCAATTTCAGTATTAACAGCATCTATAGTCTATCCCCTAGTTATAAGAAGTAGAGGTAGTGAGGAAACTGTAAATTCAATACTTGCTATACATAATGCTATTGAAAGCATAGCTTATAGAATCGGTTCCTCAACAACTATATATGTAAATATTCCATCAGACTACCCTGTAATTATTGACTCACATACCGTTAAATGTATTAAAAACATAATTCTTAAAAGTAGAATTTTCAGCGATCCTAGGGGTATAGTTGATTTCATAGATGACTATGGGGTAAAGTATAGTAGGGTAGTAGTGAATAATTCAAAAGTTATTGTAGGAGTTTCAAGAATTACTTTAACATGTATTGGGGTTGTAAACGGTAAATCCATAGTATCTCTGGAAGTAGCTAGCATAGTCTAGATTATGGATATATGTGATCAATACGATATGTTAAGATATGGTTTATGATGTTGATTGTTAAATCTAGTCTAGTAGGGTGGTTAAGTGGAGGTTTTGTTTGAGATAGCTGTTGTATTTATGCTTTTCACCATAATGTTTTCAGTAGGTTTATTGGAGGTATGTTCCAGGGTTATTACAGCCTCAAATCTAGTATGTACAGGCAGATTAGCCTACATAGCTGACTTAGAGGCCGAGAGAATAGCTAAACAGATACCCCCACAGCTTAAAGTAGCTATTAACTCATCCATAATACTTTATGAAAGAGTTGAAAAGTATCAGTATGCTTTGAATAAATACTCTATGCTGGGATTCTGGGAGACTGAGAAGACAAGATATTTACTGGTTTCTAATATTCTAAGAGCTGAATCTGTAAAACTTATCTATGTAGATAACTTTATTGTAAGAATTTATGTTGTTGCTTTTTGGGGTGGTTTATGAAGCTTATATCTTCTAAAAAAGGTCAAGGAAGACTTATTGAGGGTGCTTTAGCATGTTTAATCCTACTTATTTGCTTTGGATCAGCCATGTATATTGTTGGTGTTAAAGCTCAAACAGTAATGAGGGTTTTTGATCTTGAGGATTTAGCTTATAGTGTTTTAAGTATACTAGATGAAGATGGGTTACTTGTTAAAGCTGTATATTTTGGAAGAATGGATGAGCTTAGAAATGCCTTAAATACGTTAATACCTTTAAGCATAGGATATAGATTTGAAGTTAGAGATTTAAATGGATATGTTGAGCAGGCATTGGAGGGTAATGGATTTAAAGCTGGAGATACAGAATCAGCTATTTACATATTATCATGCTATGCCGATTTAGATAATCCAAGAATAATTGTTCTAATTCTTTCAAGGTGATAATGTGAATAACAAAGGTCAGATACTCATCATACTAGCTGTACTTCTAGGATCTATGCTTATTTCATTTGCCTCTCTAATACCAAACTTTAACATTTCTATATTCATGCTTACCCCTCCCAAACAGGCTTTAACATCAATGTATCATAACTTAGAGATAAATGCTATAGCCTATGCCTCTAGAATATATATTCCAGATAGAGTAAGCTTTAATACACCTAATCCTCAAAGTATTAGCTTACAGGCTGAAAGTTACATTTTATATTTTAAATCTAAAGTTGAAAATGCTAGAGTAAATCAAGCATTATGGAGTATTATAAACATTACTGATGGCTACCTATTCAAATTTACCAATTTAGGAGCAGTACTTAGCCTAAACTCAACAGTATCTGCCTTAGCACTATGGAATATTAGTAAACCTCATGTACCAGTAGATATTAATACAAGCTATAAAGTGGAATTAACTCTTCAAGACTTAAGTATTGTAATGAATCCTTACAGATATGGCTTCATATACAATTCCACAATTAAATACATACATATAGTCGATAATATAGCTACTAGATATCCTGAATTGAATTTTACAGCATACACATTAAACAGCATTACTGGTACATGGGTTAGAACGGAAATATTAAAAATCATATATAGAGGTAACGGTATTTATAATTTAGCTATCGATATAGGTGTACCATTAAACGCTCAAAATCCATATGTAATAGTTCAGGTAGAAGATAGTTGTGGAGTAATACTATGGTTTAAATGTCAAGCATAGATGATACTATGCTTTCAAGGCTTTTAAGGCTGAAGAATACTGTGAAAATTAATGGTTTACCGCTTCACATATCGTATAACTTATGGACTGGTATTGCATCTGTATCCTATGGTAGCTTAAAAGTTGAGAAGATACTTGTCTGGAATGGTGGAGAAATCAATATATTGAATATTAAAATTAAGTTTAGAGGCTACTTAAATCCATATGCTGAAATCTACGTTAACAATACATTGTACACTAAGATTAGTAATATCCTTAAATTCAAAGCTAAACACTATAGAGCTAATAGCTAATGTACTAATTAAGTTTATAAGCTTGCTTCTAGATATTAGAAAGTTTGGAGTTTAGGATTATAATGATTCCTCGTAGAACATGTCATATTGGAGATATAAAACCTGAAATGGATGGATCTGAAATTGTAGTTTACGGTTGGATTCATTCAGTAAGAGATATTGGGAAAATTAAATTCATAGTTTTAAGAGATAAAACTGGACAAATACAGGTAATTGCTAGGAGAAATACTATTAATGAGGAAAAGTTTAAGCATATTAGTGATTTAGCTAGGGAAAGTATATTATGGATTAATGGTATAGTACAGAAAAGTGGAATTGCTAAGTCAGGTGTTGAAATTGTTCTAAAAGATTACGGTTTAATAAGTGAAGCTAAACCACTACCTATTGAGATATGGAGTCCAGACATTAACACTCAATTTGCTAAAAGAATTGAATATAGATATCTGGATCTTAGAAGACCTGAAATACAAGCATTATTTAGAATTAGAGCTAAAACCCAGTCTTTAATTAGGCGTTTTCTAGAAAATCAGGGATTTACAGAAATAAACACTCCTAAAATAGTCTTAATGGGTGCTGAAAGCGGTGCTGATGTATTTGAAGTAAACTACTTCGGTAAACAAGCCTATCTTTCCCAAAGTCCCCAACTGTATAAGCAGATGTTAATGTCCTCAGGTATTGAAAAAGTATATGAGATTGCAGCTTACTGGAGAGCTGAAAAAAGCCATACATCAAGACATTTAACAGAATTTTGGATGCTTGATGTTGAAGTATCATTTATAGATGGTCTTAACGACATCTTAAAACTACTTGAGGATATGATGGTTTACATTATAACAAGACTTAAAGAAGAGGAGTGTGAAAGTCTTAGAGTATTAAACGTTAAATTAAATATTCCTAAAACTCCATTTCCAAGAGTAACTATAAGGGAAGCATATAGAATTCTAGCAGAGAACGGTAAGATACTTCAGTATGGTGACGATTTAGACACTGAAGCTGAAGAAAAGCTTGGTAATATATTTATGGAGAAATATGATTCAGAATTTGTATTTGTGTTAGAATTTCCATGGGGTAAAAGCCCATTTTACTCCATGAGGAAAGACGATGAGCCTGAATGGGTTGTTGGATTCGACCTACTCTACAAAGGATTAGAAGTGGCCTCAGGTAAGCAGAGAGAACATAGATATGAAAGGCTTCTACAAAATGTTAATGAGAAGAATCTAAGAATAGATACCTTAAAATGGTATCTTGAATCATTTAGATATGGTATGCCCCCCCATGGTGGTTTCGGATTTGGTATTGATAGATTTATAAAGCAAATGCTAAATCTAGAAGATATAAGAGAAGCAATACTATTCCCCAGAGATCCAGAGAGAATTTATCCATAATTATTATTGAGGAAGATAATTTATATATAGAATTGTGATGTTGTAAATAAATTTACACTTCCATCATTTCTTAAGAAGATTAAACTATATATGGCTTTAATATAATAGTACTATGATAAACCATTATAGGTAGTGTTTAGAACTTAGTAAGTAATTTGGTTAAGGATGAAACTAAACTCTTAATAACTATATACCATTACTGGATTGTTATGATGAGCATGTATTCATGCTATGGAGTCAGTAGTTCGTGTTGACAACATGGATTAATAAGAAAGCAAACGCTAAGACTCATAGAACAATACCAAAATGGAATGATAAGACATGTTTAAGTTTGCAGGGCTAGTATTTCGCATAAGTTTCTCTATTGGTTTATGTATTTGTTATGTTGAATTGTTTTCTTGAGGAATTTTCCATTTCTCTTTTAGCTTATTCATGTTTTTGAATGTTTTTCCTAGATTTATGTTTAGTTCTGGTAAGTATCTTGTAGATATTGTTTATATCTACTGATTCAGGATTTTCATTGTGCATTTTGATTTATGACTTGATCCATTATCCCATACAATGCATAATTCATCATATCTCCTCAACTTCTCCATGAAATCAATAATATGAGTTTAACTAGAATAATGTATTGTAGAAACTTATTTCGCATAAGTTTCTACTATTTCGCATAGAAATAGTAGAAAACCATGTTATGGTTTCCTAATTATTGTTCTTAAAATTTTTCTAGATTCATCAATATTTCTCTACTAGCTTCCATCAACTCTCTAACCCATTAAATTCACTTATTAACTTCAGCCTTATAATGTCTACTTCTAGGCTTAGTTAAGCTATATCCAATACTAACAATATTCTCCTCATACGTAAGCATCAATAAAATCCACAAGTAAAATATGTAATAGTGCTTTGTGGCTTAATTCTGAAATTTGCAAATTCAAGTTTACATAAAGTACGAAAAGCTTAATAAACATTCCTATAACCATAGTATTTAATGATATAGATTACGAGAAATGAATATTAAGCCACAAAGCTGTAATAGAATAGAAACTTACACGAAATACTAGCGAATCTTATGCTGGAAAAGTATAAATATTAGCTTTTCTTCACTCTAATGGTGGTATCTTGACTGTAAGAATCGGTTTCCTAAAACTTGGAAATATCGGTTCAGCTCCTCTTATTGAGCTTCTTCTTGATGAAAGAGCTGAAAGACAAGATATAATTGTAAGAGTGGTTTCAAGTGGTGCTAAAGGAGTTCAGGAAGTTAATGAAGCTGAAGAGGTTGCAAAGAAAATTCTTGAATTTACTCCTCAACTAATAATTATAACAAGTCCTAACGCTGCTACTCCAGGTCCAACTAGGGCAAGGGAGATTATCGCCCTATCCAAAATACCTACAATAATTATTTCAGATTCACCTGCTAAGAAGGCGTTAAAGAGTATTGAGGATTTAGGCATGGGCTACATTATTGTTGAAGCTGATGCAATGATTGGTGCAAGAAGAGAGTTTCTAGATCCTATTGAAATGGCTCTATTTAATGCTGACCTAATAAAGGTACTATCGATAACTGGTGTCTACAATATTCTATTTGAAACTATAGATAAAGCAATAACAGCATTGAAGGAGGGTAAAAGTGTTGAGCTTCCCAAAATAGTTATTGATAAAGAAATAGCTGTAAAATCTGCTGGATTCTCAAATCCCTATGCCTATGCTAAAGCTATGGCTGCCTACGAGATATCTAGAAGAGTAGCTGATCTAACTGTTGAAGCATGCTTTAAAGTGAAGGAATGGGAGAGATATACGGCAATTAATGCTGCAGCTCATGAAATGATGCTTATAGCAGCAAAACTAGCTGAAGAAGCTAGAGAAATAGAGAAGTATGGCGATACTGTTGTTAGGAAGCCTCATTTTGACGATGGAACCATACTGTTTAAACGTAAACTAATAGAGAAACCAATAAAACAAACCTAACATTATTTTATGTTTAAAATCTAGAATTAAGATATGATTAAAGTTAAGACTAATAATAAACTATTTAGAAGAATATTTAAGTCAAAGACTAATTGGAGTACTGCTTAATAGATGTAATATGTCTACACTATATGTTGATGCTCACTGTCATCTACATGATTATCCAGACTTCCAGATATCAAGGTTTAATGGGATAATTATAGTAGCTGTTTCTGACGATTATGAGAGTTCACTGAAAACATTAGAGATATCAGAAAAATTCAGTAATGTAGTACCATGCGTAGGAATACATCCATGGAGCATCAGTAATACGTCAATTAACACTATTAGAAAAGTGTTAAGTCTCGCTCCTGAAGCTAAATGTCTAGGTGAAGTAGGACTAGATAAAAGATTTAAACCGGAAACTTACCATATACAGTTTGAAATTTTCAAGGAGGTTGTAAATGTAGCGAGAGAGTATAGTTTACCATTAAATATTCATGCAGTTGGAGCTTGGAGAGAAGTTTTTGACATGGTTTACAAGTCTGATATAGATAGGATAATGTTTCACTGGTATAGTGGACCTATAGATTTACTTAGAGAAATCATGGATGTAGACTACTTAATATCGATTAATCCATCAATTAAAGTGCAGAGAAAACATGTGAAAGTCCTTGAGGAGGTTAACATTAAAAATTTATTAACAGAAAGTGATGGACCATACGTTTATCATGAATTAAATCTTAATCCACTAATGGTTAAAGAACTTGTAAAATATATAGCTGAGGTAAAAAATGTACCTGAAGACCATCTAGCTAATGTAGTATTAAATAATCTATGTAAATTTGTAAAGATACTATTTAAATAAATTTGTAAAATTCATATTGATTATTTCAGTAAACTTTATTATATTAACTCGCTTTAACTATGTAGATCTTTGTGGGTGGCTGAATTGATTGAACGTGAGGAAATGTGTGAAATTGCTAGAAGATACAGGGAGCCTATTACCCTTATATTTGGGTCTCATTCAGCTCTAGACGCTAGATACGGTTCTAGAAATTACGGCTTAAGATCAATAATATATACAACCAAAGCTAGAGCTATAATTTATCTTCAAAATATTATAGCTGGAAGAGTTGATGAGGAAATTGAGGATTTACCATCAATATGTAGAAGAGATGTTATTATTGTAAATGATGCTAGAGATATTAAGAAGGAAGGGGATTGGATCCTAGCTATTCTAATTCTAGATAGCTATCAAGATATTTTAAAGTATGTTGATGATTTAGTTGATATTGAAGCTCTACAAATACCAAATAGAGCGTTTACTGTTTATATTGGTGGGGATGAGCATTGTAATATAATAGAAAAGGAGTTTGCTATACCCTTAGTTGGGTCAAGAAGATTGTTAAAGATTGAGAATAGAGGGGGAATTGAAAGAGACTATTATTGGTTTGCTGAGAGGGCAGGTATTCCAATACCGAAATCCTATGAGTTTAGTGTTTACAGTAAAGGTATACGATTTAAAGAATTTATTGATGAGCCCTTACTTCTAAAGGCTGAACATGCTAAAAGAAAGTTTGAAAGAGAATTTATTTTTGCATCTGATTCGCATGATTTAGAGGAGAAAGTTGAAAGGGAAATAGAGTCTGGAAACTTAAATATAGATTCTTTAAGAAATGCTAGAGTTGAACAGATTGTTCTCGGTCCCCATGGCAACTTTAACTTCTTCTTCTCCCCCCTAAATGCCTTAGAGGAATGGGGTGATGTTGATGATGTATTTGCAGATCTTTACAGCTTAACACTGGAGGAGGCTAGATTATGTCTTGCTAATGAACTATTATCTATTGATGAGAGGAGGGAATCTATTCTTGATGGATTGAAGAGATTACCTGCTGATGTTCAGTTAAAGCTTGAAAGAAAGATTATTCCATCATTTGAGGTTACTTTCCATTCAATGATTAGTATCAGGGAATCCTTACTTAAAGATGTTTTAAGCTGTGCTAACTCATTTGTTTTAACATTAGCTAAATATGAGCCCCCAGGTATTATTGGTGCATGGTGCCTACAAACCCTAATTACCTGGGATAAAGCTTCAAACTATAAATATATTCCAAAAATCAAAATAGATGCTACACTAGGTTTAGAATCTAAGACTCCTAGCGATTATGGATTATATGACTCTACTGGTGATGTATATATGCATATACCGGTTACACAGGATGTTGCTTTAAGACATGGTGGAGGAACAAATGTACATATGGGTATTGGGGCTCAATACTCTAATGCAAAATACGGTAAAGCTATGAGTATGGGTGATAGAATAGCATTAGAAATAGTAAGAGCATTAAGAGATGGAAAACTAGATCTAATAGTAACATAGAAGCTCTTATACCCCAATACCATTACAATATTTTACTTCTCCTCTAACGTATGGTACTCCTAGAGATGATGGAGCCCCAATCATTCTCTTCACAGTTCTTCTTGTCTCAATAGTTAATACCAATATTGTGAATAGATATGGTAATGTCGCTAATATGTTTGAAGATATTCCTATCGGCTGTAATCTGAATTCTAATGCTCTTAATCCTTCAAACAATGCTGCACCAAGTATAGCTCTTAATGGACTCCATAATGCAAATGTTGTTAATGCTACTGCTATCCATCCTAAACTCGTCGTCATACCGGGCTGAAATGCAGATCTATAAACAACAGAAAGGTAAGCCCCACCAATTCCAGCAAGCATTTCACCAATAACTGTACATAGATATCTTATAGCATACACATTTATACCTACTGTATCTGCTGCAAATGGATTTTCACCCACAGCTCTTATACAGATTCCAGTTTTAGTTTTGGGTTAGTATAAACCACATTGTGAAGGCTAGAATTAACGACGAATATGTTGAGGGATCATGTTTAAAAAGTAGGGATCCAATTATCGGTATATTGGATAAGTAGGGTATTGGTGTTATTGATAATATTAATTTTAGAGGGTTAAGTAGTCCTTCCTTCACAACATTATTATGTTGAGTAATTCATTACTATGAGTTTTACATCATCCCTAATTTTAAGCATTAATTTATTAGCAATAATGAGAAAACTAAGTATATGTTTTCCCTAAGTATAGGGGGCTTTGTTAACTTAATCATGTTTTATTACCTCTATTTTGGTATTGTATCTTCTATGAATTCTTAGCTTTTATTTTCCTTATCCATGTTTGTTTAGTATGTATATTATTGATTTTAAGCATTAATGC
>JAWBQF010000040.1:0-19827 GCA_038845975.1 Methanomethylicia archaeon
AACGCAACATAAACAACCTTACTCTTAGAACCTACACTAATAATAGTATCATCAACCACAATCCTAACATCCCTCCTATCAAATTCAAATAGGAAGCTTAAAGATCTAAACCACGATAATATAGATACATAACCTAAAATAATGAAGCTTAAAATATCTGAAGCCATTCTAGAAGAACATGAACGAAATATATATAAGCAATAAACAACTAGAGTAAATGGAGTTCTCTCCCTAATAAACCTAACAACTTTAACCATAGATTCACCGTAAACAAGGGAGAGAACTCCAAATAAATCTAAAGTTAACAAAGCCTTTTTATCTTTAGAAAAATTTAAATAGAATTATCTCCTCTTTAAATTTGAGGTGACCTTCCTGGTTCGTATCCTTCCAGGCGTAGAGATACGTGTTGTTAAGGAAATTGTTCCGCAACAACTTCACCCGTCAGGTGTTGTAGGGCTTATTGGAACTGCTGAGAGGGGGCCTGTTTTCGAGCCTACACCTACAACAAGCTATAGGGAATTTATAGATAAGTTCGGATCAAATACTGAATATACACTTATAAAAGATGCTAGACTAGCATTTCTAAATGGTGTTTTTGAGGTTTTCGCTGTTAGGGTTGAAGGGGAGAATGGAAAGGCTGCTGAAGCAACTCTAAATGATAGTGAAGGTAATCCCTCAGTTCTACTTAGAGCAAGAACTCCAGGTCCTAGTGGAAACAATATTGAGGTTATTGTCCGTAAAGGTATTATAGAGAATACTGTTATTATAGAGGTTAGTGATGGTAGGGTTTCTGAAGCTTTTGAGAATTTAACAATGGATTCATCAAGCAGTCAATATCTAGTATCATATATAAACAAGAACTCCAAACTTATACAGGCTGAGGATATAAGTAAGCTACCATATCCTAGAAGTACACCAGTACCTATTGAAACAAGACTTTCAGGTGGGGTTGCAGGTACAATATCTAAGAGAAGTTTTGAAAAGGCTTTAGAATGTTTAGAGCTTGAACCAGATATTGATCTTGTTATGGTATGTGACTCCAGTGATCCTGAAGTACATGCATTAGTTGATGCTCACTGTAAAAATATGAGTAGAGACGCTATGAATAGAATAGGTATTGGAACTGTTGCTAGTGGTGAAAGTGTAAAGGATATTGTAAAGAGGACAGAAGCTCTTGCAAGCGATCGATTCGTTCTCGTTGCTCCATATGGATGTGCTGGAGCTGTAGCTGGCTTAATAAGTCATCTACCATATTATGAATCACCAACATTCAAAGCAGTTACAGGTATTGCTAGCTTAGAGAGAAGATACACTCCATCAGAGCTTATGGAGCTTCTGAAAGCAGGTATTCTAGCTTTAGAGATGAGGAGGGGGAGGGGAATTATAGTTGAGAAGGGCATTACGACAAGTAAGGAGCAGATAAGCGTTATGAGGATTGCAGACCATGCTGTAAGAGGAGTGAAGAATGTAGCTGAAAACTTTATAGGTACATTAAACAGTCCTGGTGGAAGACTAGCATTAAGGGAGAAGATAACTGAGTTTCTACTATCTATGGAGAGGGAGGGAGCTATAGTTCCAAGCGTAGACGGTAAGAAGCCCCCATTCATTGTTGATGTATACTGTTCAGAAATGGATTTCGCGCAGGGAATTGTAAGAGTTGATGTTGCTGTAAGACCTGTAAGAGCTATGGACTACATATATACAACAATAACTGTAGAAATATAGGAGGTGGTAGTATATGGCTACTCCCCATGTAGCCTTCGCAAATGTTAGTAGTGTTAAAGCTGATGGAGAGGTTATACCTGGCCTCCAGTCAATAGAGTTTAAAATCATAAGGAATAGACAAAACGTTTACCATATAGGTATTGATGAAAGAGTTGGTGTTGATTATGGTCCACTATATGTACATGGAATAATAAGAATAAGATCTACATATCCTAAGTTTGATAGTATGCTATTATCACCACTAGCAGAGGTTAAACCATTCCAGCTTGTTATTGAGCTTAAGAGAAGAGGACAAGTTGTTAAAACAATATCCTTTGATGACTGCTATCTTGAAGATAAAACATTCACAATGGATGCTAATGGTGTAGGTATAAGTGTATACACGTTTACAGCTACTAGAATAAGGGAACAGTAGAATGCCTAAAAAACTTACAAAAGACATAATTCTTGAAGGAGCTAGTAGGAGAGAAGTATTATACATTAATGAGTATGATGCTGAAGTTATAATAAGACCATTAACAGACGGTGAGCTTTCAAGAATATTCTCCTCAATAGGTAATATACCTCTAAGAGAAGATGGAACACCAGACGTAAGTAAAATCGATATCTCAAAAAACCTTGAGATCCTAAAGCTAGCTGCTGCAACAGGTCTTGTAGAGCCTAAGCTTACAGTTGAAGAACTTGAAACCATGAGGTTCGGTGTACCTGAATATATTGGAATGAAGGTTCTTGAGATTAGCGGCGTAGTTAGAAGTGAAGAGGAGGCTAAAAAAAAAGAATAGATATTGAAAGCTTTGTTAGAAGCCCTGAAGGACTCGAACTAGCAACTCTATGCTTCGACTGTGGATATAAGCTTACTGAAAACCCTCGTGACCTAACACGGGATCAAATCCTTTTTCTCATTACTGCCCTAGCATACCGAGCTGAACAACTTGCCCAATCAAAACTAGCAGCAGAAGGAATAACAAGAATTGCTATAACTGAGGGAGAGGAGTAAACATGAATATTAAAAGTTTACTCAGCAAACTAATTAAGACTAATAGTAGACTTCTACATGAACTCTGGAGTATCCTATCTAAACCTATAGAAAGCTTAGCCTCAATATACATAAACATACTTAAAGATATCAGTAGAATACTTAAGAGTATTACTAATCTTAAAGCCCCAACCTTTACTCCAAGAGTTGAAGTAGTAAGCCCCCAACTACTTAAGGAATCTATTAAGACTGAGCCAGTAGAAGAAGTTATTAAATCTCTAAGTCTACAGCCCTATATTTCATATACCGTAAACATCATTAAGGAAGCTAAACCAATCAATAAACCAACTGCTGAAACTATTAGACAACAACCACTATCTATAGTAGCGTTAAGTAATGTATTGGCTGAATCCATGCTTCCAACATTTACTCTCACCCAAGCTATGGATGGTTATTTATCTGTATCTTCTTATCTTCAGGCTCCGCAAAGAATATTGGAGGCTTTATCTCAATCTATTCCATATGTTTTTAAGCCGGTTATTCATGAAGTTTCCAGTATAGGTTTAGGTAGGCTTCCCATACCTACCATAACGTCTAGTGAAATATCTCCAATATTTGAAAAGATTCAATCTATTATACTTCATCCCTATGAGACTATGAAGCTTCCCCACTTTTTAATCTACTCTCAACCATTTGAATTGTTTAAATTACCTAGGTCTCCTTTAAAGACTTTACCTGTAGAGTCCTTACATGCTTTCTATCCATTGGTTATAAATATCCCCTATTTATCAATGGGGGCTCCACCATCCGGATTCTTAATAGATGCTTTAAAGATAATTGGTAACTTTCAAATATTGGGAACATCTTATGTTGGAATGCTACCTTTAATCAACTTGGTTAGAGATAAATATATGGAGGCTTTCAGTAAAGCTGAGTTAGTTGAACAATATGTTACATTATTAAGTACTATTAGTGGTTTAAGGTTTTACTCAGTGTTAAGAAGTATGCTTCAGTTAAGACCTTACAACATGGTTGAAAATATTTTAATGAGGGATATGTATATTGTGAGGGGGGAGGAGTTATCACCATTAACCACCATGACCATAGAGTCTTTAAGATCTATTAGATCATTTAAATTAGCTGAGGAAGAAGCTCGTAGAGAAATACTTAATACTTCAACTATCCTAGAGTTCCCTTCTTCAACTACTTTAAGACCAGTAATACATAATATCTTTAACATAACAGTACCTGAAGATGTTGGTGTAGATTTAAGAGAGTTGGAGAGGAGAATAACTCAAATTCTTAGTGAGCAGATTCGACGATACTATGGATCATTAAGCTTCTAGGTGGTATTATGTATATAAAGCTTGACGATATTGAGCTTATGAAGCGTGTTGATGAGAATGGAGTTATTAGAGAGATTAGAAGTATACGTAATGTTTCCTTATCCGGTAGGAGACGTATTGTCGAGTTGAAAATACCTGGTCTTCAAGGAAATATACTTCAAGATTTAGGTAGGGATCCATTATTAATCTATGTTGAGGGGCTGCTTACAGGTATTAATGCTAAAAATACGTTTCAGGAGATAAGCTCAAAGTTTAAGCTTGGTAAACCTATACAGTTCCTATCTGATATACCGTCTATAAGTGATGTTTCTGAAGTTGTAATAGAAAGCTTAAAAGCATATCTTATTAGTGGAGAGCCTTTAAGCTACTGGTATACATTAGTGTTAAGAGAGCATAAAAGTAGTTCTCAGCGGAAATCTGAGATTCCAAGTCAAGAGAAGGAGGCGAAGATAGAAACTGAGGAGTTAACAAAGCAGATACGTAGAGAGGTTGAAGAGAAGTTTAAGATTAGTGGTTAATATGCTGTATCCAAACTATAGATTAGAAATAGGGTCTAAAGAATTCACTATTAATTCTCAATCTATTACTAGTATTACTGTAAAGCTTGGTTTAGGACCTAAAATCGATAGCTGTAGGGTTCTTCTAGTAGGGGATGATGCAGCATCCAGTATTGGTAGGGGTGATAATGTTAATGTTTATCTTGGATATGATGATGATCTAGTTAAGGTTTTTACAGGTATTGTAGATATTGTCGATGTAGGGTATTCTCAGGTTAAGGTGGATAGTTTAAGTCCTAGTGTTAATCTTCTTAAGCTAAGACTAAATAGAGTATATAATAATCAAACAGCTGGACAGATTGTTTCAGACCTATTATCTACAGCCGGAGTTAGTAGAGTTGAGGTAATGGATGGTTTAAGCTTTCCAATATATGTTATTGACGATCGTTTAAACGCCTACGAACATATAGAGAAGCTTGCTAGAAGATGTGGATTTGTATTCTATACATCTAGTGATGGAGGATTAATATTTAAAAAATATGTGGAAGATGGGAAACACACGCTTAAGTATGGTGAAGACATATTAGCTATCAATATGGTTGAAATGGTTGAAGCCTATGGTTGCATTAAGGTTTTCGGTGAAAGTCCTTCAAGCATGATGGGTAGTGAAACTTATCACTGGCTAACGAAGAGGGAAATTGTAGGTGAATCTGGAAGTGGACATACACTTATAATACAGGACTTCGCCATTAAGGATAAGGGAACAGCTGAGAATGTTGCTCAGAATGTTTTAGATAATGTTAAGAAGTCATTTAGCATTATGTTAAGAATAGTTGGGAATGCTAATATAAAGGTTAACGATACTGTTGAGGTTAAGGATATGCCTGAGGAGAAGCTTAACGGCTTATTTCAAGTTGTAGATGTTGAACACTATTTAGATAAGATGAATGGCTTCACATCAATTATTACTTGTAGGAGGTAGCTATGTCTATAGTTGAAATGATTAGGAGAATAGCTGAGAATGAAGTTAGAAAAATACATACTGTTGAGCTCGGTATTGTAACTTCTGTTTTCCCACATTCAACACCAAGTGATAAGGATAACTATGAATGTAATGTAAGACTGAAAAACATGAATATTGAGCTTCAAAGAGTTCAAATAGCTACCCAAGTAATAGGCTTAGCGGAGCCTCCGAGAGTTGGAGATCTTGTTCTTGTAGCCTTTGTTAATGGTGATGTAAACATGCCTGTAGTTATAGGTAGACTATACAATGATGAGGATCGACCACCAGTAAGCAACCTAGAGGAAATTGTTTATATTCCACCATACACGAAGAAAACCGATCGTAGAAGAATATATATTGAGTTTCCTGAAGGTATGATTTTAAGAATTAAGGATGATGAGGTTATGGTTAAGGCTGGTGAGACAAGAGTTATTATTCAACATAATGGTGATGTTGTTATAGAGTCTAAAGCAAACATTACAGTAAAGGCTGAAGGCGATACCTCAATAAGATCTAAGGGGAATCTATCAATATCTGCTTCAAACATAGAGATAAACAGTGAGAAAAATCTAAGCATTAAATCAGGATCTGATATGAAGCTTACTTCAGATGCAAATGCTGAGTTTACTTCTAGAAGCCAAATGAAGGTTGAGGCGAGTGCGCAGATGAGGATAAGAGGTGCAACAGTACATATAAACTAGGTGATTGAATGGATAGGGATGTTTTAAAAACAGATTTAAGGTTAAGGCTTGATATGGTAGGAGCTGATTTAACTGTTCGTGAAGGTGATTTGGAAACTATAAGCGATGAGGATAATCTTGCTCAAGCTATAATACATAGGTTAATGACGAGTAGAGGTGAGCTTACTGAGCTCGGTCATCCAGATTATGGTTCAAGACTAGATGAACTTATAGGTGAACCTAATAATGAGAGGACAAGAAATAGAGCTAAAACACTTGTTCTTGAATGTTTGGCTCAAGAATCTAGAATTAAGGAGATTGTAAGTGTGAATGTTAATACAAATCCTCTAGATCCTAACCGTATTGATATTGAGATAGTTGTAGTACCTATTGATAGTAGAAGAACTTTAAGTATTACCTACCCGTTACGTCTTGAGGTGGCTTAATGCCTATAAAGAGGAAAAGTTATAGAGAGATTGTTAATGATATTATTAAGAGGCTTGGAGAATCATATGAGCAGTTCAGCTATGTTAAGGATAAGAGGAAATACGTTCTTCCAGGTAGGGTTATTGATATTTTAGGTGTAGAAGGGTTTTCAAGAGGTTTAAGAAAAACGTTTAGGAGAAATGTTGATTATAGTTTATCTGAAAACTTTATTGAGTGGATTGATGGCGGGGAGAAGCCTGATGAAAACTCAACATTCACAGTAATATATAAATCCCAGAAACCGGAAATTACAGATACAAATCCTGGAAGTGTTGTGAGAACACTTATAGAGGCTATTAGTAGGGAGATAGAGTACCTTAATGAGCTAGTATATCAGGCATATCTATCAGGCTTTATAGATACTGCTTCAGGCGACTCTTTAGATCTTGTTGTAGCTCTTCTAGGAATAAGGAGGAAACCCCCACAGCCAGCATCAGGCTACATTACCTTCGGTAGACGTACAGAACCTGAAACACTACAAGTATCTGAAGTAATACTTTATAATGGATCTGTAGAGTATCCGCTTAAAAGTAGATTTGTTAAGGATATTTTGAATGTTAAGGGTGTAACTAGTAGTTCACCGGCAATATATAGGAAGAATATTGACTATACCATTATAGATGGAAGGATTCGATGGCTACCTACAGGTTTAAAGCCTGATGAAGGATCAACATTTACAGTAGATTATGTAGCTTACCGTGAAATAACTATACCTAAAGGAACAAGGGTTTCTACATATTCTCCAAGGCCTGAAGAGGCTAGAACATACGTTACAGTTGAAGATGCAGTATTGAAGCCTACAGGTGAAGGTGTATGGGAAGCTAATGTACCTATTGTTTGTACAGCTCCAGGATCATGGGGTAATGTTCTAGCTGGAACAATAACAGTACTACCTCAACCATTAATTGGTGTTGAATACGTCATCAATAAGGGGGATATTACTGGTGGCTTAGAAGCTGAGGATGATAGGGAGCTTAGGGAGAGAGCTAAACATGCTCTTGAGCTTGCAGGTAAAGCAACACTTCCATCACTTGAAACAGCTGTTAAATCTGTTGAGGGTGTAGGCTCCGTACTTGTGAAAGATATGCCTGATGGTATTCCTGGAATTGTTAAGGTTATTGTTGATGGTGGCGATCCGGATAAGATAGTTGAAGCTATTGAAATGACGAGAGCTGCAGGTGTAAAGGTTGAGTTTTCCAGACCTAAAACCGTATATATAGATGTCTACTTAACCCTTATAGTTGATAGAAGAATATCTGAAGTTAATGTTTCAAGAAGAGTTGAGGAGCTTATTAGAAGCTATATATCCTCATTAAGAATAGGAGATGATGTTCTATTCTCTAAGATAATTTCATTAACACTAGATGTGGAGGGTGTTTTAGATGTATCTAATATAAAGATTACAGCTCATAGAGCTGGTTTGGAAACCATCGAAGTTGAGAAGGAAAATATTGAGATAGGTGATGAGGAGAAGGCTTCAGCTAGAAACATAACCATAACATTTAGAAAGGTGGAGAAAGTATGAGTAGAGCTGAGAGGATATGTGAGCGTCTACCTAAATTCTATAAGTCATGGATGGAGGATTCAATCCTCTACAAGTTCATTAAAGCTGTAAGTAGTGAACTTGATGCTTGTAGGGATTTAATTGTTGAAATGATGAAATCCCACTGGGTTGATACAGCTTCTAATAGTGACTTAGATATGATGGGCTCAATATTTAGAATTGAGAGATTAACCGGTGAGGATGATGAGCATTATAGGATACGCTTAAGGAGAGCTATAGCTGATTTTACAGGTGGTGGTACTCTTACCTCAATATCTTCAATGTTAAGGATGCTGATTGGGGATGATTTTAAAATTGTTGAGTATCCTCCTATAGAGGGATACTATGAGGTTAGGGTTATGTCTGGTGATACATGGATTCTTGGAAGTAATAGTGTTGAGGAATCTACATCAACAGAGATAATTATTGAAGCTGAAGATACTGTTGAGAATCCGGAGATTAAAAATTTAGATTTTAATGAGTCTATATGTTTTAATGGTAGGCTAGAGAAAGGTGATAAGCTCGTTGTAAAGGATGGTAAATGTCTACTTAATGGTGTTGATGTTACAGATAGAGCTTCAATAAATGGTTTATTAAGGCTTTATAGGAAAGCTTCAACATGGAGGTATTCTGAGCTTATTAAGGAGCGGATAGGGGTTTTCGATACTACAAGATTTGATGAAAGCATATTTGCTGTTAGTATACCTAAAGCCAAAATATCCTTTAAATGGCTGAGATATCAGCCTGCAACATTTATGGTTCAGTTAAGCCAAGAATCTTTAAATAGAAGTGGAGTATCTAAAGAATACGTGCAGGAAATTCTTAACTCTATGAAGGCTGCTGGTGTGAAAGCTATTGTTAAGGTTATGGGTGGTTAAATGCCTAGATTTAAACCTATAATTAGAAAGCCTGGTGAACTTATTAGAGCTGAAGACTGGAATAGAATTCAGGAGGAGATTAGTCAAGACCTTATGGAGCTTGATGGAAAGATAACTCAGCTAAAACAATATATAGATAGCCTTACTGAAACAACTACGATTCTAAATCCTGCAAGCCCAATAGGTAAACTCTATAGTTTAAATGAGAATATACCTGGAGAAAGGTTAAACTATATGGCTACTGTTGTAGGACCAATAACAGGGCAATGGGCATTAGAGAAGGGGAGAATTGGGGATTTATGTAGGTTTGGATTAGCAACACATCTTGAATCTCTTGACTATTGGGCTGGAGCAGAAGATGGTGATAGGAAAGTTTTAGAAATTGTTTTCGAATATATAGATGGTACGCTAGCTACTGTTAGCGGCTTATTCATACATGAATGTTCAAAGCTAAAACCTAAAGGAACTGATAACCCATATCTTGAATACCTTCTCTCACCAAATGAGAGGGTATGGTATAGGTATCGGGTAAGAAATCCAAACCCTGAAAAAGAAGTACTTAACATTACATTTAGAAAAATAGATCCAGCATGCATACTAAAAATAGGAAACGTTATACACTATAAGTCAAAAATATCAGCTTTATAGGTAGGGATATTGTTTATAGAGATTGAAGATAAAATCATTAATATATTAAGAGAGAAAGTTAAAGAAGTACCTATTGAAAACATAACTATAGGTGGAAGAGTAAATAGTAAACCATCAATCACGGTTTCAAACACTACGTTTAAAATTAGAAAGATAAGTTTAGATGATGAGGAAGGTAATGAGATAATTGAAGTTTTTAATGGTGATGGTGCTAATAAAATATTTAAGCTAAAGGAGAAACCTATGGGTATTATTATTGTAGAATCCCCGAAAGGAAGGGTAATGAATGAAATCGATGACTACAATATAAACTATAATGAGGGACTAATAGTTTTCCGTAATCCACCATTAAAAGGTAGAAAAAACATAATTATAAGATACATATCCTCAAAGAAGAGACTAGTAGTAGTGAAATTAAAGCTGAAAGCAAAATACAATATTAACATAGTAGCTCAGAGTAGAGAGCAGATGGATAGTCTTACCGAAGCAGTAATAAAATCCCTTACTGAATCGGAGGATGAATTTGAGAGGATAGGAGCTATTCTTAAACCTGTTAAAGGGGAATATATAGCTGAAAACCAAATTAACCTAACATATCTAGCTGAAATCGAACTTAAAGTAGAGAAATCTATACCTCCAATAGAGAAGATAATAGTTAGTGAAAAACATGGTGTATAAATGAGTCAAACTAAACTACCCTATGGACCTGTAAAGCTTGTTGTTGATGCTATAGGCTTCCAAGACGGTAGATTAATACAGTTTGAAATATGGATGAAGAAAGGTGAAGAGGAGAAACTAATAAACCAGGTAAATGGAGTAATAAGAGGAGGGAGGGGGGAAGCCTTATGGATACCTCCACAAGAAGAGTATAGAGTTAAACTATCAAGAGAAATATCTACTAGTGAAGATGAGGAAATTGAAGAATACTATTTTAAAGCTAAAATCGATGATTTAGAAGTAAAGTCTCCACCTCTTATATTTACTTATCCTCTTGAAATATATCTTGAAGATGAAGATGGAAAACCAATAGATGGAGCTAAATACACCATAACGTTTTCAAATGGAAGCAAAAAAGAGGGAGTACTTCAAAAAGGATATGCAAAAATAGAGAACGCTCCAAAGGGAAGGTTTAGAATAGAGGTAGAAGGATATAGATTAAAGGAGTAGCGGAATGAGTGAAAACATAGTAGCATGCATAAAAAACAGAGCAACCAAAGCCTTAGGAATACTTACCAGAGATGAAACCTATAGTGTAAGTCTTAAGCTAGGTAAAATCAAAAGTAGTATAGTTAAGCTTCAGAAGAAAACAGGAAATGGCTGGAAGGATATTAGTGTAGAGATTGACCTCCTCCAAACTAAAGATGAATTAAGGATAATTGTTGAGGATAATACAGGTTGCGGTGCTAAACTCTCTAGAGGTAACTTTTACATGCAAAATAGTAATCTAATAAAGGATATTCTTAATTTCTCAATCCCTCTTAAATTAGAGATAAGAAAATTTCATGGAGATAAGCAGCTACCAGTTGAAGGAAGTGATGATATTCGGGCAGTAATTACAGTTATAGACCTTAGAGAAGATATAAATCAGGTTAAAGGTGTATTTTCCAGTTCCTCTAAAAACTCTGGTAAAGAATTTATTACTTTATTTAATGAAATAATACGTAACTTATCCCCGCATGATAACTGTGCTAAGACGTTAGCTCCTAAAGTTCTAGAAGCCAGATGTAGAATAAGTAAGATAATAGCAGACAGTATTCTTTTCTACTCTAATAGTAATAATAGGCTTTCTAAGTATTCTAAAGAACTAAGATTTAGTAATAGTGTATTTGTAAATCAATGGCAGGAGGAGAAAGATGGTAATGGTATTAAATTTATTACTGCTAATATAGATTTCCGTCCACCACCAATACTTGGTGATAATTACGCTTTTAGGATTTCTATAGAAAAGGGTCCTGACTACATTTCATCTAAACAATTCATTAAGTATAAGAATGGAAAGGATTGCTATGAAACTCCTAAAATTACTATTTGGAGAAAGATTAGGCTTAAACTGTTTGTTCAAGGAAGTAATCCAAGTGATATAAGCGTATATAATCAGATCAACTGGAGTGAGGTTAAACAAGCTTTCAATGATGCATACATAGAGATAGAATATCCAACTACACCTCATCCTGTCGACTCTTCTCATACACATCCTCATTCACAAGTACAAGATTATTTCTACATTATTCCTACAGATCAGTGGATTAACTATTTAGATAAATATGTATATAAAATATGGAATAATAAGGCATGGGCTTATTTAAAAAAGAATAACCTTTGTCAACTTCGAAAAGACCTTCAACAATATTCATTTCCTGCATCTTTAGCGCCAAGCGATAATAACCCTCCAACATCCTGGGATTTCTTAGGAATCTTAGCTTATGAAATCGCTAAAGATGTGATGTTGAGAGAGGAGGGAAAGACTGCTAAGCCTAATGATGCGGTATCAACTCAAGATTGCTTCTACGTTTTAGTATGTAGACCCCCCAGTCAAAATAGTAGAATTTGGGGTGAGTTTATAGGAGGTAAGCTCTTCTACGTAGTGACACGAACAGGAAAAGATACTACAAAGTGGCTTGCACATGAAATGGGGCATGCATTATCTCTAAATCATGGTGCAACAGCATTTACGGATACTGTTTCTGGTTCTGGTATGGTTTATCCTGTTATACTTAGATCTATGAAGAATGGTGAGGAAGGCCCAGACTGGGATTTGCATGATAGTGAGGATATGACTTCATGCATTATGTCTTATGAAAACGACTATCATGGTACTGGTGATAGTTACCACCCTAATTGGCATCGGGTTAATTGGCATTTCTGTGGGGTTTGTTTACTATTACTTAGATTCTATGATGAGGGGAGATTAAGAAAAAGTGATGTTTTCAGAAGAATTCAATACACACTTAGAAATGGAGGAAGTATAAAGATAGCTTATGCTGGTGTTGATATTTCTAAGGAGAAGCTGATAAAACCTGATGGTAGTACTGTTGAGTCTAAAAATATAGTGCTACAAAATATATCTTTTAAATCTCCTCTTAAAATGAACCAAGGAGATACATATATACTTCTTGTCCTTTACCCTAGTGAGGGAGTTATAAACAATCTTGGATATGACCACTATAAGGATGTATCCACACATCCTAGAGGGCAATGGAGATTTCTAGATCCAAATACTAATAAGGAAGTACCTAGAAATAAAAGAGTTGTCAATATAAGTAGAGTTCGTTTTCCTGATGATACATTGTTAACGGAAATTGAAGCTGTAAGAAAGGGTCGAAATATTATTTCGTTTGGAATTCAAGGAAGTGGTAATTCGTTTATTTGGAGTGATCCATTAACTGTAGAGGTAGAATGATGTTATGAGTAGCCGTAACCTATTATTATTGCTAGGTATTGATAGGGATTTATTTGTTAGGTTTGAATCTATTGTAGTTCATGTTTCTCTTGTAAATAATGGTTTGAAGCCTATAGCTGTTGAGGATCTTACAGCTACTAATAATCCTCTTTTCTTCAGGGCTGTTAACAATTTTGGGGGTAGGTTTAAGGGTTCTCTTCAAAGCTTCTGGATGAGGGATGGAGTTGGTGAAGTTCCTGTAAGGGGGAAATCCATGATTACCTTAAACCCTAAGGAAGCTAGGGAAATTCACGTTGACTTGATTAAAATCTTTAATGTGTTGCCTGAAGGAAATTATAAGGTCTATGCCTACTATAGGCTAGGTACTTTATCCTTTCTTAAATCTAATATTATCAGTTTTAGGATTGTTAAGTCTAAGCCTATATATTCTATAACTTTCCAGGATTATGCTAGGAACAATATGATTCCTATTCGTACTTCCTGGATTAATGAGGGGGAAGATGGATTCTATATTTTCCTAATGGATTGTAGCTATAATCTACCTTCAAATATAATTTCTAACCGTAGAATAGCAAAGATTAATGGTTTAAGAGATATTACTTATTCTATTCCATCTGTATATGGGCAGAATGTAGAGCATGTATTGTGGGTTGATAATGATACCTTATATGTAGCAGAGATAATTAATGGGGGCTTAGGAAATATTAGGAGGATCAAGAGACCTATAGGATATATTCTTAATCCTCCACTTACAACTGAGGATGGTGAATTAAGATTCTTAACATTTCTAGAAGGGCTTGTTAAGCTTGTAAGAATTCCCTTTAAGGGTGAGGTTATGGTTGATGATATTCTTAAGCTTAGAGGCTTACTAGATAAGTACTCCATTGTTTTCGATATGGATTCCAACCCATATTTAGTATATAATTTAGACCGTAAAATCTATTACTTAAAGATTAATATATATGATCAGGCTAATATTGATAGGAGAGTAGACTTATTGGCTGAAGCTAATAATCCTGTTTTAAATCTTCATCTTTCAAATGCATGGAGATACGATGAGGATAGTTACCGTATATCATTAAACTATGTAGTTCAAGAGAATAATAAGCTATGCTCCTATCTTATTGATGTAGATAATGGTAAGCATTTATCCCATGCATATACTCCACTTGAGGATATGAAGCTAAAGCTTATTCAAGTCATTCTTGACTATGACTACAATCCCTACTTTCTTCTTCAAGATAGCTTAGGTACTCTATGGTTTAAATCATATGATGGTGAGCTTATAAAGGCTACTGGAGAGGATGAAAGATGTTCAGGTAATGTTAGCTATCCAGTAATGCTAATATCATCCAAATACAGCCGTAAATACTGTATATATCTAAGATATGTAAAGAATGAATCAACATTCACTTATAGAAAATTAAAAAGATTAATTGACTAGTAGCTTAGTGATGTGAATAGTTAGTTTAGAATTTTACTTTACAGATTCCCATCTTGGGTTTGTTATTATTGTGTATGGTTTCCATTTAGGATTTATAAGTTTCTTCTCCATTATTGGTGGTGGTGTTGGCGGTTTAGGTATTGGTGCTGTTGTTTCCCCTATAAATACTTTCCCTGTTGCTACTACCTTCCCTACTGGAGCATCTAATGGATCATTACATGTTATTGCTGTATCTCCACTTCTTGCTGCTGGTTTACCATTTATAAACACTCCTATACTTCCAACTATTATTTTCCCCTGGTTTGATGGTGGCTTCTGAAATGATCCTCCTGGTGGAATATGTGGAGGCGTATTTATAGCTATACTATTAACTGTTGCTGCAGGCTTACCCTCTATGAAAACATCACTACTAAGATTACTATTAATTATACCATTGAATGGTAAAGTTACTGGTGTTGGTACAGGTCCTGTAGGTGAAGGCATAAGTACTATATGTATATCCTGTGCAACTATTCTATCCCCCGCTTTAGCTGCTGGTTGTCCCATAGCTTAGCCTTTAGGCTGTGCTGCTCCACATTTTGGACAGTATGATGCAACTAGGTTTATTACTGAACCGCAGTTTGGACATGTTTTTGTATCAGGTCCTCCTGGAGGCTGCTTCCCACATTTTGGGCAGAATAAAGCATCACTAGGCATTACAGATCCGCAATGCATACAGTACCTTCTTGCAGGCTCTACAGGTTCAGGAGGCTTAGGTGCTGCTGGAGGTGGAGATGGCTTTCTTCTTCTTAGAAGAATAGCAGCTAATAATATAACCACAATAGCAATAACGGCTAAAATAATGTATGGTAGGAAGCTTAATACATCAAATCCTCTTGGAGGTAGTGCTACTGTAGTTTTGGTTGGAGTTGTTGCTGTAATTGGGGTTGTCGAAGCTGCTCTAACAATCAACATTAATGTTGTACTTCTTGTTAATGTTCCAGAAACTCCAGATATAACTATATTATACGTTCCCTCCCCAACGCTTTTCCCTACGGATATGCTAACTGTAGCGCTTACCTTACCATTAGATGGAGGAGTAACACTTGATGGAGAGATTGAAACCGTTATCCCACTTGGAGAGCTTGATGATAGTGAAACAGAACTTGAAAAACCAAGTAGAGAACTTACTGTAACTGTTACGCTCCCCCTTTCACCCTGTATAATTGTAATTGATGATGGATTAACCTCTAATGTAAAGGATGGTATTGGAGTAATTAAGGTGGGGAGAGTAATGGGGGGAGAAATAGTTGGGGGAATGGTGGGTTTTATTGGAGAAATGAAAGTAATAGTTGCTTGAGGATTTATATTGCTTAATGAGTTCAACGGTGAAACAGCTATTATTAATACGATAATAACAGTAAGGATTAAAACACTTAAAACTTTTCCTCCAATATTTTTCCTCATAAATCCCTAAGCACACGCCTACTTATATATCTTACGTTTAGACTATCAGTGCTCTTGAGTAATTAGTGAATTTGTACATTAAATTTCATGCATTTTTATTTTTTGTTTTTATGTTGGATTTACAACTTCTTTAAAGAATGTTTCGAGGAAAAATATATATCCGTTATTCTTCTATGCTATGTATGGTTTTAGTTATGTGATGTTTTGATGTGTATATTGAGTGTCTTCCCTTATTAATGCTTACTACATGTTTAAGCTGGTTACCGAGCTATTATACAACATTCCATCCTTACTTGGATTCTTCTTTAGCAAGTATAGGAAGCTCATCGTAGAATATTGATTGCAAGGTTAGTTATTTTGAAATTGCTAAACCCCGTTCTTTAATAGGTCCCGTTCAGATAAGAAATTGACTGATAATTTTATATTATGGGGATATCTGCTCAATTAATAGGTTGGGTTAGGAGCTTAAATATCCTTAAGAGGAATAAGAAGCTAGTAGAGCTGAAAGTTAAGGCTTTTTGCTTTGGCTTATTTTATTGTAGGAAACTTAGGGGTAAAGCATAACTTTAAATACTTAAACCCCTTCCTTAAAACTTTAAGTACTACTACGACTTCCATAGGTAAGCCTAAATTAGCAAGAAATTCAAGAATTCATAACCATAGCTTTACATATTATTAACCATATTGTTTCAACAAGAGGAGAGGAACTCAACTATAACTCCTCTTAAACATTTAATTAGCTACCATTACAAAATCAATATTGATCATTAATAACATTATATTATCCGGGCAGGACCCTTAAACATGCTCTGTTAATTTAGGCCGTTAACTACATGTATTTCTTATATCTAAGTTCACAGAGTTCTTAAACAAGTCCTAAAGTTTATAAGGTTAGTATCTATGAGCTTTGAGGAGCTTATTAAGAGTGCTTTGGAGTTTGTGGAGCTAGCCTTTAGGAAGTTTGAGGAAGGAGTTAAGGAGAACTCGTCTACGAGACTTAGAGATTCTGCTGAGAAGACTTGGAACGCAGTTGCACAAGCTATTAACGCTTTAGTACTCAGGTATGAAGAGCTTATGCCTAGAAGTCATTATGAGAGGAGACATGCCCTAAAGGAGTTAGAAAAGAAGATACCGAAACTTAAAGACTATGGCATTTATGATAGATATGCTGCTAGAAGCTGCCTGCTCCACGGCGAAGTCTTCTACGAAGGCATCATAGATACTGAGTTACTGAAATTAGAGCTCGAAAAGCCAAGGGAACTTGTGGAATACATATCCAAGAACTTAAGTAGATTTCAGAAGACATGAAGAATAAACTTCCATATTTACTCACTTCCAACAAAGGAGTCGATTCTCTCTCAAATGAAGCTTACAGGACACATTTATCAGTAATAACATTTAACATAACATACTTTATACTATCTTTCCCTCTCAAACACAACCCAAATAGTTAGTGGACCTTATCCTAACCAATAATCATACTCAATATAGGATAAGAACACCCCAAATAAACTTCTAAAGTTGACAGAATATATATTTAAGCGAAAAGTTTATAGTTTTCTCATGTTTGTGCTAGCTAGTATGGTCTTAGAGTTAAATAATATTGTTCAGTTAACAGCATATACATGGTTAATACCATTTCTAGGATCTACGTTAATCCTAATATTTAGGAATAGAAGAGTTATCGGCTTAATATCTATCTTCTCAATATTTATCTCCTCTATTCTATCTTTCTTACTGCTACTTGATGTTTATCTGAATGGCTCTAGAGATATTATACTTTATTCTTGGATTGAAAGCTTTCATGCTTGTTTCGGGGTTTATGCTGATGCTTTATCTTCAATTGTGGCTGTTATGGTTTCATGGATTAGTTTCCTAATAGGTGTTTACAGCTTTAAATATATGGAGGGGGATGAATGGTGGAAGCGATACTGGTTCTTCTTCACATTCTTCGTTGGAAGTATGTTATTAGCTGTTTTGGCTAGGGATCTTTTAACTATGCTTGTTGGATGGGAGGGAACCTCTCTAGCATCCTACGCATTAATAGGTCATTGGTTTACTGATGAAGAGGAGAAATGTGTTGGTGATGTTGGCCGTAAAGCATTAGGGATGAAAATGTGGTTTACTCCTAGCGAGTCTGGTTTTAGAGCTATTGTTATGACTGGAATTGCTGATACTGGTATGCTTATAGGGATGGGTATTCTACTATTTCTTAATGGTAATATTGAGTTTAAAGCCCTAACTGAAGCTTCAGGAGAATGGATTTCTAGGCTTTACTCTCTAGGCATACTTATACCATTCCTAATTCTACTATCCCTGGGATCTATGGGTAAAAGTGCTCAGTTTCCATTTCATGAATGGCTTGTAACTGCTATGACTGGTCCAACATCTGTTAGTGCATTAATACATGCTGCAACAATGGTTAAGGTAGGTGTATACTTCATGCTTAGATTAGCACCAATAATAATTCTAGGTTCTACAATATCTAACATATCTGTAAAGCTTTTCTTCGAGTTTATTGTTTTAATAGGTGTTTTCACAGCTTTCTTCATGGCTACTCAGGCAATAGTTGCTAGGGAGATTAAGCTTGTTTTAGCGTTTTCTACAGCTAGCCAGCTTGGATACATGTTTCTAGCAGTAGGCTCCTCAGCGCTTATACATGAACATTATCTAGGTGTTTTATCCGGTCTTACACATATGGTTAGCCACGCAATATTTAAGGCTTCACTATTCCTAGCTGCAGGAGCCGTAATTCATACTATAGAATCTAAATATATGGATGATGCTGGGGAACTATCTAAAGGAATGAAGTATACGTTTCTAGCTACTCTACTCGGTATACTTTCACTTGCAGGTATTCCGCCAACACTTGGATTCTGGTCTAAGGATATGATTATAGAGGCAGCGTATGAATCAGGATGTATCCCATACTGGCTTAGTATAGTAACAGCTGGATTAACAGCCTACTACTCTTTCAGATATCTCTTCAAGATATTTATAATTAAGGATAAGCATAAAGAGGAACATATTCATGAAGCGGATTTAACCATGCTTACCCCATACCTATTACTAGGAGTTTTAGCGCTAGCTACTGGAATGTTTTGGCCTATAGGTGGAAACCTCTATGTCTTCCTAATCAATAATAAATATTTAGGTATTGAAGAAGATATACATATACCTGGACTTAACGCTAAAAACCTATTAATATCATGCATGTTTATACTTACTGGATTTCTAGCTGCATATTATTCATGTATTGCTAGGAGGAGAGTATTTGAGCTTAAAGGATTTACTAAAACAATATATAACCTACTATATAACCGATATCTTATCAACTCGATATACTATCTCATCTTTGTTGAGGGTTTCCATAAAATTTCAAGATGGACTGCTGAAATTGAAAACGTATTAGATAAAATACTACATGTGGAAATAGTTAAAAACATACTAGGAGTAGCGTTAAAAACTAGGAAAAGCATGGAGTTTACAGATACTTTATGGTATGTTATATTTGTAATGGTTAGTATTTGGCTAATTGTCTCTCTAATACTATTACTCATATAGACTATACCTCCCATAAAGCTTTAAAGAACTGCTTATTTCTGATATGTGATGTTTTACTATTCTCAGTCTCGATACTGTCAAGTTATTTTTAGGGAGCTTTGAGAAGCCGCTTTTGGAGGTGATCACCATTAGGTGGCTTCTCAAAGCCCTTGAGAATAGTGGTTTGTTAGGATTAATAGGTTTTCGCTCCA
>JAWBQF010000041.1:0-18401 GCA_038845975.1 Methanomethylicia archaeon
AGAAACCAATTCAATAGAATTAATTCTTTAACAGCTTTATAGCTTAATTTAGTGTTATAATTTGTAAGTTTTGATTACAGCTTAACTATAAGGCCTCCAAGCTATACTACCATTACTAAATCATGTAGATTAAACCATAATGTTAGAACCCTCTATTATAAGTTAACTAAATAAGTGATGAAGTGAAAACTTAAATCAACTATTAGCAACATATACTACCAGATTTACCATCTATTCTATAGATGCTAAATAACTTATATAATACTTAACCTAACCAAAACTTTAATACTATAATTCTTCTACGACTTCTTCATGTACTCTTCAGAATCCTCATTCGGTATAGAGATGTTCCGTGAGAACATGCTCCAACCCAACATGTCCAGGCGCTTCCCATCCTTTCAAGATCTGCTATGTAAGCTCTTTCAGCTTACCATTAATCTCCTGCTAGATTGTAGTCACAGCCAAGATTCTAGCATTGTAAGGCTTGCATTCAATTTCTATTCCACCCATAGTCCCAAGGCGGATCAGCAAATACGCAACTCATCTCAACAAACAAAAGTTTCATCCCACTCAGTTCTACAAAGATCCTCGTATAAAGCCTAATTAAAACGTTTTCCCATACTTAAATCAACCATAACTCACAAAAATAACTCTTTACAAAATTTTACGCCAAAACCGGTAAGATTTCTTTAATAAGTTCTATGCAGCAATCATTTGCTAACGTTAAATTAATGAATATCTATAAAAATTTTATTAAGAGCGATGGATTTTCAGATAAGTTTAAACATAAAAAGCAAGACAATACGTAGAGCATTCCCTACAAGATGAAGTAATAGCATACTAAGTTGTTTAGATACTCTAAAGTTAGCATATAGTAATCTCATAAAATTTAAGGCTTAACTTGAGAGTATCAGTTATTTACTTTTGTCCGGATAAGATATAGGTTGAGGATAAGTTTTAATCTTTTCTTGTTTTGTTTCTTTTCCTAAAGTATTGTTGCTATTCTTATCTTAAAATCGTGTTGCTAGCTTAATATTTTAGTCATCTCTTGCTTTTTGTTTTTGTCTTATCTTAGAAAATCGTAGTAGAACTTAAAAGCTCTTAAGAAGCTGTTAGAGCTTAAAGCTAAGCTTTGTTCTCTCTTAGTTTTCTAAGGGTATTCTTTAAGTTAACGTTGATGTTATGGAGGAATATGCTTATACAATGCATTAGGTGGGTAAAAGCCTTTCTATCAAGCTTCTTTTCCATGAGTTATATTTTCTTGCTAAGTTAACCTCCTTAATTCCTTCCCCAAGCCAAGGAGCTCTATCCCTTACTATCCTTGGTTTGTTTAAGTATTTATTAAGTACCTTTTAAAGAAATCTGAAAGAACTCTTAGCAGGATAAGCTCTTATTTTTACAAGCTCCTTCAACATCTATGGTAGCATAAACCCAAATTTTCTTTAAGCTTAAGACAGACTTCATCTATGGCTATGGTTACATGGTGCTTCGGTTTTCCCCATTCCTTAGCTTCTAAAATAGCTCTGAACTTCAGATACCATTCGTTTATGCTAGACTTACTGTCAAATCCCTCCCAAAGCTCAAGAAGTTTTTACAGAAGCTTGTTATAAGCCAGAGCAGAAAAGCCTTAACCTTAAGCTCTATCAGCTTTTTATTGCGCTTAAAGATATTTAAGCTCCCAGCCCAATCCATTAATTGAGCTGATATTCCATATTATTAATTACTTAGCCCAACTTTTATCCGGATAGAACCAGTTGTTTTTAAAGCAAAATTTATAAGTAACTGTTTATCACTATGCTATGCCTTGCTTTGATCCTAAAGCGTTTATTGATGATGCCTTTAAATATATTAGGAGTATTTTAGTTCCTGATAGTAGAATTCTAGCTGCTTGTTCTGGAGGAATTGATAGTACTGTTTCGGCAGTTCTTGTTTCTAAGGCTTTAGGAAAGCCTATTGAAGCGGTCTATATAGATGATGGATTGAGAAGAATAGGGGAGGCTGAGGATACAGTTAAGCTATTGAGAAGTATTGGATTAAAACCCTTCATATATGATGCTAGGAATGAGGTTGTTAGTGGTTTAAGGGGAATTGTTGATCCTGAGGAGAAGAGAAAGACTTTTCGCGAGCTCTTCTACAATATTCTTGGAAGAATTGCTAAGGAGAATAATGTTAGATATGTAGTTCAGGGTACGATAGCTGCTGATATAGTTGAAACCGTTAAAGGTGTTAAAACACAGCATAACGTATTGGAACAGCTTGGTATTGACGTCTCGGTGAAATATGGATTTAATGTTATTGAACCTCTTAGGAGCCTATATAAGTGGCAGGTTAGAATGGTTGCTCAAGAACTTGAACTTCCCATTGAAATTATCGAGAGAAAACCTTTTCCAGGTCCGGGTTTAGCTGTAAGAGTTATCGGTGAGGTAACTTGGGATAAACTTGAAATACTGAGGAAAGCAACTAAAATAGTTGAGGAGGAAACAGTTGATGTGAATGCTTTTCAAAGCTTTGCTGTACTCTTAGACTCTAAAGCAACAGGAATTAAAAATGAATCTAGAATTTACGGCTATATTATTGCTGTTAGAATCGTTTCCTCCAGTGATGCTTTAACAGCTAGATTCGTTGAAGTACCCTACAATAAACTTAGAAGAATATCTGAGAGAATAACTAGCGAGATACCGGAAGTAACTAGAGTACTTTACGATATTACTGATAAGCCTCCAGCCACAATAGAGTTTGAGTAACATTAAATTGAAGACTTAATTCTATAAGCTAATCAAGATTCTAAACGTCGATTTCCAACTGGGTAATATATGAACTATAAATAGAGATGAAATAGCTTTACGTTATGGATTGCTGATACTCCTTGGGAACTTCTCTTCTCTTTTTTCTGCTAGCTATTGTTTTCTTAATAATGTTTGTCAGATCATCATATATTGCTGGTAAATTCCATCCTCCTAGTGAAAAGTTATAGTTTTTTCCAGGCGATTTTATGGTAACGTCAACCTCATATCTTCTTCTTAATCCATCTACATTTACGGTTTTAATTATACTTCTTGCCTCAGTTAATGGTAGTATTCTATTTAGCTTATCAATTATTCTCATAAACTTTATCTTAGTGGCTTCAGCTTCAAATGGATCATCTGGTAGGCCAAGTATATATACTGGAATATTGGTCTCTATTTTTTCCGAAATTAAATTCATAAAGTCTCTATAGGTTACTATTCCATGCAGTTCTTCCCCTAGAATAACTAGGCAATATGATGAGTTCAGGCTAAGCATACTACTTATAACCTCCCTAATGGTGTCTTGCGGGGAGCATTTTAACGGATTAATATCCATAATTGTATTTACTGGTGAATCTATAGATCTAATAGTATCTGGAGATCCTATAGTGTATTTTTCACCTCCTAATACTGGTATTAAATTAAACACTATACTGGCGGATGTTACTACTCCCTCTACCCTCTTATCCTTAACTACTGGTATTTGATCAAACTTCTTCCTTAACATTATTTCTCTTGCCTTTGCAATCTTCTCTCCTGAAGCTATGGTTAAAGGATGTGTACTCATAGTTTTTGATATTTTTACACTATTAAGACTACTATTCCTAATCTTATCTATAATTGTTTTAGCATCAAGCTTACCAATAATTCCTCTATCTCCAACAACAGGTAGTGCTCTAAGCCTGTAATCCGCCATAATCCTTGCTGCATACATTAAATCCATGTCTAACGATAGTTTAGGTGTAAAACTCATAAATGATTCAATCCTCACATTAGTAAAGCTTTTCGCTCTTAACATATTTCTTATAGTTACTACTCCAATTCTATCTTTTAAATCTATGAAAACCTCATAAGCATTATTCTCTCTCATTAAGCCAATAACTTTCGATATAGGAGTTAAGGGATCAACAATTATAGCTTCAGAAATAAAATCTCTTACTAATAACTTCTTGAAGCTCACAATTCAATATAGTATCGTCCCTTTTAAATTTAGTTATACCCTTAAGGGCCTAGCAACTTAAGCTCACCTTCTAGATGGTTATAGTATAATGAATAGCTTTACAAGTAGGTTTCAGTATTCATTTTTCTCTTATTATCTAGTATTTTGTATTGGGTTTGATGTATTGTCGGGAATACTCTTGCTCTCTACTGAATGATGATTATCAATAAAGAATATTAGTTTCCATCACAATACTTTAACAATTCATTAATGATTGTTAAATATAATAATATTCCTGCATGCTCTCATAGCTATTATCTCATTCTATAATATCTACAGAGGCATAAACCTAATAGCTCCATTAGCCTTAGCCCCCAACCCATCTATAGCTCTCCTAGAATTTTATGATTATATTTATCCTCCCCTAAGTTTATTTACTCACTTACCAACAGCTATCTATAAACCATATAAATCTCAGGCTCTAGAAATCATTTTTAAACTAGACATCTAATGAAATCTTACTCAAAACTCCAAGATCCTATAAACTCTTAATAAACATAAACAATAACAATAAACCTATATAACTTCTTAATTTGCCAGGTTTCCTTCTAAAATATGAGTATACTCTACCAACCATAAATAAAGAAGTTTAAATACATCATTAATCGTAAAGTTTAAAACTTATTACCTATCAAGTTTAGTGTAGATGATGTAGGTCTGGAGCTTAGATTAAATGATATGAATCATTACTGATACTATGTTGTCAGTCTCTGTAGAGAGTTAATATTGTTATTAACTAGTATCTCTTAATGTATGCTGGAAATGGTGAAGTATTGTAGATGATTATAGTTGCTACTAGTATTTACTATTGGCTTAGTAGCTTGCTCTCTATGGTTCTATATATCTTCTCTAGATTCTCAGTAATTCTTGATAGCTGCTCGTAAAGTCTTTCCTCTACGATAAGGCGTCTTCTCGGATATGGTATTTCTATACCATTCCTATCGAATTCAAGCTTAATCTGATAAAGTAGATCACGCGCCATTCTGAATGCTGTAAGCTGATCTTTAGCTCTACTTAAGAGTCTAAGGAGTATACCTGAATCCTGAAACTCCATTACAACTACATTTGGAATATTTTCTGCTGGTAAGCAGTCAGGATGCTTCCTAGCTACATTAATCATTATATCCATAGCTTTCTTCAAATCCGATTCATAGCTAATCTGTACGAATACTGGTACAAGCATTGTAGGATCCTCTATCGTGTAATTAGTTATAACCTCTGACTGTAACATAGAGTTTGGAACTATTAGACGTCTATTATCCCATGTACGGAGAACAGTATGTATAAGTCTTATATCCTCAACAAAGCAGAACTCACCCTTAAACATTACAGCATCCCCTATCCTGAATGGCTGTGTAAATGATATTAGGAAGCCTGAAATTAGGTTTGATAGACTTGACTGAGCTGCAAGACCTATAACTATAGATATAAATCCTGCAGTTACTAGAATGGATGAAGCAAGTCCACTTAACTGTGGAAATACTGTAAATGTTACTGTAGATACTCCTAGTAGAGCAATAATTAACAGTATTATTCTTGTTAGGAATATATATGTTGTTTTAAGTTTTGGTTGTTCAATTAATCTAGTCTGTAAAGTCTTCCCCATCATATATTTCAATAGGTAAACTATAATGAATGTAACTCCATAACCTAATGTAAGATATATTATTGATGATGGCTCCAGCATAACAATTCATTACTTTACAGCTTCCTATATAAAAGTATTCTTGAGGCTATTAATCCATTTAAATCATGACTATGTTGATTAGCTAATGTATTACAGTTAAGCTTAACATGCTTCATGCCTTGATAGTTTAAAACGTAGAATTGCAGCTATACCTCCTAACTGTTTTAGCTGATTATAGGTTTCATGAGTTGATGTAAATATCTTTATTTTCGCACCCATACTCTCAGCCTTCCTCAACACTTCCTCTACTCTTCTTCTTTCTTCCTCATTGTATGATCTTACAAGCTCGCTTACTACCATTACCTTTTCAATAACTCCATACTCTACAACTTTCTCTACATCACTTAATCCATATCTTACTATATCCACGTTTTCCGATAGTTTCTCTAGGAATTCCCCTATTAACTTTTCCTCTTCAACTATACTGTAGTCTTCAAGTATTTTCATTACAGCTTCTCTTCTAAGCGCCTCATATATTGCTGAAATACCACCTGTAGATGTATCTTCAAGATAAATCTTAATTTTCTTATCCATATCTTCCAGTCTGTTTTTCAATATGTTCTTTAGACTTCCAAGTCCAGCAATAACAACAATATTTACTTCTCTCTTTCTACATTCATTAATAACCATATTTGCAATCTCATATGCTCTACTATAAACTACTTCCTCCCTATTTTCAGGACTATCTTTACCCGGTAAATTTAGTGGGAAGCTGGATATCTCCTCTATACCGTAGTCTCTTATAATAGCTATGGCTACCTCATCATAATCTATACCAATAGCTAAAGCATTAACATATCCCTTCTTTGAATATTTATCTATATATTCAATATCAGAGCTACTCCATCTTTTCTCCCTATAGATTAATACTTCATCTCCTACATCAACCTTTAATGTATGTCTCTGCCCTACAAGATCAAGCTCTCTCGGCCCCTCAACAATAATACCGTGAACTCTAAGTCTAGTTGTAAATGGCTGAAACTCAGTCCACTCTACTTTAACTCCAAGAACCATTGATTTACGCTTACTACCTGAACTTGTCTTCAACTCTCTTGTTGTTTTAGCATATACGATATCTCCTACACTAAGTATATTGTAGAGTACCCATAAATCATCCTCATATTCAACCTTCAGCTTTAACACACGGTAAGCATCATTTATCTCTACAATTCTCATTATCCCAACTATCAATTCAATAGTATAATGTACTATTTATACTTAATGATCACCAAGCAATGTAGAATACATTAACTTACTAGAAGTATTCATTTAATTCCACTTCATTAAGCTTTCAGCACCTATTAATATGGTAAAGCTTCAAGTCTACTTTAAATTTTAAGCTTAATAGGAGTGATTTAAATCTATCTAATGGTAGAGGTTAATTATGAAGTTTAAGTCTATACCTATTCAACTCCATAAACTTAATGTATTAGCCTTATAAGGTTAAATACGGTAGCCTAGCATGGAATATCAACTCTTGCATCTATTCATTTAGTGGAAATTCTTAAATACTACGGTTATAAATTTATTATGGTTCTTATGGTGTTTAGTAGGGTTGTTGATAGTGTTCTTGAACTTATCGGTAATACTCCAATGATAAGACTAAATAGGATAGGTAAAAATTTAAAATCAAAGGTGCCTCTAAATGTCTAATATTGTTGAAATCAGGCTTAAATTTCCAGGGGAATTGATTAATCTTGTTGCTCCACGTAGCCTGGAGGAAGAAGCACGTTTACTCGTTGCTTTAGAGCTTTATCGTGAAGGCCGTGTTTCACTTGGTAAAGCTGCTGAAATAGCTGGACTAAGCATTAGGGAGTTTATATATGAGCTACGAGTACGTAAAATCCCGTTAAACTATGATGTGGAGGAGCTTACTTATGACTTAAAGACTATAAAGAAACTTATGTAAGAGAGCGATGTAGGCTTTGAAGATAGTTTCTAACACTAGTGTATTAATAGCGCTTGAAAACATAGGTAGGCTTGAATTACTTAAGAAATTATTTAATGAAATACTTATTCCTAAAGCAGTAGCTAAGGAATATGGTAAACCTACGCCAGAATGGATACGTGTATTAGAAGTGAAGAATGAACATTATGTTAAAATACTTAAAGAAAGTCTCCATACCGGTGAAGCAGAAGCAATAGGGCTTGCTATCAGTATTAAAGCTAATATAATCCTATTAGACGATAAGAAAGCTAGAGATATCGCTAAACGATTTGGGTTAAAAACTATTGGTTCACTAGGTATCTTAATCTTAGCTAGGAAAAGAGGACTTATAGCTAGTCTTAAAGATGAATTTAAACTGCTTATTGAAAGATCTTTCTGGCTATCTCAAGAAGTAATTAATAAGGCAATTGAAGAGGTGGAGGAGGCTTATTAATAATATAAGGTAAGTATAAAATACTAAGTCGATTTGAATCTGTATAAAAGCCTATAGATTAGTAAAGAATTTCAATATACTGAAACAGAACTCAATGAACTTCATATAACGCTAAAAACCATATTACACTAATGTAATATTCATATTAATACAGAGATTTCATATGTTACAGCTTAGCTTTAGCAGAGAAGCTAAGAAAATAACGTATGGAAAGCAGCAATGATTAGTATGTTTATCATAGTTAATGAACTTATCTGAAAACTCTTAGTAGTATTATTGTGTAGGCCTATTTGTATGAAGCTAAGAATGTTGATGCTAGCCTCTCCTATCTCATGGTTATTCTCTGGGTGATATTATCCATGCAAAGAACTTTTCAACAGCGCTTCTCATACTCTTAAGTCTTGTATTAACATCTATGTTTACTTTTATCCCTCTATGCCTGAGGCATTCTCTAATTTCCCTATTATTGTATGCTGAGTCTCCTGTAATCTTTCTAGGTCTACCTCTAGGCTATTATTCTTAACCCTCAACTAGGAGCTTTATGAAGCATTATGTTCATCACTAGACCTAACTTGAACACTTAAAGGTAATGATTCAGATGATACAACTACATGAATCTTAGCTTAATATCTTACATCCACCATAGCCAACCACCTTCCTCTTTCCTAGCCCTAATGGTTATCAACGGAACCCTATTTAGGCTTACCTATAGAATACCCCTAGATATCAAGCCATTAAATATTTGCCTAAACTCTTCAACACTCCAATACTTAAATCTATTCCAAGTCTATATGAGCATACTTAGCAGGCATCCAATAGCATCCGATAACAAGCACATATAAAATACTGTTCAAAATACGCCTATCATTAACTCTAAGCCTACCAGTCCTAGAAGGAAGTAAATACCCAATAAACTCCTAACTCATCATCACTAATCTCACGAAACTCCATAACAAAACTTTCTCAGAAGCATTTAAATAGTTCTCAGATAAGTTCAATGAGTATTTATAGGATGTAATATATTCAGCTACATCGTTAAATCCATGATGCTAATAATTAAAGCTTAATTAAGAATTGTAAATGTTCAGCAATAAGTATTGCTAGATTAAGTATGAAAGCTCTGCTTTATTGCAGACATAGAATTAGAGTCTTCTTAACTTATGGAAATTCTTAAATACTACGGTTATAAATTTATTATGGTTCTTATGGTGTTTAGTAGGGTTGTTGATAGTGTTCTTGAACTTATCGGTAATACTCCAATGATAAGACTAAATAGGATAGGTAAAAATTTAAAATCAAAAATTCTTGCAAAATGCGAGTTTCTAAATCCTAGTGGAAGCTATAAAGATCGTATAGCGCTTAAAATGATTGATGAAGAGGAAAAAAGAGGTGGAATAAGCCCTAGTAAAACAGTTATTTTAGAATCAAGCTCCGGTAATACTGCTATAGCTCTAGCAATGGTCGGTGCTGTGAAGGGATATAAAGTTAAAATATACTATCCGGAGCCCGCATGGACTCCTGAAAAGGTTAAGATTCTTCAACGATTTGGAGCTGAAATAATAACCATATCATTAGAGGAAACGGAGATTCAGCGCAAATATGGTTTACATGGTGCGAGAATTGAAATACCTGGCCGAGTAAAATGTTCAGAGCTAGAGCAAATAGATCCTGAACACTACTGGTGGGCTAAACAGTTCAGCAATCCTAATAATTGGAGAGCACATACAGATCTAGGTAGGGAAATTCTAGAGCAAACAAATGGAGAAGTTGACGTATTCGTAGCATCGATAGGTACTGGCGGCTGTCTTTATGGTGTTGCTAAAGTACTAAAGGAGGCAAATCCAAACTGTAGAGTAATTGCAGTACAGCCAGGAGGCTGGAAGGGATGGATTGATCCATTATCGCCCGATACTAAATACATACCTGGAATAACTGGAGGCATTATAGAAATGATAAGAAATGAAGGAATTTTCGACGATAAAGTAATGGTCTCCACAGAGGAAGCACGTGAAATGGCATATAGGCTATCCAGAGAGGAGGGATTATTTGTAGGCATATCATCAGGAGCAAACGTACTTGTTGCCCTAAGGGAGGCTATAAGGTTAGATAAAGAGGGAAGAAATGGAAACGTAGTTACAGTTCTAGTTGATCGTGGAGATAGATACTTTACTGATGAGACGTACATTACCTAGATTTACTATGAAGTCCTCTAAACCATTACTTGTAATATCTGTAGGATTTCATGAGCTACTTGATGATAGATGTAGAGTTATTATTTTATTCTGGAGCTAAGACTAATACTAGATTATGGCGGCTATTATAAATGATATAGTAGATAACGATTATGGCTTATAAGTTTAAGTATTGAGGTATACGGTCTACTATGTTAAAGCTTAATCGATAAAGGATGATTTAAAGATAAGTCTTAACTATGCAGCTACGTAAAGCCTATAGTTAAGTATTCAACCTAACGGTAGGTATAACTTCATCACTTTTACATAGTGGGAATATCAAGAAGAGCTTTGTGGCTTAATATTCATTTCTCGTAATCTATATCATTAAATACTATGGTTATAGGAATGCTTATTAAGCTTTTTCGTACTTTATGTAAACTTGAATTTGCAAAATTTCGGAATTAAGCCACAAAGCACAAGAAGATTAATTACAGCTTAGCATAGATGTGGAAGGGGTTAAAGCTTATTTTAAGAGCGGAGTTTAGGGGGAATATAGATGTAACCTGGTAGATTAAACTGAACATGGAAGACCATAGAGACTTGATGGAAGAATCATAGAGAATGAAGATGCTATAGAAGATTACTTATATGGCTAGCAGCGTTTAGAGAATCCGTAAACATGAAGGCTAGCATTAATGCTCCATGAACCCAATGCTTTATATGGAAACTTGATGAACTCTCAAAGTAATAGCTTACTGTTCCTTAGGCTTATAAGGCTTCAACTTAACTTATGTCTTCCACGAGTATGATTTAATTCTAAACGTAAATTTAATTTTAGTGGATAAAATATTGGAACAAATACAAGCTATAAAGCTATACTATGTAAACTATTAAAGCATGCTGAGAAAATAAATGGCATACTATAATTAGGTAGGACATAAATCACTAACAATAAGCAACATATAGAAAATGGAGGTTCCGGTAGAGATGAAATAATATAAGCTTCTAGAGTTAACAGGAGCTTCAGTTTGATTGAAAAAGTTTAAATTAATTTCCGGAATATTATCTTAGTTATGGCTCGATCAGATGAAGTTTCAAGAAGGGAAATTGAGATATTAAGAATTTTAAGCGAATCAAGAGAACCTATTGGATCGACATTAATTCGGAGGGAGCTTGAGAAGAGAGGTATCTTCATTAGTGAGAGAACCGTAAGATATCATCTTCAACTACTGGAGCTGAAGGGTTTGGTCTCAGGACATGAGCATGGGGGGCGAGTTATAACCGCTCAAGGCTTAGATGAGCTTAGTAAAGCTTTGGTCCTCCATAGGCTAGGCTTCGTTATTACCAGATTCCTATCAATGGCTTACTCGGTTACGTATGATCCTATTGTAAACTCCGGAATGGTTGTTGCTAATGTTTCAATTATCGACAAATCCGTCCATGATAAGGCTATTGAGATAACAAGGAATTTGCATGAGAAAAACCTACTTCTAGCGCCGTATATTAAGGTACTTGATGAAGGTGAGGAATATCAAAACATAGCTGTTCCGGAGGAAAAAATAGCTCTTTTTACTGTTTGCGATTTAACTATTGATGGGGTGCTTATCCATTCAGGAATTCCTATATTTTTTAAGTATGGCGGATTAGTTCAAGTTGTGAATTACAAGCCAATACGTTTTACTGAGCTTATATCTTATGATGGAACAACAATACCTCCACTCGAGCTTTTCGTAAGGAGTGGTCAAACATCAATCATTAAAGTTATGAGGACGGGATCGGGAATGCTGCCGGTAGCTTTAAGGGAGATTGTAGTTGAGGCAAGGGAAAGAGCTATTAAGATTCTTTCAACATTAGAGAAGAGAGGTTGGAAAGGTATATTAGCTATAGGTTCTCCTAATGAGTCAATACTTGGCGTATCCGTAGCTATGGATAGATTTGGTCTATGTATGATAGGCGGTCTTGTACCTGGAGCTGCTCTTCTAGAGGAAGGGGTTAAAATTGAAACCTTTGCTCCGCATTCTCTAGTCCCAATTGAGGATATGGAGAGAATAGATTAATGCTTTAACAAATACCTATTTATTGATTCTGCTGCTATTTTTCCAGCTTTTATTGCCTCTATAACTGATGAAGCACCACTTACTACATCGCCTCCCGCAAAAATTCCATCAACCACCTCTAGTGTTTCTGGATTAACAATTACTGTCTTATTTTTCTCCGCAATTTTTATGCTTCTTAAAGTATTTAATGCTGCAATTATGTTAGGTATATGCTTTGTTGCAATAATAACCGTTTCAGTACTATAGGAAAAGCTTTGCTCCGAAATTAGTTTTTGTCCTCCTATTCCATCGGATGGCTCCTGTTTCAACTTCATGAGTTCAACCATTTTCACCCACTTCTTCTCATCACCTATAAGTTTAACGGGCTTAGTTAACGGTTGAAGCTTTACACCCTCCTCTACTCCACGTCTAATATCATCAATTCGTCCTACAATTCTTCTCTGGTAGAATATGTAGACCTCCTCAGCTCCCAATCTAAGAGCACATCTTGCAGCATCCATTCCTCTAGCACCTAGAATTGCAACCTTACCTTGAACTCTTAATGGAGTTCTGCTTTTATATGGAAATAAATATGCCTTCAAGAGGTTTACTCTAAGTAGAAACTCGTTTAGGTGATAAACACCACAGAGATTCTCTCCAGGAATGCCTAGTAGCTTAGGTAATCCTGCCCCAGTACCGAGGAAAATCGAGTTAAACCCTTCATCGAAGAGATCATCTATTGTTAATGTTTTACCTATGATGATATTCGTTCTTATTTCAACTCCAAACCTTCTAATAATATCTATTTCCTTCTTAACGATTTTTTTCGGTAGACGAAATTCCGGTATACCGTAGGTTAGAACACCACCTGGTTCATGTAATGCCTCAAAGATAACTACATGGTGTCCTTTTCTCGCCAGATCGGCTGCTACACTTAAACCTGCAGGTCCACTTCCTACAACTGCTACGCTTTTCCCAGTAGATGAAGCCGTATTTGGAGTTACTGGTCCATTTTCTAGCTCCCAATCTGCAACAAACCTTTCAAGTGCTCCTATGTTTATAGGATCCCCAATAGTGTTTTTACATCCCATAACACATAATACTTCTTGTGGACATACTCTTCCACATATTGAAGGCATACAGTTCCTCTGCCGGATTTTCTCAGCAGCCTCAATATAATTACCTGTCTTAATGAGTTTGATAAATCCTGGTATATCTATATGTAGAGGGCACATTTCCACGCAAAGAGGATGCGAACATTGTAAGCATCTAGCTGCCTCTGCTAATGCCTGCTCTTCACTATATCCTAAAACCACCTCATCGAAGGTTCGTACACGCTCCTCCACAGGCAATTCCGGTACTTGAATTTGTTTTAATCTTATTTCCAGTTTTTGCATCTATGCTTCACCATAATTTTGAGTGCAACCTCCTCCTCTTCCCTATACATTTGAGTTCTTGCAATAAGCTCTTCAAAGTCTACTAGGTGGGCATCAAAGTCAGGACCATCAACACATGCAAACATAGATTTGCCACCAACAGTTACACGACAGCATCCACACATTCCAGTTCCATCAACCATTAGAGGATTAAGGCTAACAACTGTTTTGATTTTGTAGGGCTTAGTGGTTTCTGCTATTTCCCTCATTAAAATTACTGGTCCAACAGCATATACTAAGTCAAATTTTTCTCCTAGCTCCAATATGTTTCTTAGAACATCATTAGCGTATCCCTTCACCCCTTCAGAGCCATCATCAGTAGCGATGATAAGCCTATCACTTATCTTCTTAAACTCATCCCTATAAATCAGGTCTTTAGCTGTTCGAGCGCTAATAATGGCTACTACATTGCTACCAGCCTCCTTCATTCTTCTAGCTCTCTCATAAGCTGCCGCAATAGCAACTCCTCCGCCAATTATACAAACCCTTCCGTTAGAGATGATTTTGCTAGGTTTCCCTAATGGTCCTACTAAATCGTGAATAAAGTCTCCAACCTCCAAACTTCCAAGATCCTTTGTGGATGCTCCAACTTCCTTAAACACTAAGGTTATTACGCCGTCTTTGGGATTCCAGTCTATCAAGTCTAAAGGTATTCTCTCATCATCCTCATTCACTCTTAAAATTACAAATTGTCCTGATCTCGCTTTTCGTGCAATTAATGGTGCCCGTACTTTTATGAGTTTAACTCCTGGAGCTAACTCCTCCTTAAATACTATTTCATTCACCATGCTTAACCATCTAGCTCCTATAGAGTCCCTTAGAGATCCCGCTAATAACCTCTTTAGGGGCTTTTCCAGTAATTAGGTCTGAGAAGGCTCTCTTCAAGTTTGTTCTCTCACCAAATGAACTATATCTTTCTAGAGCTACATCAAGAACCTCTGCAATAACTGGTATTTTTTGTCTATAAATTTTCCTTGCGGTACTCCAGCATTTAATGAAGTCGGAATAATCTAAACCTAGATCGAAATACTTCATTAGGGTAATAAGAGATAGCTTTTGAGGATCCTCCTCTAAGTAGGCCCTATCCTTGAGCTTATTGCTACTGTAAAGGTAACTCCAGTAAATATAAGTATAGAAGATATCTGTTGTTCTAGGCTGGAATTCTGGACAGCTAACACGTGGATAATGTCCTCTTGCACAGAGAACGCATCCATCAATATCCATTCGGTCCTCAAAATTTTTACATTCAATACAAAACCTTGTCTTTGATGCTGTAGCCTTTACTCCTTCAAATTTTTCCTGAAACTCTGGACAGGCTATATGAGGATGGTGGCCCTTAATGCAGAGGACAACTCCATCTATCTCCATTCTATCCTCAAAGTTCTTACATTCTAAACAGAATCTGGAGTCCATGTTTACCACTTAATAACTAGGCTACCGGTTACCTATTGCCATATATAAGTCTTTCTATGAGATGATATTACACTTTACGAACTAACTGCTTCAAACTCTAGAAGTTTTTCATACATTCATAATCATTACATTAAGAGTTTTTCGAACAAATTCATATAGAATTAGGACGAAAAAGAAACCAATTCTTTAATAGCTTTATAGCTTAGTATTTGACCTTTAGCATAATAATTTACGTAAGTTTGCTTATGGCTTAATTATAAGACCTAATAGCCATACTACCATTATAATCTACAGGCAAGCTTAAATAATTCACTACTACCTAACAATAATTTCCATTAAATTATTGCTGCTAAAATATTCCAGAAGATCAAAACAATAACTTAACATTTAAACTTCTAAACTTCTACATACCCTAGGTTTACAGTTAAACAAGCTTTGTTAATCTTAGAAACTCATGAGGGATAATATGAACTGAAATTTGCGACATCAGAGTTTGGCTAAGTTAAGTATTAGGGTAGTATGCTATTCGGTTTTCTAATAGATAGTAGAGCTGGTAGTTAATTTAAGTTTTCCATTCTATCATTAGTGTTATTTTCAGTATTACTTCTTACTTTAAGCTTTTCACTGCTGCTTATGGCTCTCAGGGATGAACGTCTTTATATGGAGTTATATATTGGAATACAATGGGGGAATACTATACTAAAACTACTAGGCATGTGGCTAAAATGTTAAACTTATAGTAATTATATAATTTTAAACTATTTTCCATCTTTCCCTTTCTAAATTTGTTTTCTTCTTGATGACTTTCTTAATAACCTTATAATGTTTCTCACATAGATATATACTTCTTCCTCCACTCTTAAATTGAAACCCTATATTGGATGGTATGTTTTTTAAAGATATTGACTTAACAGCATGATCAATACAGTTATGAATCGAACATTCAACTCCCTTTCTAACCTTTCCCATTAAGACCACTATAACCTAAGTAGTAGCGAATTATTTAAGCTTACCTGTAGATCACTAGGCTCAGCAACTTAAGTTTCACTTCCTTAAGTAGTTGTAGTATGTGAACATGTTGCAAATTGGGTTCAGTATTCTATGCTTCTTATTCACCTCATTTCCTCGTTGTTTTGGGTTTACATTTGTGTTGTTGAAGAATGCTTTGTTCTCCGTTTAGCGATGAGAATACCGATTCTACAATACTTCTTCTCCGAATCGATGATAATATTCCAAGATTATTAATGCCTTTAAGCAATGGATATCCACCATTCGGCTTTCTATCGCATATCTTAATACTCGACTAAGAAATGATCTAGCTGAAAGAACGATCCTGAATGATCTCTCATACATACTATCTTATTCCTCCTAACATCTAGATGAAAATGTAGCTAATCCATTATCTTAACGTATATTTCATCAACAGCTATAAATTGCCTAGGCTTAACTTCTATAGATAGACAATTCTTCAACTTAACAACCCAAACAGATGTCTTAGAAAACCTCTTAGACAATGCCTTAGCAGTCCTCCTAATACAATTGAACATAAAGGCTAAAACTAAGAACCTTAAGCTCAAAGGAAATCTCTCAACAACATTCCTCAAACATAAGATAAATAATAGAAATGCACAACTAAAACCTTAAGTTGCCAGGTCCGATTATTATATCTATGAGCTTTAGCTTTAGGAATACTCTCATGCACGGTAATACTTTCCACACAACGCTTATATTAAAATATTTTGTAAATATGTTCATCCTACTCTAAATCATACTATGTTTTAAGGGTTCTACTTAAGTTCGTAAAGTCATCTAGAATCTCCATATAACGATATGATGAATTCATGATATTAGGTGAGAGAATTCAGTAGTTTAGAAATCTTAAACAGCTCTGGAAAATTAACTATTATATTATGGATTTCCGTAGGGCTGATGAGGATTAGGATAAAATATTTGAGATTTCAATAACAATCAAGAAACGGTCCTGTATTGAATGATATTTAGAGGTTTATACTTATGTTTTAACTTCAAGAACTCCATATTAACTCTAATAACCACTTAGTATCCTTTCAATTAACTTCGCTTTAATTCCTAAGGCTCATCATATTTAGGGATAACAGGACTTCTATTATGCTAAATATAGCTTAAGATTTGCATTCAGTCGTGGTATAAGAGCCATTAGGGTGCCGTAATATGTTAAATCTCTTCTAAGCAAAGTATTTCCTGTTAGTAAGCTTATAAATCCTCCCTTTTCACCTATATTTCTAGTTCCATATATTTCGTCAACAACAGATTCAAGCTCATCAGCTTCACCTTTAACTATTTTCTCAACAATAAATAACGGTACCTCGAATGATGGGCTTAAACCATAGGTAAACCAACCATTACGATCAACTATAGCTACAACCTGAATGTCAAACCATCTATCATTAACACTATATATGCCCGCCTCAGCACCAACACCGTGATCGGCATCAACCATTCTAATAGCATTTAGAGCTCTACTTATAGCTCCTTTAAATATCATATCTAAACCGAAGGGCTGACGTGGGATATTAGATGAGACTTTAAGAGGCTTAAACTCAACATTAGCAAAAAACTTTAAGTAAGCCTCTCTAATACCTTCAATCTTAGATTTATTCATACTGCCAATAGCGATGATCATGAGTAAACAAATCTTAAAGCCATATATTTTTAGTGGTATACTCTAAGGAAGTGGCAACTTAAGAAGAAAGCTACAATATGCTAAGTTGACAGATCTTATTCTAATTAGCATGCCAGAAATATATTACATACTAGATGTAAAATATCCGATACCGTTAAGGCTAAGTATACTAAGACGTTATTGGTAATGCTTAGTGAACTTCAGGAAGTACTTGAAGGAAAATTGATTTAAAGAGATTATTCAATACTCCTTGAAGTAGAGATCCAATCCTCTAAAAGAACTTTCGGATTCACTTCTTAAATATCTTCTAATGAATTCGCATGGAGGAATAATCCGATAAACTCTATCTGCTTGAATTGATAAGTATCCTCTAATCTAAATAAAGATAAGCATTTGATTTTAAACGATATTTAGATCCGCGACTTAGGAGGAAGTTAAAATATGCTAGGCTGCTAATATGTTTAATCGAAATGTTTAAATTGCTTAAGTGATTTTACCTGTATGGAGTTTGGAACTGTTGCCTCAACTTTTCCACCTATATCTGATGCGTCTAGAACTGTGAAAAGAGTTGAGGAGAAGGGTTATGATTCGGTATGGTTTCCAGATC
>JAWBQF010000042.1:0-17965 GCA_038845975.1 Methanomethylicia archaeon
TATTTTCGTTCATCTAGGATGGCTTCAGATATTCTAAGCTTATTGTTGTAGGAGTTATGCATCTATATTATCGTGGTTTATCTTAATCTTCTATTGATTTTGATAGGAGGGATGTTAGGATCGTTATGGTTGATGATACTATTATTAATGTGGGGTCTATGAGTAAGATTGTTTATGTTGCATTCAAGCCATTATTGAGGAGAATTCTCTACATATGGGTTTGCGATGTTGCAAATATACTTACATCTCTAACATTCCTTAAAAAGATTAAAACTACCTATGGTTCAAATATAATTGTATTAAGTGATGGAGCTCAATATTATAAAGCATCATGAGAATATTAAAATTAAAACATGAATTGTATAGTTTAGAGGTTAGAATTAATGGAGAGAATAATACAGTATATAGGATAGAACTAAGCTATTCGATAATTATATACTGTGCATGAAGGATAAATGCGGTAATGAGCATTAATGCTTATGAAGTCGATAGCATAGCTAAACGAAACATGGATAAGGAAAATAAAAGCTAAGAATTCATAGAAAACATAATACCAAAATAGAGGTAATAAAACATACTTAAGTTAACAAAGCCGATAGAATGGAAGTAATAGTTTAGAAGCTATTAATATTAGTATTATTAAAGTTTATAGAAATCTTGAACACTTGAGAAAGTAAGATTACATTAAATATTAGGATTCTGGAAATGTCTGGAAGATTCATAAAGCATTATATAAAATTCACAAAGTAACTATTGATAAGTGGATAATAGGCCTAAAAGAAATAAACATTCATCAAAATCTAAGAAAGTTGATCTAGATGAAGCAGAATTAAGGCTAATGATGGGCAATATGGGTTTATGTAGGTATTAGAAATAAGTAATAGCTATAGGAACCTACCTATAAAACATTACGATAACAAAATTTATTAAAAGGTTTTAAACTTTGTAATGGAAAACCAGTATTCCTTACTGACAGTATGTTATGGTTCTCTAAACCTTTTGAAGAATTAAATTATCATATATTAGAGAAGCCTTTCAATGAAAGAAGCATAATAGAATTGTATACTAATCATTTAGTATGAATCATGATACTTTCAACTAATTTAACATAGATGATAGAGTAGCGGTTGAATGTTGGAGGCTATTCATACAATCTACAATATGAGAGATACTAGCTGTTACATCTCTTAGAAAAATAGAAAATAATCATATTATTCCAGCATTAACCTCTAGCCAGGGGAAATATAAACTAATACAGATTATGTAATAGATTAATGATTATTTTCTATTAATAGTAATTGATAGAAAATAACTCAACTAAGTTTGTTTCATAGCTTCATTAATCTACAGTAATAAGCCTAAATTAAGCTTAAGTCATCATGTCTAATAACATAATGCTTTAAGAACTGCATCTACTAATACTCTAGAGTAGATAACTTATGTGATTTCTATTTTACTATCCTTTTAGTGTCTTCATAGCTGAAGAATTAATAGCATCTCTCACAATATTATAACTAAGTCTAAATGAATTTAGATGTGATGTTTTACTCATTAATTCACGATATATTTATTTATTGCTAACATAGATGTCAATTATGAGGATTAGGATTTTAAATCGTGGGGATATTTGTAGAATTGATGTAGCTACAATGGAGGTTCTGGAAAAGATTGGTATAAAGATATTTGAGGATGAGGCTTTAAGGATTATGAGAAGAATAGGTGTTGAAGTTGGAGATAATAAAACTGTTAGAATACCGGAGTATATTGTAAGAGAAGCTATTAAGAAAGCTCCAAGCTCCTTCATACTTTTCGGTAGGAAGCATAGATTAAAAATTGAGCCTGGTAATACTTATTTTTCAATGCAGGGTACTAGTATTCATATTCTAGATTTAGAAACAGGCTTACGTCGAGAACCTACTTTGAGAGACTTAGAGAATTTTTGTAGGCTTGCAGATGCCCTAGAAAATATTCATCACGTATCTATAGCTGTAGAGCCTAAAGATGTGAAGATAGAGTTACTGCATGTATATGAGTTGCTTACAATGTTTAGGAATACTACGAAGACTATTGATGGAAATACTTATGGAGGAAGAACTGCTATGGATACTGTAAGGCTTACTAGTATTGTTGCTGGCGGTATAGAGGAGCTTATGAAGAAACCTATGCTTCTAGGATTTCATAATCCAGTAAGTCCTCTACAGCACTCTAAAGAGTTAACTGAGGGACTTATTGTCTATGCTAAGTATAGACAGCCAGTTATAATAGCTCCTGAAGCTCAAGCAGGAGCTACAGCACCAGCTACCCTTGCAGGACTATTAGTACAGCAGAATGCTGAGGTTTTAAGTGGATTGGTTATAGCTGAGTTTACAAATCCAGGTACTCCAATACTTTATGGAACTGTTTCAGCCCCCCTAGATATGAGGACAGGTAACATAGCTCTTGGGGCTATAGAAACTGGATTAATAAATGCAGCAACAGCTGAAATAGCAAGCTACTATAATCTACCAAGTCGAGGAACCGGAGGAGTAACAGACTCGAAAATACCCGATATACAGGCAGGAATAGAGAAAGCATTAACATTACTCATGGCTGCTATGGCTGGAATAAACTTCATATATGATGCTTCAGGATCTCTTGAATCTACATTAACAGCAAGCTATGAGCAGGCAGTAATCGACAATGAAATATGCGGTATGGTTAATCGTGCCTTATGTGGAATTGAAGTTAATGATGAAACACTTGCTCTAGACGTTATAAGTGAAGTAGGTTCAGGAGGACATTACCTATCAAAAAAGCATACTATAAAATACCTTAAGAGAGAATACTATATACCTAAAATAATTGATAGGGATAGAAGAGAGAAGTGGATAAGGATGGGAGGAAGAGATTTATGGAGGACTGCGCGTGAAGAAGCAATGAGAATACTAGCAGAACATAGACCGGAACCACTAGATAAAGATGTGGAGAATGAACTTGTAAAATTAGTTGGAGAGATGGAGAAGAAATTGACTAGGAACCATTAAATTTAAAGTTTATTAGTATCTATTCTTAAAATAGAAAACTATTAGAAATACGTAATAGTTTTCCATTTAAACTATTTGTTTTCAAAAGTTTTAGATAATGCTTAATTTTTAAGTAGAATCTGAACTATGCTATGTTAACATGTATGTAGAACTGTTGAATATTGATGTGGTGATGGTTAAGATTTATTGCTTTGATGTAGTTTTCCTAGTGAGCTTAAACGTTTAATTTCTCCTCTTTCAATAAGTATTCTTACAGTTCTACTACTAATTAATTCCTCTAATTTATCTATTCTCTCCTTAATCTCCCTAAACTCTACTAGTGGTTGAACTGCTTTACCTATTTCTTGCGGTATTATCTTCCTGATAGGTACTGCTAGTTTTCTTATCGGGTACTCAATTATTTTAGGCTTATATTTACCTATAAGCTTCATATACATTTCACTATATGATTTGCCCCATGGCTTATTTTCCTCAATATTAAATCCAAATCTATTAACTTTAAGAACTTCATATGGGCATGCATTAACACATGCTCCACAATATACACAGTATTCATCAGCAACTTTAATTCTTGATTCTGAAGGTATTCTCGCAGTATAGAATAGATTTAATGGGCATATGTTGAAGCAATTTTTACAGCCTGATGGATCGCATTTCTCAGGCTTAACAATTCTAATCTCTCCTGTAAATGGCTTCTTAGTTTCTATTGCTTTTTGTGGACATTTATCCATGCATAAGCCACACCATATACAGCTATTAACATCTATTTTAACTTCCCCTTTAACTTTCGGTTTAGCTATTGTTCTTAAAGCTGACTTAAAGCATTTAACTGATATTGCTTCTGTAGGACATATTTCCCTACAGAGTTCACAGTAGTCACATTTATCTTCATCAATAAATATTCCATTAGCAATTTTAAATTCTGGTGGTGTAGGTTTATCTATCCATTCTATTTTGAATGCATTACATAGTATTTCACATAATCCACAGTATATGCATTTATCTATGTCAATTCTTATTTCTCCACTAGCCCATATCTCCCCATCATATTTTACAAGATCCTCCTTTCGAGGAATCTCAATTTCTACCTTTAAAGCTCTTCTCGGACATGTTTTCTCACATATTAAGCATGGTTTACACTTTGACGAATCTATGCTTATTGATCCGCTAATTCTTGGGGTTTTAAATGTTTCTTCAGTATTAAACTTTAATGCATTAAATATACATACTGATGCGCCGACTGGACATACAATACATTTAGTTTCATCAATAATTATCTGTGGAGCTTCAAGCTTCTTTGCTGCTATATCTCTTATTGGACCCAATGTTATTGCTTCAACTGGACATACAATACTACATAATCCACATCCAACACATCTATCCATACTGAATTTTATGTTTTTTGTAAGCATTGTATATTTTGAAGTGTATGTTAACGTACTATTTACTATCTCGACATTTACTTGCGGCTTTTCAATACTCAATGAGTTGTCACCTTTACAAGTTCGCTTCCAATAGGTCCTACTTTACTAATTCTATCTACGAAGTCTGTAATGATTTTAGCTAGCTTACCCCCCTCAGAAGCACTTACACCCGTTATTTCAACTCTACCTGGATTAACTTCATATTTCTCCAATAATTCCTTTAATGACTTTATTCTCCTATTGGCTTTAACTCTACCTGTTCTATAGTGGCAGTCCTGTTCTCTACATCCAATAATTAGAACTCCATCAGCTCCCATTTTAAGAGCCCAAACTACATGTTTAGGACTAACTCTACCTGAACATTCAACTCTAACTACTCTAATATTTGTTGGATATGGTATCTTGTTAATTCCCGCATTATCTGCAGCTGCATAGCCACACCATCTACATAGGAATCCTATAATTAATGGATAGTCCTTTTTCTCCTTAAATACTGCTTTAAGCATTAAGTATATTTGTTCATCAGTTGGTTTTTTAGGCGATTTTATTGCTCCTACTGGACATGCAGCTATACATACACCACACCCAGTACATGCAGTTTCATTAACTAATACTTCTTTAGATATTAGTTTTAAGGCTTTATAGTCGCATGCTTGTACACATAACCCACATTTTAAGCATTTATCCTTATCTACTTCAGGTGCAATAACCTCCACTTCTACTTCACCAGAATGTAGGAATTGAGCTGCTTTACTTGCTGCTAATCCTGCTTGAAGAGTAGATTCAGTAATGTCTTTAGGTCCACTGCATGCCCCAGCTAGATATATACCGCTTCTAAAAGTATCTGATGGTTTGAGTTTGGGATGATACTCTGTAAAGAAGCCATATTCATCTAGCTGTAATCCAAGCATGTTTGCAAGCCTTCTATTATCTGGATCTGGATCCATACCTATACTTAAAACTACTAGGTCGAATAGTTCTCTCTCTACTTTTCCCTCTAGAGTATCCTCATAGGTAAGTTTTAGCTTTCCGGATTTATCTCTCTCTACACTACTTATCCTTCCCCTCACAAATTTTACTCCTGCTTCAAGTGCTCTTCTATATGCTTCTTCATGCATTTTACCTGAAGCTCTAATATCAGTATAGAAGACTGTTATATCTATTTCTGGATTAATTATTTTTGTTTCAAGAGCATGCTTTATCGTATACATACAGCATATCTTACTACAGTATGGTCTACCTAGTCTTTCACTTCTACTACCTACACATAGTATGAATGCTATTTTCCTTACTTCACCACTATCTGATGGCTTAACTATTCTACCTTTTGTAGGTCCATTACAGTTAAGCATTCTATCATATTCGGCTCCTGTAATAACATCTAGGAATCTTCCATAGCCATACTCCTCGATTTCTCTTGGATTATATGGTTTAAATCCTGTTGCAACAATTATTGCTCCTACACTTAAGGTTATTTCTCTATCTATATCTTTAAAGTTTACTGCCTTAGGATCGCATACTCCAATACAATTCATACATCCAATACAATTTTCAATATCAATATATGGTGCAACAGGTACTGTTTGAGGTTCTGGTTTAACTATGGCCTTTCTCATATTTACTCCATATTCATACTCATTCGGGAGCTCTACTGGGCAAACTTCTAAACACTTATTACATCCATTACATGCTGTTTCATCTATATATCTTGCTTTCCTTCTAATCTTCACCACATAGTCTCCAGGTACTCCTGAAACATCAACTACTTCACTTAAAGTATATATTTTAATGTTTGGATGATTGTAGGCTTGAGAGAGTAACGGCCCAAGAATACATATGCTACAGTCTAGCGTTGGAAATACTTTATCCCATTTAGCCATATGACCACCTAGAAAACCAGATTTTTCAACTAGGAATACCTTAATACCAGTATCTGCTAGATTTAATGCTGCATTAATACCTGCTACACCACCACCTATAATAAGAACTGATCTTTCAGTAGGTCTTCTAATAATATTGATTGGTTTAGCTTCTCTAACAGCTTCTAAAGCCATTAATATATGGTCTAAAGCTTTTAATGTAGCTTTACCTGGATTATACCAGTGAACCCAACTAGCCTGCTCCCTAATGTTTGCTATTTCAATAAATCCTCTATTCAAACCATATTTTTCAGCGTTTTTCTTGAAGAGTTCTTCGTGAAGACTCGGAGTACATGCAGCTATAACAATTCTTGAAGTTCCATCCTTAGCTATTATCTCCCCCATTTTCTTTAGTCCATCCTCACTACACCAATGCTCATTATCATATACTAGAATATCTCCATATATCCTCTTAACATCATTTTTAAGCTTTTCAATATCTATAACGCCTTTAATATTTGTACCGCAATGACAGATTAAACATGCAGTTCTATTCATTCAACCACCTACAAGTATTCTAGTAGCTTCCTAAGAAATTCCTCCTCATGAATAGTGTTTTCTCTTTCATCTATGATTTTCTCTAGCTTAGTAGGTACACCGTCCGAGCGTATAACTTCCCCACTAGCTTCAACTCCTAGAATCGATAATGGAACCCTTATTTGGCTTCTACTTGAAGCTACTGTTTCTCTATAATCTAATATTATTGTTTTACTAAACGGTATTTTTCTTGAAGCACTTAACGGTAGATGTGTTGTAGGATCTGTTTTAACAAGGAGAACTGCATCAAAATCCCCTCTTAAAAGTCCTCCGTAAGCACTTGTAGAAACAGGATTATATTCAATACTTCCATTACTAAACTTTAATGCATGACTATACTTATAGAGTTTATATGGGATCTGCGCTGCCCCCATTGAGTTGATTCTTTCAGCTATTGGAGTTAATGTAATTCTTTTACTAGCTCCTATTTTTCTTAGAATGTTTACAATTGAAAGTATTGTATCGTTAACATTACCGTTAAGTATTAAGCCGTGACCTATGAAGAATGCAATATATCTTGCCCTTTTAATATCATTGATTAGAGATGAGGCTGCTCCTGTGTACCTACTAGTCTTTAACGGTTTTCCATCATATATTCTATCTAAACTCTCAGTAAATTCAACATCTCCACCTAAATCGATTTTTATTTGGTGTTGAGCGATCTTCATAGTCCAGCTATTCCTAACATCTACTACAGCAACAATTCTATTTTCTCTTCCAAGTGGAACACTATTTCCTCTAGGCATTACTGAATATCTGCTTGCATGTCTTAGATTAGTTTCAGCTGGGTTTGCAGCCCAGAAAACAATCATGTCTGCATTATCCAATACATCTTCAAAAACACCTAACTCAATATCTCCACTGGCTATTAAGGGCATTAATGGCTGACATATACTTGGAGGCGTATCAAATATTCCATTAACCTTCTCTGCAACTTTTAATCCAAGCTCTATAGCTTTATTGGAACATTCATCAAACCCATATATTAAAGGTTTACTAGATGATGAAAGAATTTCAGCAGATTTCCTAACAGTTTCTTCAAGATCTACGTTTTTCAACCCAATAGTGAAACCTCTTAACCTACTATCCATGCTATATGTTTTAATTGCTTGATAGCCATGACTACATGCCCCCTCAACAACCCTTACTTCTCCATTACTGATTTTAACAACTAAGTCATTACATAATAAGGAGCATCCTGGACAAACAACTTCTTCTAAAACAGTGTTCTCTAAATAGCTTTTTAAGGACATATACACACCAATTATAAAACTTAACTAATATATTTTTCCAACACTATCAATATAACGCTGTTTAGCTAATATTTAAACCTTATGATGTTAAATAGTAATTCAACTACATATATAAAGCATATACAGATATTAGGGGAAGTTAATTTAGACGGATTCAATAATATATGTTAGCTAAGCGAACCACTATACTAGTCTAGACTTTACATGTTAGATAGATTTATATAGTATAGACTAGTAAACCTGATATGGATATTTTAGAGCTTATTAAGAGTAGGAGGAGTATAAGGAGGTATATGGAGAAAGCAGTTCCTAGCGAACTAGTTAGGAAGATATTAGAGGCTGGTAGATGGGCTCCATCAGCAAATAATAGCCAGCCATGGAGTTTTATAGTATTAAAAAGTGAAGAAGTAAGGAGAAGAGTTGCAGAAGCTACAACATATGGAAGATTCTTAGCAAATGCTCCTATCGGAATAGCTGTTGTTATTGATCCTGAGCTATCAAGACATGCAGTAGAAGATGGAGCTATTGCAACTATGAATATGCTTCTTGAAGCTCATGCTTTAGGTCTTGGTGCCTGCTGGATAGGAGCATACAATTCACCTTACGAGGAGAAGATTAAGGAAATACTTAAAATCCCAAAGAATAAAAGAATACTATCTATAGTTTCTATAGGTTACCCAGCAGAATCGCCATCAAAAAATCGTAAAGAATTAGATGAAATTGTATTTATTGACAACTATGGAAATAAAGAAAAACTCTAATTTGAGAAGCTAGCTGGAAGTAGTGAATATTAAGACTGCTTAACTGCATTATAAGTATAAAATAATGGTTCTGTCCGGATAAGATATAGGTTGAGAATAGGTTTAATCTTTTCTTGTTTTTGTTTTTTCCTAAAGTATTGTTGCTATTCTTATGAGCTCATTGCAAAACTCCAAATTTAAGCATGTTAACAATCTTTTACAATACTATTCTCATGTAGAATTAAACTGTTAAACCTTAGTAGTAGAGTTTTGCAATGACTTCTATCTTAAAAAGTTTAATATTTTAGTCATCTCTTGCTTTTTAAAATTTAATGTTAAATATGATGATATGATAATAAGTTATCTCTTGCTTTCCTTGCCTAGAAAGTCGTAGTAGAACTTAAGGCTCTTAGAAGCTGTTAGATTCCTTAAAGCTAGGCTTTGTTCACTCCCACTTAGCTTTCTAAGGGTATTTCTTAAGTTAACGTTGATGTTATGGAGGAATATGCCTGTACGATGCTTCAGGTAGGCAAAAACCCTTTCCACCAAGCTTCTTCTCCATGTTTTGATGCTCCTGCTCTAATCCTAGCTGCTCAACCCCTTCCTCAAGCCAACCCGCCCTATCCCTTATTATTCTCGGCTTGTTAGGCATTTATTAAGACTTTTGAAGGAAAGCCTAGTTGCTAAAGAACTCCTAGCAGGTCCTTATCTCTACAAGCTCCTAGTATCAACATCTATGGCAACATAAACCCAAACTTCCCGCCCTTAAGCTTGAGGCAATCTTCATCTATAGCTATGGCTTCTTTGGCTTCCCCCATTCTTTAGCTTCCAAAATAGCCCTGAACTTCAAGCACCACTCGTTTAGATTTACTGGCAAATTCCCTCCAAAGCTCAAGAAGCCTAGAAGCTTTCCACAAGAGCTCAGTATCAACCATAATAGAAAAGCCTTCACCTTCAGCTCAATCGGCTTTCTATTTCCTTTAAAGATATTTAAGCTCCCAGCCCAATCTATTAACTGGGCTGGAATCTCCATAATATTAATTACCCAGCCCAACTTTTATCCGGACAGAACCAAAATAATTAGGGAAAAATAGTAAATTAGAGTAGAATTTATTATGGAGGCTTCTATAGAACTGGATGAGTTTAATCACTACTAAGAAGTTCTTGTAGTTTAGTAGTAGTTTTAGATGTTGGCTTAATAGATACCATTACACGTCCATATATTGGAAAGCCTTCCTGACCCATGAATGGTGGGAGTAAAGACATGCTCCATGGACTCATAGGCATAACAGCAACATCATCCTCAAGGCTTTCATCAGCTTTAACCCTAACAACAACGGAGTTGAAAAGCGATGATACCTCCACGTTATCGCCGTTTTTTATACCCATCTCAACCATGGAAGATTTAGAAATGGAAACTATAGCTACACTATTAGCATACTCACTATTTAAACTACCCATCTTAGACATTAACTCCGAATTATGAGTTCTTGTAATAACAAGCTTAAACTGTCTAGACACATGAGAAGACATAGTAGATAAATATAAAGGTATCTATATATTTACGATTCTGTAAACTTTAGATGTGAAGTATATGTAGTTTGTGATAGGTTAATAAGAAATATTTGACTTAATTACTAATTAATTAGGTTGCTTTCAATACATTTAAACCATAATTCTCACTGAATTAATGTTTAACTAGTTATACATTATCTATACATCATTAGATATGCTTATATGAAAGATTTAAATACTATTAAACACTGTTATATTGATGATTCAAGTAAAAGATATAAGCTTAGTCTAGTTGATGCATTATGCTTGAAAACAAGAATAAGAAACTAATTCAATATTACGTATTAAAGTGTTTTCAGTGTGGAGTATGTACAGGTTCATGTCCAGTATCATCTATTACACCGTTTAATCCAAGAAGGATAGCGTATAAAATAGTTAGAGGAATAGGAGGAATTGATGAGATATGGTATTGTCTTATATGTCATATATGTGAAGCAAGATGTCCAAGCCTTATAGAATTCACTAAAGTAGTAACTAAGCTTAGAGAGGAAAGCATTAGGGCAAGAAGAGATATATTAAATACCTACAGGGAAATGCTAAAACAGTTTTTAGATAGTGGATTAGTAATTAAGCCTATAAGTAATGAAGTTGAAGTCTACCGTGAAAAGCTAAAACAAGACCTAGATAAGGAGGGATTTCATAGAGTATTAAGAGAAATATTTATGAAGACAGGATTTCAAGGGGTTGGAATTGACGAGGATTAATGATGTCCCAAATAGTGAAGAACCATTATACTACTATCCAGGATGTCTTTCACTAAATATGTATCCAGGTATTGCATACTCAACATTAAAAGTTCTTGAAATGCTAGGTTATAAGGTATTTTTAGGAGAGGAGATATGTTGTAGCTTAACATTTAAGAATGTAGGGTTAATGCCTCCTGAAACTGTATATTCTATCAATGCCTTTATAATGTCGAAGACATATTTAAAATCTAGATTTATTGTAACATCATGTAATGGATGCTACTCAAACTTAAACGATACATTAAAGAAACTAGAAGATGAAGGTTTTAGAAGGCTTATTGACGAGTTGAATATGACAATACCCCAGGGTATTAAGATTATACATGTAGCTGAAGTAATATACAAGCAAATAGAAGAAATAGCTAGGATAGGGGAGAGAAATCTTAAAGGATTAAGAGTAGCAGTCCATTATGGATGTGATTATACGTATGCTCATCCAGATCTAGTTATTGATAGTGTTGAGTATCCAAGATTCCTCGATGACTTTATTGAAAGATTCGGAGGTGAACCTATTGAATACGATGAGAAGCAAACATGCTGTGGCCAACCAGCAATTAAGGGGGTGGGAGATATAACTATGGAGCTAGCTAAGAGGAAAATACTAAGTATAAATAGCGTAGATACGGATATTCTACTTGTAATGTGTCCAGCATGCCTACTAGCATTTGATAGGGTGCAGTATAGCTTAATAAGCTTAGGGGAGATAAATAGAGTAATACCGGTAATACATGTATCACAGCTAGCAGGATTAATTCTAGGTTTAAACTTTAAAGATCTAGGTTTAGATCTCCATCTAGTTAAGGAGTTTAATAGGTTTCATGGTTTAAGATAGCTAACTAATTAAAGCTCTAATGAAGCTAGATATAACTAGATGAATTTTTAATATTATGCTTCTAGGTATGGATTCATGATTATCAAAATCTAAATCTCTACCAATAGCTTCTAGCAAGTTGGATTGACTAATTATACTAAATGCTTTATCCATTGTTTTCGGCGTATTAACCAGCAGATTTAAAAGCTTAACTAATACTCTTTGCCTTCTAAGCTTCATTACTAAATCTAAATTAAGCTTAGCATATCTTACTCCAATATTATTTACATCGCTACATTCATTAAAAGCCTTAGTAAGAGCATCTACAGATTTTAAACCAGTTAGTAGACCTCCACCAGTTAATGGTTTTACCTGAATAGCAGAATCACCAATATATAGTAGTCTACCAAGATAGGGGGTTTTTAAGACAGGACCTCTAAGTATCCATCCACCGAAAACTCTTAAAACTCTATATTTACCGATTTGTTTTGAAATTATTGGATGCTTACTTAAAACATAAATAAGCCTAGTGTAAGGCTTCCTACTAGATCCTAATCCAACTCTTACAATTCCATCTCCTAGAGGAAGAAGCCATATGAAGAATTTAGGAGTTAATTTAGAGAAGAACACTTGTATAGTATCTAAATCAACATTACTTAGTCTACATTCTAAATCCATCTGGATACCTGGAACCCTATCAACATATGGATTTAATGTTTTACCCAGTATCCTATGTGAAGCTCCTTCAGCATTAATTACTAAATCGTAGCTTTTAATTATACCATTAACTTCAATAGATGCCTTTCTGTAGTTTACAGCATTAACCCTTACACCTAAACAGCAATATTCATAACATCTATCATAGAGTTCACAATCAAAACCAACTCTATCAATAACTCCTACAAACCATGAATTATCATGTAGAGTTACCGATATGTTACTGGGTGAATACAGTTTTATTCTATTAAACCTATTTAGAATATGCTTACTACCTACATATCTCTCAATAAAGCTCCTACTAACTACACCAGCACAATGTTGAGGTATACCAATAGACTTATGTTCTTCATATACTGTAACACTATGACCTAAACTAGAAAGCTTTTTCGCAATACTTAAACCAATAGGTCCAGCACCTATAATTGCTATTTTCATCCACATCCCATAGTGAATTATTCATTAATTCTATTTAGATATATGTAAAGGAAGGAACCGAGGAATAATAGAAATACTTTTGGGATTGATATTTGTAGCCATATAAACCATTAATATAGATGACATGCAACAAAATGCTTTGAGCATACTTCCCTTAAAGTAGGCTCATTTAGATTACATTTACCATCAATTATCTTAGGACATCTAGGATGAAATCTACATCCTGTAGGTGGATTAATTGGGCTTGGAGGCTCTCCTGGAACAATAGGTCTCTCCCTAAACCTATTTTCAGGGTCAGGATCAGGTATAGCATTTATTAGGGCAACTGTATATGGATGAAGAGGATTTTTTAAAACTTCTCTTATTGAGCCATACTCAACAATCTTTCCAAGGTACATAACACCAATATTATGTGAGAAGTATTTAGCTGTAGCTATGTCATGAGTTATATACATCATTCCAATACCATACTTTTCCTGAAGCTCTCTAAATAGTAACAGTATTTCAGCCCTACTGGAAGCATCAATCATTGATACAGGTTCATCGGCAACTATAAAGCTTGGATTTAAAACTAGAGCTCTTGCAATACATACTCTTTGCCTCTGTCCACCTGAAAGCATATGTGGAAACTTTAAAATAAACTCTTCAGGGGGAGAAAGCCTTACATTACTTAATGTTTTTAAAATAATTTCTCTACGTTCAGAAACATCTTTAACTCCATGTATTATTAGAGGTTCTTCAAGTATTTGCTTAATCGTCATGTATGGATTTAGAGATGAAAACGGATCCTGAAATATTATTTGAGCTTCCTTCCTAATCCATCTAATATCTCCCTTAATATTCGTTATGTCACTACCTTTAAAAACTATTTTACCTGATGTAGGCTCTATAAGCTTAACAGCTGTACGTCCAAGTGTAGTTTTTCCACTACCAGACTCACCAACTATTGCTACTATTTCACCTTTAGATATAGTCATAGATACACCATCAACAGCTTTAACAGTTAACGTTTTAAAGAAGCCTTTACGAACACTAAAATATGTTTTAATATCTACTAGTTTAAGTATAGGCTCCATAAATCATCACTTGTAAAGCCAACACTTAACAAAGCTACCGTTTACTAGTATACTTTGAGGATTTTCCCTATAGCATTTATCCATTACGTATGGACATCTAGGATGAAATCTACATCCAGATGGAGGAGCTACAAGATCTGGAGGAGCTCCAGGTATGAATTCAGGTGTTTTATCACTGTGTAGTCTAGGAATACTGCTAAGTAGTTTTTGAGTATATGGATGCTTAGGAGATAGAAGCACCTTCTCAGCACTACCAAGCTCTACAAGCTCTCCAGCATACATAACTCCAAAATCATCACATATATCGCTTGCTAAAGCTATATCGTGAGTTATGAAGATCATTGAAATACCAAGTTTTCTCTTAAGGCTTTTAAGTAAATTCATTATTTGAGCTTGAATGCTTACATCAAGCGCTGATGTAGGCTCATCTAGAATTAATATATCTGGATTTAGTGTTAAAGCCATAGCTATAATAGCTCTCTGCTTCATACCTCCGCTAAGCTCATGGGGATACCTATTAACAATATCAGGAGGTAAACCTACAAGCCTAAAAAGCTCCTCAACAATTTTTAAAGCTTCCTCTTTTCTTAAACCCTTATGGATAATAAGAGGTTCAGCAACTTGAAAACCAACTTTAAGAACAGGATTTAGGGAATTCATAGCACCTTGAAAAACCATTGATATTCTCCTCCATCTAATCTTAGATCTAAACTCAGCCTCATTAAGAATCGTTAAATCCATATCTTCAAGATATATCTTACCCTCATATCTTGAAACATTTCTTGGAAGATTTCTAACTATAGCATTAGCTGTACTTGACTTACCACATCCAGATTCACCTACAATTCCTAGAGTTTTACCCTTATCTAAGCTAAGAGATACACCATCAACAGCTTTAACATCCCCTCTTAAAGTTTTAAAGTAAAGTCTTAAACCACTTACTTCAAGAAGCATTTACTTCCACCTTCTCAGTCTAGGATTAACTACAGGTTCCATACCTAATGCTATAAATACGAAGGTAATTGCTGAATATACAATAAACAAGCCGGGTGGAAGAATCCACCACCAATAACCTAGAAATACAGCACCATTTTTAAATCCATACTCTAATATTTGGCCCCATGTAGGCATAGTAACATCTCCAAGGCCTAGAAAGCTTAAAGCAGCTTCAGCTAGTATTGCGTAGGGAGTGAAGAAGATCATTTGAGCAAATACAAATGGTGCAACCTGCGGAAAAATATGTTTAACCATTACTCTCAATCTAGATGCTCCAATAGCTACCGCAGCCTCAATAAACTGGGATGTCTTAGCTGAGAGAACCATAGATCTAACAATTATAGTTAGGCTTGGCCAGTTAAAGAATACAAGTACAAGTATGATTAGCCAAAGCTTACCACCAAATATAAATGATAACAATATGAGAAGAGGGAGAAGAGGAATATTATTTATAGTATCTGCGAAACGCTGAATAAAATCATCAATTCGCCCACCAATATATCCACTTATAATTCCTAAACCAGCACCAATAACTGTTGTAAGTAGCGAGGTGCCAATACCAATGATTAACGCTACAGGAAAACCGAATAGTAAGCCTTGAGATAAATCACGTCCCAAAACATCAGTTCCCATTAAGCCATAAACATAACCACCTAAAACAACATTAACCATACCAATATTATCATTAACATCACTACATACCAATACAGTGCTAAAAACATATCTACCAGTTAATGGAGTAAAAGTATTTTTTCCACTAATATATCCGAAGATAATCCTTTCATTTCCAATCTCAAGAATACTACTAATTCCTAAGGATATGTTAAACTCCCTATACAGAAAACCTATAAGAGACCTTGCTAAATACATATCTCCGCTTAAAAGTATCCTTTTAGGCTCTATTGAGAAGTATTTAAATGGGGGTATTACATTATTTGATGGTGTTTCAATAGCTAGAGTATATAGCTCTACAGTTTTTCCATCAGGTCTAGTTACATAAAACCTTACAATAGGCGGTGAATCCCTATTATGGAATAATAAATTACTGATTCTTAACGTTATAAACTTTGGAAACTGATTATATTCATGGTTATAGCTTACATTATAGTATTTAATAAACCGGTTATTGTAGGTTTTAATTCCGGAAGCCTTACTTACTGAGAGCTCTGCATGGCTCATAAGCTTTTCAGAAAGGAAAATATTAATCCATTCAGGCTGAGCAGTTTTAGGATAATCAACCCAATATAGAGGATTATACCAGTATCGAACCCCAAAATCTAAGGGTAGAGTAACTACAGTATAAATAGATACTATAACTAAAACCGTAAGAAATAGAATACCGATTTTCGATATATTACTAGCCCAGAACTCACTAAAAGACTCTCTAATAAAGCTCATTAAAGCCTCACCCTAGGATCAAGAACTACATAAAGGATTTCAAGTATGAATCTAGCTAAAACATATATGAGTGTAAATATGTATGTTAAAGCAAGTATTAGAGATTCATCAACAGACATTACAGCCTTATAATATAGAGTCCCCATACCAGGCCAGTCGAACACGATTTCAGTTAAAATAGCTCCTGCAATAGAGCCTGCAAGACCCAATACAATATTAGTTAGTATTGGTGGAGCAGCAACCCTAACAATATATCTTCTCCTAACTAAATCTTCGGGAAGACCCTTAACCCTAGCAACATTTACAAAATCCTCCTGGGCAACTGATAAGACAATACTTCTCGTTATGTAAATCCATGAGCCTGATAGGGCTAAAACAAGAGTAATTAGGGGAAGCATTACATGCCAGAGAAGATCTAGAAAACGCATGAATGGATCTTCATGTGGAGGAGCACTATACATGCCGCCGAAAGGGAAAATTCTTAATTGAAAGGAGAAAAACAATATCATTAACATACCAAGCCACCATGTAGGTAGAGCATAGGAGATAGCTGAATATAGTGAAGTAGCTCTATCTATCCTTGTACCATGTTTTAAAGCAACTCTTGGACCAATAAGGAGGCCTAGGATAAAGTTAATGATTAAGGCTGAAGTCATTAAAAGTATTGTGTTTGGAATTCTTTCAATAATTATGTCTGAAATTTTATTACTACCAGTAAATGTTTGAACCTCTCTTGCAGACCCTAAATCTAAAGTTACAATTCTTAAAATCATATTTGGAATTCTAGCATACCAAGGCTTATCTAAACCATAAGCCTTAACTAAATCCTGCCTTATCCTTTCTATAGCTTTATTAAGCTCTTCAGGATCCCTAATTTGGGTAGTAAGCTTCTGCCTTATACCTCTAAGCTCCTCATTCATTATTGAGTTAAGAATTCTATCTGATAGTCCTGATGCACCAATTATTAAAACAGTAAATAGTAGAACACTAATAAGTACAATTATTAATGTTAACCCCTTTAAAGCTAAAGTCTTCCCCAACCCCATAAAAAACACCTATTATCATTGAACTCATCTGAAAACTATTTAAATGTTTCTGAGTAAGGTTTTGTTATGGAGTTTAGGGAGCTTACTGATAGTGAGTGGGAGCTTATTAGGTCTTTGCTTCCTCCTAGGGCTAGGACTGGTAGGCCTAGGATTAACGATAGGATTATTGTTAACGGAATCCTATATGTTCTTGTTACTGGTTGCCGTTGGATGGATATACCAATTAAGTATGGCTCATATAAGACTGCTTGGGATAGGTTTAAGCG
>JAWBQF010000043.1:0-17570 GCA_038845975.1 Methanomethylicia archaeon
AGTGCAGGCGTCTTAAGTTTTATTAATTGAAGAAGATAAATTTATAGCATTTAGTTAGAATGAAAAATGGTTAAAACTTCATTTAGTAAGAATATTAATGCTAATGCTTAAACTATTACTTTTATAATGTTCTTCTATCATTACATAAGATTTGCATAACCATCGCTCATAAAGCTTTTCTATCTTTAAAATAAGCTTCAATTAATTTTTGTTCCTTTTAATTTTTCAGATTTTTTACTACTTTCAATTGAAAACAGATTTTTAAACAATAATTATATTTTCAAACGAAGTTTTATATTTATTATACGTACGTAAAATATTTTTTAAGAGTAAAATTCAAAAGAAAAATTTAAAAGCTAACTTTTAAATACTTCTAAAATAGAAGGGGCTGTCGGCTAGATCTCAGCCTTAAAAAGGCTGCGAGGCAAATCTGGTCTAGGCTACGTGGCTTGGGAGTTAAAAGCCGAGAACCCACGTGATCGCCGGTTCAAATCCGGCCAGCCCCACCATAACTTTAGATAAAAGCTAAAATTAGTTTTATATCTTCACAAAACTTCTGAAAAACAAGAATTTACCTATTTTAATTCTATCAAAAGTAAAGTAAAGGAAAGCTAGGAATTTAATTTATATTATTCCTTAGTTAGAATAATAAAATCCTAAAAGTAAATGTAATATTCACTTTATTTCGGTTCTCTTCAATTATTTAATTCTATATTTGAATACTGAGATTAAATTAATATTGAATTGGATACTTTCCATAAATTCTTGCCGCTTCCACAATCGCTTTTATATTTTCAGGTGGTGTATAAGCTCCAACCTCACAAGGAGTCATTACAACTGCTGTCGTGTAAGGTGTCGTATGCTTAATGAAAGTTTTAACCATAGCTTTCACTTCGTCTGGTGTTCCATGCATAAGCAATTGTGTAGTTGGAGAACTCATTGAGCATCTTCTGCCCTTAAATTGTTTAGCAACCCATTTAAACCATTCTGGCCAATCCATTTTATATTGCCTTAATGGTGTGTCAAATTGCACAGCCTTGACTGGAATACGCGTGGCCAATCGAATTATTGTTTCTTTTAGGTTCATTCCGCATACATGCCAAAAAATGTTTTCAAAAATTCTCCTAGCTTTTTCAACAAATATTTCATCATATTCCCCGAATTCCTCCCAATGTTTCGGTCCCCAAGTTCGTCCTCCACCCCAACAACAGAAAAATTTGCAACCATTTTTGGCTGCGAACTCTTTATAACTGTCTAAAGCAGCTAACCTTTCTTGTAGAACTAAATCCATATAATCATGCATTTTTTGCTTCGGTTCAGTTATCATCCACTTTAAGAATCTTTGAACTTCAACTATTGTTTCAGCGTGATTACTTGGAGTTGCAGCTCCAGTGATAATGGGTACAAAATTATTCATACCTTTTTGAAATTCTAAAAGTTGTTGTAAATGAGGTATAAAATAATCAGCTGCATGACCGTAACCGTATTTCTCCCAAACTTTATCTTGAAAAAGTTTTATCGCTTCATCAAGCGTTGTTACAACTGGTTTAAAAACTATATAGTCTTTTGGACCCCTAATAATATAATGTTCCTTTCTTTTTTCTGGAGGTATTAAAGGATCAAGCTCTTCAGAAAGATCAACATACTGCCATATAGCATCCCATCGAAATTCAACCCAAGTTTTAATTAACGCATGCGTTCTTTTTGCAACAGCATTTTCTCCTTCAAAAATCTCCCATGCCGTATAACCTTGATAATAACAGCACCAATAATCAGCTTCTGGCGCCACCGGAACTATATCTGGTTCTTCTAAGTTAAACGCTTTTTCCATTCTTTCCCAATGCGTCATTTTACCAATATTTTCTATACCCTTAAGTCTTTCGATCCATTCCTTAACAGAAAGTAATTCTCTAGTCATTTAATCACCATTTTCCTTTTTCTCTTAATAGCTTTTTTATTCCTTCAACAGCCTCCCAAGCATCATTCCAACCTCCATCTGCTCCCAGTTCTATTGCTTTTTTGCATTCAACAGCTGGTCCCCCGCAAACAATTACTACTTTATCTCTTAATCCTGCATTCTTTAATGTTTCGATAACTTTTGGAATATTATAAAAAGTTTCGCTCATATAAGTTCCAAGCCCTACAATATCAGCATTATATTCTTTAATAGCCTCCACAAACTTTGTTGGAGGAACATCAACTCCTAAATCTATCACTCTTAATCCAAGCTCCGCCGTAAATATAGCTTTTGCTACACTTTTTCCGATTGTATGAATATCACCAAATATAGTTCCAATTACCATTGTTCCTGTAAACACATTTTCACTTTTCTTAGCTATTAAAATCGGTTCTATTATTTCCATTCCGGTATAAAATGCATCAGCTGCTACTAGGACTTCTGGCATAAAAAATTCTAATTCACTCCATTTTTTACCTACAATCTTCATTCCTTCAGCAAGCGCACGAAGAACATCAACAGGATTCATTCTTACTTCTATAGCTTCTTGCGCTGCCTTCCTAACTGCTTCATTATCTAATGAGACTATTCCATTAATTAATTGTTCTTTAATTTTTTCGAATTTTTCATTCAATTCCTATTTTGCCCCTAATTATTTGAGTTCTACTTTTAGTATATAACCTTTTATGAGTGAAATGGAAAACTTTTGACTTTAAACAGCTTAAGCTTGAAAGTTAAAAATTTAGGTGTCTTAAAGAATCAAATCTAAAAGAGAAAAACCTTAAATAGCTCTTGTAAGAAGACTTTTTTATGGGGCTATGTTTTTTAGGAGGGTTTAAGTTTAATTGGAAAGATTAAAAGTTGGTTTTATAGGAACAGGTTTTGTAAGCGTTTTTCATGCTAGAGCTTTTGTTACTGTAAGAAATGCTGAAATAACTGGTGTCTGTTCAAGAACAGAGGAAAAGGGAAAAGAATTTGCTGCTTTCTGTGAAAATCTTAGAATTGGGAAACCTAAAGTTTATACTGATTTGGCGGAAATGGTGAGAGACCCTAATGTTGATGCGGTTTGGATATGCAACCCTAACTTCCTTAGAGTGAACACTGTTAAAACAATAGTTGAAGAAGTTACTCAAGGTAAAGCTGAATTAAAGGGTGTTTGTTGTGAAAAACCATTAGCACGAAACGTAAAAGAGGCTAAGGAAATTGTGAATCTTATCGAAAAGGCTGGTATACCTCATGGATATCTAGAAAATAACGTTTTTATGCCATCTGTTGTGAGAGGGAAAGAAATTATATGGAGGCGAGGAGCTGCCATAGCGGGAAGACCGTATTTAGCTAGAGCTGCTGAAGAGCATTCTGGCCCGCATTCTTCATGGTTCTGGATTGGCAAAAACACTGGCGGTGGAGTTGCTATGGATATGATGTGTCATAGCCTTGAAGCTGCACGCTTTCTATTAACTAGTCCAGATGAAGAGAAAGAAGCCCTCACACCTAGAACAGTTAGTGCTGAAATGGCTACCTTAAAATGGGCTACACCAAAATATGTAAAAATTCTTAAAGAAAAATGGAAAGGGGAAGTAGATTATGTTAAAGAACCTGCAGAAGATTATGCTAGATCAAGTGTTATTTACGAGACGAGGAATGGAGAAATATTAATTACTGAAACGATAAATTCTTGGAGTTTCATGGGACCAGGGATGCGTCTCCTTTTTGAGTTAATTGGACCTGAATATATGATGTACATAAATGATCAACAACCATATCTTCATGTATTCTTTAGTCGTGAAGTTAAAGGACCTGCTGGAGAAGACTTTATGGAGAAACAATTGGCTGAACAGGGATTAATGCCAGTTTTAGATGATGAAAGCTTTGTATATGGTTATCAATGGGAAGATCAACATATGGTTAATTCATTTCTTGATGGAAAAATGCCTCGAGAAAATTGGTATGATGGTTTGTTTATAGTAAAGTTACTTATGGCATGTTATATGTCAGCGGAAAGCGGGAGAAAGCTTAGATTTCCACCAGAAGGTATAGAGGATTTCATACCGAAGGTTCAACAAGGAACGTATAATCCTAGATCTGTTCTTGAAGGAGTATAAGCTTTTGTTAGTTACTTAAAACCACAACTTTTATTTTTTCCACTATAGTACTATAAAGATGAATACGGTTACTTTATTTGTTCATTAGGTGCATAAACTTATGGATCTTACAGAGATTGTTAAAAAGATACGAGCGCCAGACCGAAAACCAGATGTGACAGTAATGCATGATTTCTTTCTTGACCACTTTGTCACTTATATTGGAAATGGAGGAACATTTGAATCATATATTAAAAAAATAAACGAGCTTGCAAAGTTTGGTGGAGGAGAAATTTCAGAGACAAAACAGCAAATATTAAGGGGGGGGAAAGGCTTTAACGCATCCTCGGCATTAGCTTCTTTAGGAGCTCATGTCCATTATATAGGAAAAACAAGCAAGTTAGGTTTATATTTAATGCAGTTCTTCGCTAAAGGAAAAGATATAGATTTAACTCATGTGAAAACTACTGGAGAAATGGCAATGACCGTAGCAATAGAACTTAAATATAGTGATAGAATAGTGAATTTAATGTTTAATTATCCTGGATCTGTAGCTGATTTCAGCTTTGAGGATCTTGAACCTGAAGATTTAAATGTAATAAGAGAAACCGAATATCTTTTATTAACCCAGTGGAGTATGAATACAAGAGGCACAGAACTGGCGGAAAAAATTTTTGAAATACCTAAGTCTGGTTGCCGAAAATTTTTTGATCCTGGAGATCCTATAAAAAGGAAAGGAGAAATTAAAGAGCTTATTGAACGTGTTTTTATTCCAAAAAAATTTGATGTACTTGGTGTTAACGAAGGAGAAGCGATATGGTTCGCCTCTTACTTTGATGAAAAATATCTAGATATGGTAAGACAAATGAGAATAGAAGAGTTAGGAATTGAATGCGCTAAATGCCTTAGGGATGAGCTTAATATAAGAGTTGATCTTCATACTCCATATTTTTCAGCCTCAATAGGTAGGGATGGAGAATGGTTTGTTCCAACCTTTGATGTTAATGTTTTAAGAGTTACTGGAGCAGGAGATGCATGGCAAGCTGGAAACGCTTATGGCGAATTAATAGGGCTTGAGCCTGAAGAACGCCTCTTACTGGCTAATGCTACTGCAGCATATTATATCTCTAACCCAAAAGGTGAGCATGGTACTCTTCAAGAAATAAAGAAGTTTATAATAAGCACTAAGTTACGTCCATTAAAAATTTATAGAAAGAGTTAGAATGGTGTAGTAAGGTGAAAGGTGTAACAGGCAAAGGTTTACGTGTAAACCTCACGGATAAGCATATTGAAGTTTTCAAACTCGATGAAGCTCTTCAATCAACATATCTAGGTGGAGTTGGATTAGCAACTAGAATTTTGTATGATGAAGGAAAAAGAGTGAATCCGCTTGGATTAAATAATCCATTAATAATGGCTCCAGGCCTTTTAGTTGGAACAGGTTTACCAACAGCTTCTAAAACTACATTTATGGCAAAGTCACCATTAACTGGAGGTATTGGAAGATCTACAGTTGGAGCTTGGGCTGGAGTCGCTTTAAAAAAAGCAGGATTTGATATTTTAATAATTAAGGGAGCCTCAAATGAGCCTTGTCTTATTTATATAGAAGATAGTAACGCATCTATTGAAGTTTGTAATGAAATTTGGGGCTTAAATGTACGTGAATCCACAAAAACAATTAAGTCACGCTATGGTAATGCTGCAACAGTTGTGATTGGACCTGCTGGAGAAAATCTCAGTAGAATAGCAGGGATAGATTGTGAAGAACGACAAGCGGCAAGGGGAGGATTAGGAGCAGTGATGGGTTCAAAAAAATTGAAAGCAATAGTTGTAAAGGGAACAAAACAAGTTGAATATGCAAATCCAGATGAAGTAAGAGAGCTTGCAGTGAAATGGGGAAAAATCCTTAGTAAAGACCAAAAATCAGAGCTTCAAAAAAAATACGGTACTTCAGAGTTTTACGATTGGATGAATATGGATAGAGGTGTTTTCCCAAGCAGAAATTGGCAGTATGGATATTTTAAATTAAGTTATGAAAAACTTAAGGATAACGAAAAGTCTAAATTAGATCCATATTATTGGGCGCCTATTTATACTGTAAGAAATAAAGCATGTCCACATTGCAATAAGCCATGCGGTAGGATATTTAGAATTAGTTCAGGAAAATATGCTGGAACAGAGCTTGATGGTCCAGAATACGAAACTATTTATTCTTTAGGAGGCGCTCTTGAAATAGATGATATAGAAGCTGTTGCCAGGTTACACATGGAATGTGATCTACTAGGTTTGGATGCAATCTCAGCAGGTTTAACAATTGCTTGGGCTATGGAAGCCTATGAGAAGGGTCTTCTTTCTAAAGAAGACACTGATGGGTTAGAACTTAACTTTAGTAATGCTGATGCAGCTCTTGAAGTTCTAAGAAAAATCGCTTTTCGCAAAGGAAAGTTAGGAAGGTTATTAGCGGATGGCGTTAAATCTGCAAGTGAGCAATTGGGTAAACGCTCTGAAGAGTTTGCAATGCATGTGAAAGGAATGGAGTTACCAGGTTATGATGTAAGAGGATTAAAAGGTGTTGGATTATCATTTGCTGTATCTGTACGTGGAGCTGATCATTTAAATGCTATATGCTATTCTGCAGAGCTTAAAGGTTCATGGTGGAAATTTAGTGGTGTTGACAGATTTTCAGTGGAAGGAAAAGGTTTCATGGTAAAAATTCATGAAGATATAATGACTTTATATGATATGTTAGGATTATGTAAGTTTTCTAGAGGTTTCTTTTATGTAGAGGAATTGCCTAGTTTTATAAAGGCGGCTACTGGAAAAGAATTTAAAGTTTCTGAACTTCTTTTAATGGCTGAACGCGTATACAATTTAGAAAGAGCTTACAATGTTAGAGAAGGATTAACAAGAAAAGATGATACACTACCATATCGAATACTTCATGAGCCAATTCCTGAAGGAGCATCTAAAGGAAGCCTTATTAAGCCATCTGAACTTGAAAAAATGCTTGATGAATATTATGCTGCTAGAGGATGGTCAAAAGAAGGAATACCAACTAAAGCAAAATTAATTCAATTAGATTTAGTTAAGGAAGCGGAAGAAGTGGGAGCTAATCATTAATATTGCATTTACAGGTGTTCGCATATTGAGTGGAGTGAAGGTTGGGGCGTCTATACTTTCTGCACGTTTTTCTCATTTAGCGGATGAAGTAAAAAAAGCAGAAGAAAGCGGTGTAGATTTCCTTCATTTTGATGTAATGGATGGAAGTATAACTAATACAATTACATTTGGTCCTATATTAATTAAATCATTAAGAAAATTAAGTTGCTTGCCTTTTGATATACATTGCTATTTGTTAGATCCTGTGAGGTATATAGAACCACTAATAAATGCTGGTGCAGATTCCATTACAATTCATGTGGAAGCTCTTGGAAAAATTATTTGGGCATTAGATTTAATTAAGAAGTATGGAGTAAAAGCAGGTATAGCGTTATTGCCTGAGACGCCACCAGTAAGCATATCTCAGGTTTTAGATATGGTAGATTCAGTAACTGTAGTTACAGTTGATGTAATGAAGAGTAATTCATGGGAATTCATACCTGTGATGGTAAAAAAAATTAAAGAAGTACATGAGCTTATAGATAAGAAAATTTTAAAAATTGAACTTAAAGTAGATGGAGGAATAAATTTGGGGAATGCACAAAAAGTAATTACTGCTGGTGCCCACTCCTTAATTGTAGGTAATGCATTGTTTAATAGCAATGATATGAAAGAAACAGTAAAGTTATTAAAAGGAAGTAATTGTTAAGCCTCTTTATATTCATGACCGCCAAACTCATATCTTAATGCTGAAATAACTTTTGCAATAAATGAGTCGTTATTTCTCGAGGAGTAACGAATATTTAAAGCAGCATTAATAGCCGGTACTGGAACTTCTAATTCTAATGCTGTTTGAGCTGCCCATCTTCCAGTTTCACCACCTCCTATCCAACGTCCTATTTTACTTAACTCTGGATCTTTCTTTAAAGCTCTCTCGGCTAACTCAAGCAACCAAGATCTTACAACACTACCTTTTTTCCATATTTCTGCAATCTTAGGTAAATCTAATTTATAAGGGGCAGATTTTAATAAAGCAAAACCTTCACCATACGCTTCCAATATTGCATATAACACACCATTATGAACCATTTTGACGTAATGTCCAGCGCCACTCTCTCCTAAGTACGCATATGCTCCAGGAGCAGATAATGATTCAAATATTGGTTTAGCAATTTCAAAAGCTTCTTTATCTCCTCCTATCATAAAGCACACACCTTTTTCAGCTCCTTCTATTCCACCACTTGTCCCTACATCCAGAAAGTATATTTTCTTTTCTTTAAGCCAATTAGCTCTCCTAATAGAGTCTTTAAAGTAGGAGTTCCCAGCATCTATAATTATATCTCCTTCTGAAAGCTCTGGAAGTAACTCATTTATCGTCTCATCAACTGGTTTTCCTGCGCGAATCGATAGAAATATAACTCTCGGTTTTGGAAGTTTGCGAGCAAGATCCCTTAAAGATTCAGCTATAATTGCTCCTCTAGCTTCAACCTCTTTAAGAGCTGTTATATTATGCGGTGTATAGGCAACTACTTCATGACCCCGTTTCAATAGATTTAAAACCATAGGTTTTCCCATCTTGCCTAATCCAATAAAACCAAGTTTCATAATTTAATCCCTCTTAAATTTTATTGTAGGGTTAGAAGAAGCTAATAAATTTTTGTGTTAGTAATTGCTGTTGAATAAAGTATTATTTATAATGAAAAAACTTATAAAGAGTAATAAACATAATAAATAGTTGGAATTTATAGTTGTAGCTTTTAAAATTGGGGGGATGTTTTTGTTTTCTAACCTTAAGTACCCGAATCTTTTCAAGCCAATATGGATAGGAAATATCGAAATAAAAAATAGGATAGTTCATGTCCCTACAGATATAAGTAGTTCAAATGCTGATGGAAGTGTTAATGAAAGAGTAATACATTATCATGAGGAAATAGCTAAGTCTGGAGTTGGATTAATAGAGGTGGGAGCTACAACTCCTGATAGTAAAACTGGCCGTCCAACTGTTACATGTCTTGTAGCTGACGATGATAATTATATACCTGGTCTTCATAGGTTAGCTAGAGCTATGCAACGGTACGGAGCTAAGTGTACAGTACAAATACAGCATCCAGGTAGGCAAGCAGCTATACCAAGGTATGGTCAAGTTTCATGTAGTGATTTGGTTACGTATCAACCAGCATCAGCTGGACATGAAATAGTATATGCTACAGCTGAGGCTAAAGGAAAGGAAGCTAGAGCTATGACTATTGAGGAAATATACACTTTGATAGATAAGTTTTCTGAAGCTGCATGGCGGGTTCAACAAGCAGGGTTTGATGGGGTAACACTTCATGCTGCTCATGGATATCTTATAGCTCAATTTATGAGTCCATATACAAACAGGAGAAATGATAGATTTGGCGGTTCCTTTGAAAATAGAATGAGATTCCCCCTAGAGATAATAAAAGATATACAAAGAAAATGCGGTTCAGATTTCCCAATAATATTCCGTTATTCAGCTGATGAATTTGTTCCTGGCGGAAGAACGCTTAACGAAAGCATAAAAATTGCGGAAGTTTTAGAGAATGCTGGTGTTGCTGCACTTGATATAAGTGCTGGTACCTTTGATACTCCAGGCCCTGTAATGGATCCTATGTATTATCCGGAAGGATGGTGTGTTTACATGGCTGAAGCTATTAAAAAAGCAGTTTCTATTCCAGTTATAATCAGTCATAGTCTTAGAGACCCGGGATTTTGTGATAGATTAATAGCAGAAAATAAAACTGACATGGTTGGATTCTCAAGACAATTTATAGCAGATCCATATTGGACACTAAAAGCTTACTATGGAAAGACTGAAGATATCAGAAAATGTATTTCATGTTTAGTTGGATGCTGGCAAGAATCACTTATGATTAAACATGAACTTAAATGCGCAATTAATCCAGCAGTAGGAGATGAAAGATTTTGGAATATACCTAAAGCTTCTAAAAGAATGCAGATAGCAATAATTGGCGGTGGACCAGCGGGAATGGAAGCTGCTAGGATAGCTAGTTTAAGAGGGCATAAAGTCACAATATTTGAAAAGGAAGGAGAGCTTGGAGGAGCTATGAAATATTGCTGTATGGTTCCTGGTAAATCAAAGATGAGATGGTACATGGATTGGATAAGAAATCAAATGAAAAAGTTAAATGTAGAGGTTAATTTAAGAGTTGAACCTTCATTAGATGAATTAAGTAAATATGATTTTGTATTAATTGGTACAGGAGCAAAAAGCTTTAAACCAGATATACCTGGAGTAGAAAAAGCAGTTAAATTTGAAGATGTTCTTAGATGTGATAAATTTAATTGTCCATGGCATCCAGGTGATAGACCAGGACCTATTGAAGTAGGTGAGAAAGTTTTAATTTGGGGAGATCATTTTGCTGGAGCAGATACAGCAGAAGCCTTAGCTTTTGCTGGAAAAGAAGTTTTCATTGTAACTGAAAATAAAGAGTTTGCATCAACAATAGAACCTGTACATCGTGATGTTTTAATGAAGAGATTAGCGGGAAAAAATGGTGAAGGCCTTACCGGTAAAACTGCTAATATACCTGTGAGAATAATTACAAACTCTACTGTTCATGAGATTTCAAATAATAAAGTTGTAATTCGAGATAATAAATTCGTTAAACGAGAAATAAGTATTGATACAGTAGTGCTCGCTCATACAGAGCCTAATATAGGTCCATATAAGGAGTTAATAAAGGCTGGAGTTAAAGCAGTACTCATGGGAGATGCTGTAAAAGTTAGGAACCTTCTTCATGCTACTAAGGAAGGAGCTCATTACGCTCTAGAAGTAGATGGTGACACAATAATGAATGCAAACTTGCAACCTTGCCGTGCTCTTCCATTGGAAATACAATTACTCTTTACTTAATTTAAATTTTATTCCAGATATTATAAGCAATATAAACATAAATAAAATACCGGTACACCATAAATGAAATAGTATTGAATATTGCCATGTTTTAAGAAGAACTATTCCATCAATAATTCCAAATATTGCTAAAAACCATAAAATTCCCTTAATAACTTTAGGAACGACTTTTGTTGTATAAACTATAAATATTATGAATAACCCAAATGCGAGTAATCCAACTATAGCTAAAGATTCATACATTCTCTCTTCACCCTTATTATATTAAAGCCTTCCCTTTCTTATCGAAAATGTGTATTTTTTCTGGATTTAAATCTAACCACATTTGTTTATCTATTTTATACTCTACCCAAGGATCCCCTATAACTTCAAGAACTTTTTTATCATTTGTTTCTACCTTTATTAAAGTTTTAGAACCAATAGATTCGTAATCCACTATAGTAACCTTTATTGCACGTTCGGAATGCGGTTCATCAGATAAATATAAATCTTCAGGTCTAACTCCAACCAAAAACTCTGTTGAAGTTCTAAGCAACTCAGCATAATTACTTACATCTATCTTAAAAGGTCCAATTAAATAGGCTTTTCCATTTTTCTCTTCATAAAAGTATTCATTTAGATTCATTGGAGGTGAACCAATCATTTGAGCAACCACATTATTAGCGGGATGATTATAAAGCTCATTAGGGGAACCAATTTGTTCTACACATCCATTAAATAGTACACATATTCTTTCAGCCATAGACATTGCTTCTGCTTGATCATGAGTTGAAAATATAATCGTTTGTCCTATCTCTTTTGCTAACCGCTTAAGTTCAACTCTCATATTTATTCTAAGTAAAGCGTCTATATTGCTTAATGGTTCATCAAGCAGGATCACTTTAGGTCTCCTAACAATAGCTCTTGCTAAAGCTACTCTTTGTCTTTCACCTCCACTAAAAGTAGCAGGTTTCCTGTCCAAAAGATGCTCTATTTTAAGCAATTTAGCAACTCTCATTACGCTTTCTTTTATTTCACTTTCACTTATTCTTCTAATCCTTAATGGGAATGCTATATTCTCATAACCAGTTTTGTCTGGAAATAAAACAAGATTTTCAAATTGCATTGAAACATCTCTATAACGTGGAGGTAAATCATTCACTAATTGGTTATCAATATATACATTTCCTTCATCAGCTTTAACTACACCAGCTATAATTTTAAGCGTTGTAGTTTTTCCTGCACCTGGTGGACCTAATATACAAAAAAATTCCTTGTCTTTCACCTCAAAACTTACGTTCTGTAATACTTTCTTTCCTCTGAAGCTTTTACTTACATTCTCAAATTTTACAGAAGCCATTAAAATAAACCCCCTTTATACAATAACTTTTTCGGTTTTCTTGTCTATTATATGAATTTTATTGATATCAAATTCTATATATTTTCTTTCTCCAGGATTAGCAATAAATGTTCGTGAAGTAGAAATTCTCATTAAGTACTGCCCTAGAGTAGCATCAACTATTGCTTCACTTCCAAGAGGTTCATAAGCTTCTATAATTACCTCTATAGAGTTTTTTGATACAGGTTCGTGAAAAATTTTAATATTTTCTGGTCTTACTCCTAAAATTAGTTCATTGCTGGAGCATTCTTTTAAGATTATTTCTCGGTATTTTGAAACATCAATTTTAGCAATTCCAAAATCAAGATATCCTCCATCTTTATCAACGAAACTACAATCTAGAAAATTCATTGGAGGGGCTCCAATAAACCCAGCTACAAATTTTGTCTTTGGAGTATTATATATTTCTTTTGGAGTACCATATTGGTGTAAAACACCTAAATTCATTACAGCTATTTTATCTGAAATAGCAATGGCTTCAAGTTGATCATGCGTTACATATATTACTGTTTGTTTAATAGTTCTTTGTAACCTTCTTATCTCTCTTCTCATTTTAGCTCTAAGAGCAGCATCTAAATTGCTAAGAGGTTCATCAAGCAAGAGAATTGAAGGATTTGTTACAAGTGTTCTAGCTAATGCGACACTTTGGAGCTCACTTTGACTCATATGTTTTGGCATTAAATTTAATATACCCTGAATATTAAGAAGTTCAGCTACCTCCATAACTCTTTTACGAATTTCTTCTTTAGGCACTTTTCTAATTTTTAATCCAAAAGCTATATTATCAAAAGCGTTCATTGTTGGAAATATAGCATAATCTTGGAATACAAGCCCAACATTTCTTTCTTGAGGTTTTAACTCATTTACTACTTTATCATTAAAATATATTTCCCCACTTGTTGGTGAAGTAAGACCAGCTATCATTCTTAATGTGGTAGTTTTCCCGCATCCTGATGGCCCTAGGAAAGATACAAGAGTGCCACTATCAATCGTAAGGGTTAAATCGTTAACAGCTACGAGCTTTCCAAATTCTTTTCTAAGTTTCACTAATTTTACTTCAGTCAATTTTTATCCCCTAATCGCTCCGAAAGTTAAGCCTCTTACTAGATGTTTCTGAATAATTAATGAAAAGACTATAAGCGGTATAACTACTACAGTACCAAATGCAGCCTGTGGGCCATAAAGTTGACCAGAATATGTAAAGAAGTTTTTAACTTGAACTGGTATTGTTATTATTGCGCCATGCGTCAATATTAATGCCAATAAGAATTCGCACCAATTTAATATAAATACAAAAAGAGCGGTAGCTGCGATTCCTCCTCTAATTAATGGTAAGGTAACTTTAAAATGAGATTCTAATGCAGACATACCGTCTATTTGAGCGGCTTCTTCAAGTTCTTTAGGTATTTCTTCTATAAAACTAGCAATCATCCAAGTTGAATATGGAGATGTAAAACATGCATAAGCTAGAATTAACCCTATATATGTATCTACTAGCCCTATAATTGAGTATAGTATTAAGAGAGGTATTGCCGCAACTATAGGTGGAGCCATGCGAGCTGCAAGAAGAAATATAGGAAAGAATTCCCCCCCCATTCTGTAACGACTTATTCCAAAAGCTGCTAGTAACCCAATTACTAATGATAGAATTGTCCCTCCAGCACTACATATGGCACTATCTATTATAGATTTAGTAACATTAGGAACCCTAGCTACAAAGCCTCCACCAAGCGCTCCACCAGTAAAGATGCTTATATAATTATCAATTGCTAATTTCTCTGGAATAAAGATAGGGGGGTAAGTAACCCATTCTCCAATGGACTTCAAAGAAGTGGATATTATCCAAAATATTGGGAATAATGTTAGCACTAATCCTATTAAAATTAAGATCCAACCACTTATTGTTTGTTTTTCAGCTACTTCTTCTACACTCATCTTTCTCTCCTTCTTAAAATTGATCTAGCAGCAGGTGAAGTTATAAACAAAACAAGAATTAAAATAATCATAGCTATTGATGAACCATATCCAAGCAGGCCAGCATGAATAGCTGCTATATATGTGTAGATTGATAATGTTTCTGTTGCGAATCCAGGTCCTCCCCCAGTTAAAATAAATGGCATATCAAATAGTTTTATAGCTTCTATAAACCTAATTACTAAAGCTATAATCATAATATTCCTTAGCATCGGAAGTTTTATGTACCGAATTATTTGCCATTCAGAGGCCCCTAATACTTTAGCAGCTTCTATCGGGCTTTGAGGTAAGGAAACCATACCAGAAAATAATATTAGAAACATAAATGGTGTCCATTGCCAAACATCCGTAAGTATTATTGCAATCATCGCGGATCCTGCTCTAGAAAGCCAAGGGTAGATAATTTCTCGCCCTATTAACTTTCCGAATATAAAGTTAATTGGACCTGTTGGCTGGAACATCATCCAAAAGTTATATCCTACAACAACAGGCATAAAAAACATTGGAATTAAAAACATTGTTATAAGAATTTTTTTCCCTATAAAAGCTCTTGAAAATAGTAAGGCACCAATTAATCCTAAAAGGAATTCTAAACTAACTGCTATACCTGCCATTAGAAAAGTTCTACCAACAGAAAGCCAAAGTCTAATATCTTTAAATACTCTAATAAATCCTAAACCATAGTTAAAATGAGCAAACCACCATTCTCCTCGTCCAGGCTCCCAATCAGAGAAACTAAGGTAAATCTCTAGAAGAAATGGAAAGAGCAATAATAAGAAAAGTAATACGTAAATTGGACCATGAAAGATTAAGAATCTACCTGAAGGAGTTTCACCAAATTTTAGGATTGCCTCTTTCCATTTATTCTTCATATAGTTAATGCACCAGCAGTAAAGAGTCGAAATTATTATTTTAACGCTTATTCACTTATAAATTTTTCTTATGCGCATTTTAACGATTATACATCCTCCCCATTAAGTTAAAATTTTTCCTCCACTTTTAGTATTAAAATAAGGGACCATAAGAATTAAGGCATAAACAAAATATTAAATTTATAAAAAAGAAAAGAGGAGGTTTTAGGTTTAAAGATATGGATTCATTAACGGTGCAAGTTTGGGACCATACCCTTTATGCTCTGGAGGACCGAATGTTCTAAGCGCTTGTATCTGCTTTTCTCTTCCTATACGATCTGTAATCGCTTCCCAAGCGTCATGCACAGCTTTCATTCCTTCTTTTGGAGATTCACCACCAGTTAAAACCGCATTAACATGTTTTGTTAATACGTCATCATATTCAGGCGCTCCAAACAAGTTGATATCTGGTACAATCCAATCAAAGTTTTCCTTTAAAACATCAGTATAGTATTTTCCTCCATAAGATGCTTGAACAAGTGGATCATCAAAATGACCTACTCTGAAAGGTTCTAGAAAACCTGCTGGATCACATACAACCTTTGCGCTAACCTCAGGATCAGCAAAGTATGTGAGTAAAGCAAAAGCTAATTCTGGACGCTTAGACCAACGATTTACGAACATTATATGAGATTCACCAATCATTGCTGCATGTCTTACTCGTCCATCTTTAGTTGGGAACCCTGGACATAAAGCATTCTTTACTTTAGTTCCAAGACCTTTAGCTTCACAGTATTTCTTTAATGATGCCCAAGATAATAGCATTGCTATTTTACCTCTAGCGAAATAGTCATATGCGGTATCCCATATAGCTGTTTTAACCTCTGGTGGACAAACGTTATCTACCAACCATTTTAGTAATTCAAGAGCTTCTAATGCTGGTGGTGTATCTATCTGTGGTACCATGTTTTCATCAAAGTAATCGACACCTCTTGATGCAAGTGCTTGCTTATAGTTTCTTCTATTCCATGCGTATGGAACATAAACCCATGTTCCATACATTTCAGGAGGTCTAGTGAAGAATTCTGCTATATCCTTAAATTCTTTCCATGTTTTAGGTGGTTTTAATTCATATCCATATTTATCATAAAAAGCTTTCTGTTCTTTAGGATCTTCAAATAAGTCAGCTCTATAATGATTTGTCCATAAATCGTAATCGTACACTATACCATATAATTTACCCATGTAACAGTTCACACCAGTGTAAAAGGCTGGAGCTGGAGGTGAGGGGGGTTCATCTTTCCATTGCGGTTGATACCTTTGATAATAATTAGCCGGAGGGGCTTCAGGATCAAGAACCAATCCTTTTTCAACAAATGTACCTAAATAATGTTGTGGACACAGAAGTATCAAATCATAAGCACCAGAATGTTCTACCGCTTCAGCTGTGTACTTTGGAACTATATCCTCCCAAGCTATAGTCACATATTTAACTTTTAATCCTGTAGCATCAGTAAATTCTTTAAAATATTTAGGATCAAAGTGTCCTTCAGATCCAGGAGTTACGGAGATGACTAATGTTGTTCCTTTAGCTTCAGGAAATGTTTCTAAATACATAAGAGCTCCATTAATTGCCCTTTCTTTAGGAGTAGCACCAGAAGGTACTGGAAAAGTTGTTTTATAGTCATATGTTGGCTTTGGTGTTGTTGTTGCTGTTATTGTTTCTGTTTTTGTTATTGTTTTTACAGCTGCTGGTGGTTTGCTTGCTAAATATCCTGCTAAACCCCAACCTATAGCTGCAGCAACAGCTAAACCACCAACAGCCCCCAAATACTTACGCCTAGAAACAGCCTTCTCTTCCTTTTTTTCTTCACTCATAAAGAGACCCTCCAGTAAGGAGGTCTCATAATAATTTTTGTTTTTTACTCTATTTAAATCTTTCGATGATTAATAAAAAAGGAAGTAATGTAGTTTACTGTAAAATAATACTATGCAAGACAAACTGTATTACTATTAATAAAAGTTTTTATAAGTAAGTAGGTTTTTTCAAAAACTTTCAAAATATCTTCTTCCAAAAATAAATTCCAAACAAATATAAGTTATTAATTATAAATTTAATTATTGAGGTTAAAAACTTGAGATATTCTTATTTTGAAAATTATGGTTTCAAGTTGCCATATGGAGAGGAAGTGATTAAAACTGCAGGTCAAGTTGTTCCAGGAGCAGCTTTTGTGGATATTAGAGCTCAAGCTTTAAGGCTTCCTCCTGAAAAGCTTTTGGAAAGACTTAAGAAACCTTATGAACCTAAGTTCTCGGCTGGGATTTGGTTTTT
>JAWBQF010000044.1:0-17555 GCA_038845975.1 Methanomethylicia archaeon
TATAGGTTATGTTTAGGATATCATTGTCTCAGCTTACTCCACTCTAAGCTAAGACTCGTGGAGGAAGCAGGGGCCGTTGGGGTAGGGATGTTCAGATGTTTAAGTCTTAATCCACGTAAGCTAATAAATCTCTTATAGACCTTATCGTTAAGAACAGTTAGGGTTTAGGCGTTAATTTACTTACCATTATATAGGTCTACATTAAGTTTCAGGGCCTAGACTCAAAGGCTGTTCTTGAAGATGATAGACTATATTACAGGGTATATATGAAGATCAGGCGTCTAATAGTCTCTTGGGAGGGGGAAAACCTAGTTAAAACATCTAGGGTTAACGGCTTAATCTGGGTTCTGCCATGCGTTGACTTAATGGATTTAAGCATATCTAAGAGGGTTTTGGGCTTAGTAGTTGTGATGATGTATTTAGGCTAATTGTAGGCTTTCTCTAAATCTTAACATAGTAGCTATAGATATCCTTGAAGTCTACCTACTACTGAATGTAAATGTTAAAGCATACTTCATTAATGGTTATTTTAGAGATTTAAGCTAGCAATACTGGTGTAATGTTCTGTAATCTTTAAATTTGTGGTGTATTAATATATGTAGATGATGAGTCTGGTTCCTTACTGATTTATGATGATGGTCGCTAGCTCTGATACATTATAGCTTAATGTCCATATGGCTTATGGTTAAGTATAAATTTAGGTCTTACATTATGTTTTTATGGCTTCATCATTTATCTATGCATCCCATCTTACGGAATCTGTTAGGTTTCTCATAGAGCTATTTGAGGATAGGTTGAGGAGTGCTTCAGGTCAGGAATGGCTTAAGTCATTATTTAGAAATATTAACTATACAGTTCTTAACAATTTCTTTAAACAATTTTTCGGTTCCGGTAGTTTTAGGATTTTCGGTGTTGATGGATCTATAGCTCAGGAGGAGAGGCTTGAAATGCTTTTACTATATGTATGTGCTGCTGGATATTACGGTAGGCTTAGTGTTAATGGTGATGTTAAAGTTGATGTTTCTAATCCTGAAAGGGAGAAGGATATGGTTTTAACTGTTAGTGTACCGTTATGGATTGAGGATTTACCATTTATTGAGCCTAAGCTTGGAGGTTCAACAAGCGATTTTGAGATTTCGAGAAGTATTGAAAGCATATCCTACGCATTAATGAAGCTTTCGGAACTTACATTAAGCATGAAGGCTTTAGATAAAGGTAATGTTAGGATTCTGCTTTTCGACGGTCTCATATCCGGATCCTATAGTCCCCTCCTAAGAGATTTCAGAGTTCTTACGTCTGAGAGCTCATGCATTATTGAGGGTTTAGATACTCCTAAGGGTAGAGTTAGTAAAGCTGATTTAGTTATTGCTGGAAATATAGGTTCAGGAATCATCAATATTCCTAGAAGAAGCATATATGCTAAATATGCTTTAGTAAAGTATTTAATTGATAATCATCCAGGTGAATGGGTTAATATTAATGATTTAATATTAAGAGTAGGTGTTAAGAAAGAAGCTTTTAGAGATCTTATTAAGCTTAACAGTAGACTTAACGGGGAGGTTATTGAGGTTAAAAACGGCCATGTAAAAATCAATGATAACCTAGTAAACTACTGGTTTAAAGTTGAATATGCATGTAAAAACGTAATTGAACACATTTTAGAAAGTCGGAGGCATCCATTAATGTTTAGAAATAAATGGATAACATCCCTAGATATAAATACTTTAAATCTAATACTACTATATAAGATAATTGATTTAGCTTTGAGAAACAATATACTTGTTGTAGGAATAGCTAAGGATACGAATGCTACAGATCTTATTAGAAATGTTAAGATGATTTCTGGGGGAGGAGATCTATCTAGTAAAGTGTTTAACTTGAGAAGTGATCGAGCACTACTAACAATACTTAGTGCTTTAAACTATGAGAATATAGAAACTCCATGGAGAACATTAGAGTATGATTACTGTTTCTCAACAGTTCTTACAGAGGGTAGTGAGGTTAAAGCTGTAAGAAAAATTATAACTAGAGAATGTTTCCTCGTGAAAAGCTACTTCCAGCTCAGATCCTCAGATATTGATCCATCAATTAGAAGCCCAGTATTCTGTTATGATAGACCATACTATCCATTATTCGATAATCTAAACGTTAAAGAAGTTAAAGCTATTGAGAAGAGTAAAACCACTACTATTAAGCCATTCATTGAGGGTAATGAATACAGCATTATTGGAAACATCATCCTCTATGTTTTAAGCCTATCGGATAATCCTAATATTATTGAGGAAATGGGACATAATCATCTACTATTCCTATCAGATAAGCTGGCTAAAACACTTTCCAAACAAGCTCAAACAATGATTAAGGGTATAGCAGATATAGAGCTTGGATCAGTAGCTAGAAAATATAAAGCATACTTCGCATCAAGAAGATTTAGAGATATACGTTCAGAAGCTGAAAGACTAAGAGAAACTAAAGGATACTAAAAGTATATAGGTAATTCAGCTCTTATAATATGTAAGTGATAGTATAAATAAGAGTATGAAGGATTAACCTTAATATTGAAGTGGTGGTAGCTTGGAAATTATTAATTTACTATCTATTCAGGTTATAGAGGTTAAAGATTGGATGCATGTTTACTCCTTACGCTGGGCGATTTACGAGGACTGCAAACCTTGCTTGATGCTTGCTCAATGATTATTGCTGAGCTTGAATTAAGAAAGCCATCATCCTACTCCGAAGTAGCTGATATTCTGACTGAAACTAAACTTCTAAATGGTAATGAGGCTAGTAAACTTAAATCTTAGGAATAGAGTAGCCCACACCTATAGACGATTAGATCTGGATGAGCTTAAACAGTCGGTAATGAAGCTGTATACTTTAGAGATCTAGCATTAAAACTAATGGATGGAGTTAGGGTAAGAAATATTGATCCACCGAGTGGTGGATCAATATATACGCTTATCTCCATCAACCTCTAAGCCTCCTAAAAGCTGTTTAGTATGGACATTACTAAACAGCTTAAATTAACTATAAAAATAAGGTTTAGTTTGATTTATGATATTTCTTCAAGATCCTTTAGACTTATTCCTAATTCCTTTGCTTTCTTAACTATTCTTTCAAGCTCAGCTTTTAACTTCTTTTTCTCTTCCTCACTACTGTATGTAGAGACAGTAAAGGTTTCTATAGGTTTTATCTCCATCAACTCTACTGTTACTGAGAGTGGTTTAAACTCGCCATGTGGGCCTACCTCATAATTTACTGTAAGCCTAGTTGGCTTATCAGCAGCATTACGCTTATTTATCTCCTCAACAAGTTTAGTAGCTAAATCAACCCAAACCTTCTTATTCTCATCTCTAACTCCTGTAGAAGCATTAGTATAGAAGTTTGAGTAAAACCATCTCTTAGCTCTGAACAAAGCACTTCTACCAGTAGGAGTTATTCTAAACCTCTGAACAGGCATATAAACCACCAGCTAATAGTATTTTAGTAGTATTATATTATAATTTAATATTATATTATTTTATTTCTAATAATACTATATGGTGTCCTATATATAAATATTATTCATAATGGGTATTTACTTCCCGTAAATATCTATGCTTAAAACGCTTCTAATATTTATCTAGGCTTTACATCTTTAAACGTATTTACTGATTCAGAAAGCTTATAGCTTCTATATTTATAGAGCTTATCCTACGACTACGTCATGTATGTATTCAGATTTCTAACAATATATCTTTCCTATAAGGAGTTTGGTAGGAAGTTTAGAGTCTAGTTTTAAGTGCTGATAGGTTAAATATACTTCCTAATTTATGTTTAAATGTATAGCTATATGTGGTTTGAATCTTTGTAAGGCTGCTAGATAATTATAGGTTTTTATACTGTAGTTATTAATATATTTGGTGATTGCTTGAAAAAAATTTCTTACCGTGATGTTGGGTTGAAGTATACCTTTAACCCGTATGATAAGCCTGTAGCCTATGTTAAGCCTGGTGAAACTCTAATTTTAGAGGTTGAGGATGCTGCTTCCGGGCAGATAAGGAAGAATGAAGATGTAAGAGATCGAGAGAAGATTCCATTTGCAAATCCTGTTGTGGGCCCAATATATGTTGAGGACGCTACACCTAAGGATACGTTATCTATAGATGTACTTGATATAAAGCCGTTAATAGGGCAGGGTGCAACATACCTATTTAGTCTTAGTCAGCTATACGTTTTCGGAATTCCGATACATAGCTTTCTAGATATGCCGTTTAAGCAGAAAACAGTAATATGTAGAGTTAATGGTGAAAAAGTTCAATTTAAAGATATTTCCTTACCATATAGGCCTATGATAGGAACCATAGCTACAGCCCCCTATCCAGAGATTGATGCAATATCTTCTAGTGCTCTTCCAGGTAGGCATGGAGGCAATATGGATATACCTGATATATGTCCAAAATCTACAGTTTATCTTCCAATATTCCATAATGGAGCCTTCCTCTACGTAGGTGATGTACATGCCATACAGGGTGATGGAGAAATTTCAGGTGTAGCTATTGAAATGCCTGCTGAAGTTAAAATTCAATTAGGCTTAGTTAAGGGTAAGAGGATAGGATGGCCTAGAATAGTTAAAGAGGATGAGTTAATGTGTATTGTAACTACTAGTGCTGATAGGGGATTAGAGAATGCTATTAGAACAGCCTACCTTGAACTTATACTATGGATGTGTGAGGAATTCGGCTTCGATAAATATGATGCATTAATGCTATGCTCCCAAGTAGGTAGAGTACGAATAGGTAACTTATGGAGTGTAGCTGTAGGTATTGAGAAGAAGTATCTTAAACAGTAATAATGAATCTAGTAAAGTTTATATTTCATGAATGGTTTTTATTTCATGAATCCATTCGATGATTTAAACGGCTTCTTCAAGGCTAGGCTTAAATCCTCCCAGATTAAGGAGAGAACATATATGGTTAGAGAGGGATCAATAACCCTTTCAAGTATGCTTGGTATTTTTGAGGCTGAATTCAATATTAAGGTTTTAAGCAGGCTTGAAAAGCCCTGCTTTATAGCTTCTAAAAGATATGGGGGGGATGGTGATGTATATCTAATATATGAGGTTATCGGAGTTAAACCAGTTCATTACCAGCTTCTATCTATGAGTCCAAACATGCCTAGAACATTAAGGCTTGACTTTCTTGAAAAAATCGATAAGAGCTGGGGTGCTAGTGAAGATACATGGATAGATATATATTCTGTATACATAGGATACATTATGAAGTTTAAGAATGGAGAATTTGTTTTCGAGAGGAATGAAACAATTTCACCACTAGAAGGCTCTGAAGCTAAGCTTCTATCAATTGAAGCTGTTGATAAGCTTGTTAATGTCCATGGCGGTGTCCCTATAGGAGTTATGGAGGGGTTTAATAGGGAGTTAACAATTAATCTTGAGAGGCTTATTAAGTATCATGGTGGAGTATTTGGATTTACAGGTGTTGGAAAGTCAAACATTACATCTGTTATTATTAGAAAAGTATTTGAATACATGCCTGATACAAGAATAGCAATTATAGATACTGCTGGAGAGTATAGTATAGGTCTTCTCGACCTAATTCTTAAAGATGGAGTAATATATACTACTGAGAATTTTAATCAAAACATTGAATCCTTCATTTCATCCCAGGTTATTCCTGAAACCCTCCTAGAAAAAATTAATATTAACGTTTTAGAAGCATCAGTCCAGAAACTATTCAGTAAAGATAGAGTTCAAAAAGTCAGCATGGAGGCTGAAGAATCTCTTGAAGACATAATACAGCTATTAGAGGAGGAAGATAGAGCTGAAGCTAAAAGCCTCGCCTTAGATATTAAGAATTTATTAAGAAAGCACAGCATACCGTCATCTACAAGTCTTAAAGAAATTGTAAGCCATAAACTACATGATGAAATTCAAGCTATAATTAGTAATTACCAAAATGAATTGAGAAAGTTAAGATTTCCACCTGAAAAGCTAATCTCAAAAATAGATTATATAGCTAGAATTATTGGGGAGACTAAGGAGGACTCTAAAAGACGTGGTTTAACACCTGAAGCATTAGCTAGTAATCTTACAAGTCCAGTTAATAGTGAATTTGAGAGGCTTACAGTAATCTATATTCCCGACATATATGATGCAAGAATATTTACAAGTAGACTTATCAATAAGCTATTTGATGAGAGGAAAAAAAGTATTCAAGGTGCTCGTGTCCTAGTAGTTATTGATGAAGCTCAAGAATTCATTCCAGATAGAGTTGCTAAAGAAGACTATACCTACGATGCAAACATAGCTGTTGAGAGACTTCTAAGACAGGGAAGAAAATATAGGCTGCATGGATGGATAAGTACTCAACGTGTAGCCCACCTAAACGTTAACGCAATACAGCAAATACAGAGCTTCTTCACCGGAACCCTACCGAGAGAGTACGATAGGAGAGTTATTGCTGAAGCTGCAGGTATAAGTCCAGATATACTTGATAAAACAGCATATTTAGATGTTGGTGAATGGCTATTTATATCCTTCAGAGCTACAAAACTTAAAAACATCCCAGTATTCATAAAAACAGAAGATAATGAAGACATACTTTCAAATAGATTATTGGGAATGATGTAAGTAGGCTAGCATCAACATTTTAAGATTCATACAAGCAGCATACATCACAATACGCTTAGATTTTGCAATAAGTCTTTTAATAGACTTCATGTAGCTACATAGCGGAAATATAAATTAGCATGGTCTTAATACAGGCTACAACAATCTTACTAAGGAGTATAAAATACTTTTATATGGCTTAATTTCTATAGTTTAGGAATTGATCTAGAGAATTAGAAACTTAGGAGACCTTAATATTCCTAATAGGTTGGAATTGAAGATTTTAAAGCATCATAGCAATAAACCCTACTATTATCTAGATAAAGCTAGACTTACGCTAATGTAATTCCAAGTTTAGACTGCTAAATACTTCTTTACTATATCTATTTCTCTCTCAAGTCTTTCAGGTTCAGACTCGTATATAAATCTTCCATTAGCTATTATACCTATTTTTGTAGCTATATTCTTCACTATACTTAATCTTATTCCCTGTTCTACTAGGAGAATGGTTATTCCATCACTTTTTAACCTTCCTAGAAGCTCATATATTCTTCTCGTTAAGATAGGCATAACACCCTCTGTAGGTTCATCTAGGAGTAGGAGTTTAGGTCTTGTTAAGACAGATCTTATGATTGAAACTATTTTTCTCTCACCACCACTAAGAGCATCAGCTTTTCTATCAAGTAGATGCTTAAGCTCCGGGTAAAGTGTATAGGCATAGGTAAGATCGATTTTCCTCCTGTTAAGAGCTAGCTGTAGATTCTCTAGTACACTCATACCTGGAAATAGGCCTGTATAGTCTGGAACATAGCTAACACCTAGAGCTGCTATTCTATATGTTCTCATATTTGATATATCTACTCCTTTAAATAGGATTTTACCGTTTTTAACTACATCTATCCCCATGATTGATTTCAGAAGAGTAGTTTTACCAGCTCCATTCCTACCAAGTAGAGCTGTAATTTCACCCTCATTAACCTTCATATCTATGTTAAACAGTACTTGTGCTTTACCGTAGAATACATTTAAACCTTTAATCTCCAGCATTTCATCACCTAGCCTAAATACACTTCTTTCACTCTATGATCTAGTGAGATTTCTTGAGGCTTACCATCAGCTATAACTTCACCTTTATGCATAACTATAACTCGCTTAGATAGGGAGAATACAACATCCATATCATGCTCTACAATAACTAAACTGATGTTACTCCCTAAATCCTCAAGTATGCTGGTTATTGATGATTTCTCAGCAGGATTAAGGCCCGCTGTAGGCTCATCTAGGAATAGAATTTTCGGATGTGTTGCTAATGCTATTGCTAACTCTAAAATTCTTTGAAGTCCATGTGGTAGCTTAAATGCTTTAACATCCCTATATTCGGAAAGCTTAAGCCTACTAATTACATTATCCACAGTTTCCCTAGCATTATCTTTACCTTGTGAAAGAGCTGATATAAGTATGTTTTCGTAAACCGTCATGTTTTGAAATATATTGATAATTTGAAACGTTCTATTTAGTCCAAGCATTACCCTTCTACTTGGAGGGAGACCTGTTATATCCCTACCGTAAAGGTAAATCCTCCCATTCTCAGGATGAAGCTTACCAGTAATAACATTTATTAGTGTTGTTTTACCAGCACCGTTCGGTCCAATAATTGATGTAGTTTCAAATTCATTTATTGACAGGCTTACCCTATTTAACGCTACGAAGCCACCAAATTTCTTAGTAACCCCATCAACTCTTACAATCTCCCCCATACTTTACTAATCACCCCCATAATACCTCCCCTAAATCCTAGAAGTATGGATATGAGAACCATTCCTAGAATTAGCTGCCACATCTCAGCTATTCTAGCTACAGCTGTAGTAATAGCTACAAATATAAGTGAGCCTACAAGTGGCCCAAGGAAGTATCCAGACCCCCCAAGTAGGGTCATTATGAGAGGTTCTGCAGCCGTAGTCCAGTATGCTAGATCCGGTGTTACCACCCTTATAAGTAGAGCATAGAGTGAGCCTGCAACTCCACTTATAGAGCCTGATATTAGGAAGGAAATCATACGGTATCTTACTATTGAGTGCCCTGAAAACTCAACCCTTTCCTCATTACTTCCTAAAGCCTTAATTATAAGTCCGAGATTTGATCTATCAAGAACATATAGAGTCCACATCAATACTAGAAAGATGATGAAGATAAAATAATAGAATACCTCTAGCTGAAGCATACTGCCAATAAAGCATCTTCTAGATATACCCGCTAACCCATCACTCCCACCTGTAAAACTCCTCCACTTGAAGAGTAAAGCATAGAAAAGCATTGTGAAGGCTAGTGTAAGCATTGCAAAATATATTTTACCGTGACGTAGTGTTAATAAACCTACAGCTAAAGCTAATCCAGTAGCTAGAGAGGCACCTACAAGAAGTCCTACTATAGAATCATCAAAGACCCTAAGGATAAATATAGCTGTTCCATATGCCCCAGTTGCGAAGAAGAGAGAATGCCCAAAGGATAAGAGACCAGCATAACCAAACATAATGTTGTAAGCCATAGAAAAGAGAGTATAAATCATGAAGAGTGAAGCTAAGTAAAGCATAAATCTATCATTAAATATAGGTATGGAGATTAAAGCTGCATATGTTATTATTAGGGTAAGAACATCTAAACCTATTTTTCCCCGAATAAACCCCATGGTCTCACCATAAGTATCAGGGCCATAATAGCGTATATTAGGAGGATATCTACTTCAGGAACAAATAAGATAAATACGCTTTCAGCAATTCCAACTATATATGCAGATATATATGTACCTAAAAGATTACCTAAACCTGCAATAACAACAACTATGAATGCCGTTATTATTAGGTGGTCACCTAATCCAGGGCCAACAGGTGATACTGGAATCATTAATGCCCCACCTAAACCTGCAAGCGCTGTACCTAGAAGAAACGTTAATGCATAGATTCTCTGAGTATTTATCTTAAGGCATTCAGCCATACCTAAATCCCTCCATGTAGCCCTTATCCTCAACCCCCACATAGTTCTATTTATTAAAATGTAGAGTAGAATAAAAGTTAGAAAACTGGATCCTATTACAAAAACATAGTATGCAGGGAAAAACCTGTTAAATATAGGTATCTGTACCTTAAACCAGCTAGGTATAGGAATTGATTGAGCTGTTAAACCCCAAACAATTTTACTCATATCATTAATAATTAAGCTAATAGCAAAAGTCATTAAAAGCTGATATAATACCTCCACTCTATATAGTGGCTTCAGTAAAAGCCTTTCAACAACTATGCCGATAAGCCCTGTAGTAAGTGTTGCCGCGGCAAGTGAGAACCAGAAGTTTCCTGTTAAGTTAAAGAATGTAAATGCCAGGTAACCGCCTAAAACAAAGAATGCTGCATGAGCAAAGTTAACAACTCTTGTTACACCGAAAATCAATGTTAATCCACTTGCTATTAACCAGTAATATGAAGACCTATAAACACCTATAAGTATCTGGAATAAAACTGATTCGAGCATATAAAAAAAATGCTTTAGAATATTTAAAGTTTATGCAGTAAACGGTGGATGCCTATAATATATCCATGCAGGCAGTACTTTAAGATTCTCTAGTAACGGGATTTCAGCACCTTTATGCACTATTCTTCCATACGGTACCTCATATATGGCCTGATGGTCTTCAGGCCTTATCCATCTAGGACCTGCGGGAGTCATGATAACCACTCCCTCCATAGCTTTAATAAGCTTATCAATATCAAATGTCCCTACCTTCTCTAATGCATATTTAATTAGGTATATTGCTGAATAGGTGGTTTCGGCTGAGTATGCAGGATATCTACCCCATCTCCTCCTAAACCTCTCTACAAACTCCTTGTTTACCGTTGTTGGTGGGTATGGCCATATGTATCTACCGCTTACCCATGTACCGTACTCGGCTGTTGGATAGCTTGCTCCAAGCATATAGGCTATATCCATTGAGTAGCCCATAGGGTTAATTATAGCCTTAATCTTTCTATAGAGCCCCATCTCCACCGCCTGTGTCTGTAGGGTTTTCAGCTCTATAGCCCATTCAGTAGTAAATAATCCCTCAGCATCCGTAGCAAGAACAGTACTTATGAATGGAGAGAAATCTGTTGTTCCAAACTTAGCCCATTGCTCACTTACAAACTCAGCATCTGGTCTGTAAGATTTAAGGGTTTTCATGAAGAAATCCCATGAAACCCTACCGTACTCATAGTCAGGATTTACTCCAGCCCACTTCCTAATGGGTAGATCCTTAGCAACATAAGCAGCTAATATACCATCCTGATATACAGGTACTGAGATACGGAATATCTGCTTAATATTTTTAGAAAATACAAGCTCCTCGGTAAGCCTATGTGTTGCAGCGTGAGTAGCAATAAATATCTTATTAAGCTCAGACATTATTTCACCAAGTTTAAGTGCATTACCGCTTGAATCCACACCTACAAGAAAATCAGCTTTCTCCCCCTCAACAAGTTCTCTACCCTGCTTAACAACATCAGCCTGCTCATCCCTAAATGATAGTTCAATATTGCTACCAAGAATTCCTCCAGCTGCATTTATCTCCTCAGCTGCAAGTCTAGCTCCCTGCTCAATATATTCCCCATAGGTTGCCCATAAGCCAGATCTTATACCTAACACTCCAATCTTTACTGTTGGCTTCGGAAGTTTAGAGATAGCAGGTACCTCCTTTGTTACTGTTACTTCTTTCGCAACCTCCTTTGTTACTGTTGCTTCCCTTACTACCTCCCTTACTTCAGATGGTTTAGCACCATAGCCAATAACAGCACCAACAATTAACCCTCCAACACCCGTAGCTAAATACTTAATAAAGTCTCTTCTCCCAGCTTTTTCAGAGAGAGACATAAATAAGCCCAAATATTTATTACAATACATACTATTAAGCTTTTCCATCTAGTAAATGTTTCTAGTAATTAGTAGTTTATACTATATATAGATCTCATTTATCTTTCTATGTTATATTAAGTTACAGTAATAAAGTTTTATACTAGTTCCCCTTATACTGTTAGGTTAAGTCTTAAATTCTAGAGCTTACTATAATCTAGCTTAATAGTATTAGCTCCACTATGCTATGTATTTAGATGTTAAAATATTCTTCTAAATGTTTATTCTTAATGATGTTAACCTATATTGCCTCATTATTATGGATAGGTTCTGTCCGGATAAGAAATGAGCTGGTAAATTGATATTAAATTGATATTATGGATATATTAGCTTAATTATTAGATTTAGGGTTCTCTCCGGATAAGATATAGGTTGAGAATAAGTTTAATCTTTTCCTGTTTTGTTTCTTTCCTAAAGTATTGTTGCTATTCTTATCTTAAAAAGTTTAATATTTTAGTCATCTCTTGCTTTTTTAAAATTTAATGTTAAATATGATGATGTGATAATAAGTCATCTCTTGCTTTCCTTGCCTTATCTTAGAAAGTCGTAGTAGAACTTAAAGCTCTTAGAAGCTGTTAGATGCCTTAAAGCCAGGCTTTGTTCGCTCCCACTTAGCTTTCTAAGGGTATTCCTTAAGTTGATGTTATGGAAGAATATGCTTGTGCGATGCTTTAGGTAAACAAAACCCTTTCCACCAAGTTTCTTCTCCATGTGTTTGATGCTCTTGCTCTAAGCTCAATCGCTCAATTCCCTCCTTAAGCCAACCCTCCATATCCCTTGGCTTGTTAGGCATTTATTAAGACTCCTTGAAGGAAAAGTCTACTTGCTAAGAACTTCTAATAGGGTAAGCCCTTATCTCTACAAGCTCCTAGCCCAATCTATTAATTGGGCTGGGTAATTAATATTATGGAGGTTCCAGTCCAACTTTTATCCGGACAGAACCTATGGATAGGCTTTGTTAACTTAAGCATGTTTTATCACCTCTATTTTGGTATTGTATCTTCTATGAATTCTTAGCTTTTATTTTCCTGTTAATCCATGTTTCGTTCAGTATGTATGCTATTGATTTTATAAGCATTAATGCATGCTCATTACCGCATTTATCCTTCATGCACGGTATGTAGTTATCGAATAATCTAGTTCTATCCTTAATATAATATAAAGCTTAAAATATCTGAAGCCATCCTAGAAGAACATGAACGAAAATATATATAAGCAATAAACAACTAGAGTAAATGGAGTTCTCTACCTAACAAACTTAACAACTTTAACCATAGATTCACCGTAAACAAGGAAGAGAAAACCCAAATAAATCTAAAGTTAACAAAGCCTATGGATAAGTGGTAAAATTTAAGTAATTTAATAAATATTATTCTGGTGACAATTTATGTTTCAGCTTAATATGAAACATATTTTAGAGAGAGCAAGACTATATTTTGGTAGGAAGGAGATTGTATCAAGGGTTGTTGATGGCGAGATTGTAAGGTATAATTACGAGGAGTTTTATAGGAGAGTTTGTAAATTGTCTAATGTTTTAAGGAATGATTTAAATGTTAAAGAGGGGGATGTGATTGGAAGCTTCGGATGGAATACTCATAGACATCTTGAGCTTCACTTTGCAGTTCCTTGTTTAAAAGCTATACTGCATACTATAAATATACGTTTCTCGCCTGATGAGGTAATCTATACAGTAAATCATGCAGGTGATAAAGTTATATTTCTCGATTCTGATTTTCTACAGGTAGTTGAGAGTATATCTGATAGGTTGGAGACTGTGGAGAGATTTGTGATTATGGGTCCTAAACAATCTACAAAGCTTAGGAATGCGTATTTTTATGAGGAGATGCTAAGCAGGGCAGGCTCAAGCTTTAATTTCTCCGATATTGATGAGAATTCACCTGCAGTTATGTGTTACACTACAGGTACGACAGGTAAGCCTAAGGGGGTTATGTATACTCATAGAGGAATATTTCTGAGAAGTATGGCTACATGTCTAGCTGATACTTATGCCCTATCTGAGAGGGATGTAATTATGCATGTAGTTCCCCTATACCATATAAGTGGATGGTTTATGCCTTATGCTGCGACTCTTACTGGATCGAAGCAGGTTTTGCCTGGGGTAAGACCTAGATCTGAAACCCTATATGAGCTTATAAGGGATGAGAAGGTTACTGTTAGTGATGGTGTTCCAACAGTATGGATTGACTTCCTAAACTTCGCTAGGGCCAGGGATAAGAGGGATATTAGTAGTCTTAAAAGACTAATTGTAGGAGGGTCTGCTCCACCTAAAAGCTTAATAAAAGCATATTGGGAGGAGCTTGGAGTTAAGGTTATACATGCATGGGGTATGACTGAAACCTATGATTCGGCAGTTGCATGCATGCTTAAAAGCTATATAGAAGATCTACCTGAAGAGATAAGATACAATGTTATGGCGAAGCAGGGTTTACCATTTCCAGGAATAGAAGTTAACGCTATAAATGAGTATGGTAAGCCGATACAGTGGAATGGGGAGGAGAAGGGTGAGCTAATTATAAGAGGTGCATGGATTATTGATGAGTACTATAGGGATCCTGAGAGAACTAGGGAATCATTTATAGATGGATGGCTTAGAACAGGTGATGTAGTGACAATAGATAGTGAGGGATACATATGTATTGTCGATAGATTAAAGGATGTGGTTAAGAGTGGGGGTGAATTCATCTCATCAATAATTCTGGAGAATGAGATTATGGCTCATCCAGCAGTTCTCGAAGCAGCTGTTATAGCAGTTCCACATGAGAGATGGATGGAACGCCCATTAGCATGTGTTGTACTTAAACAGGAGTTTAAGGATAAAATATCAGAGAGGGATATTTTAAGCTTTCTTGATGGTAAGGTACCTAGATGGTGGATTCCGGATAATGTGGTTTTTCTCGATGCTATTCCTAAAACAAGTGTTGGAAAATTCGATAAGAAGACGTTAAGACAAATGTTTAGTAAATATCAGTTAAAATAGTATAGTTATGAAGGTTACTTAACGATTCGAATAGATTGCTAAGAATAATATGAGTAGAGCAAAAGCCTACTCGAAAATTCTAGATAGCTACCTAAAGTTTAAGATTGGAAGGTTAAAGCCGTTATTTACATCGTATTCTATTACCTATAGATGTAACTTAAAATGTTCATATTGTAGCAACTGGAGAATTAAGAGTAGTGAGCTTAATACTGTTCAAGCCCTAAAAGTAGTGGATAAGCTTGGAGACTTTGGAGTTGCTATAGTTGATTTTAGTGGTGGAGAACCAACACTTAGAAGAGACCTAGAGATTCTAGCCCGTAGACTACATGAATATAGCTGTACTACCTCAATGAATACTAATGGAACACTTATTAACAACCATAGAACTAAACGAATAGCTAAAGTATTTGATTACGTTACAGTATCTATTGATGGGTTGCCTGAAGTAAACGATATGATTAGGGGAGCCTACGGAGTATATGTTAAATCAATAAATACAGTAAGAAATCTAAGAAGGGAAGGGGTTAGGGTTGGAGTTAATACTGTTATATCGAAAAGCAATATTGATACACTATCCGAATTCATAGATAACATTATAGATGATGTTGATTATTTAACATTACAGCCAATACATTCAAGCAATATTGAGGATTTAAGAATCAATGACGATAAGATATTAAGCCTCGTAAACTACATAGTTAAAGTTAAGAAAACTTATCCAGGTAAAATACCATTAACATATAGCTATATCTACGGCTTCATAAACTATTTTAAGGGTAGAATGAGGAAGATATGTGATGCCTGTAAGCTATATTTTGCAGTTGATCCTAATGGGAATGTTCTAGCATGTGGAGCACGTGGAGATATAGTTCTTGGAAACATATTAACTAGTGATTTAAACAATATTCTGCTAGATGGATATTTTAAGGTGTTGAATACTATAAATTCATGTAGAGGATGCTGGTTAACATGTACTACAGGTTTATCACTTACCATGAGGGAATCTATAAGTGGAAACATTAACCTAATTAAACATATAATACCCTCCCATGCTACTTAACATTTAGGAAATAGATTAAAACAACTATACACTTTATTTCATTCATAACTTAGAAATAATCTTTAAGAGAAGCTTAAGCTAAGTTCCATCTAAGATCGCATTAAATTTTATGATGGATTGAATGAGTTAATAGCTTGGTTCCTACGGTAATATGATTAGGTTGTTTAGAGCTTGTTTCTAAGCTTCATATTGAAAGTTACTATTGAAGTTTTGTTCTTTATCGCTATTGCTAAGATAAGCTTACCGTTAAATCTGGAGAGTAATAGTTTCAGATATATTGATTCTGAGGATTTAATTACGTCATAGACATCACCAGTAACAAAATCCTTAACATGAAGTTGGACTTTCCAATCTTAGAACATCACTTACACCTATACTTAAACCCTTCATAAACCAGGTATACTCATATTACTATTCCAGGTATTATCTATTCATCAAGCTCATCTATAAGTATTTCTTCATGGAAACACTATCTTCAAAGATATCGTAAATCAACATATTCGTATCTATTACAGCTCTTATTTAATCTCTCCGCTAAGCCCTTCTCTATAATCCTCTCTACTTCATTATGTAGAGTCCACATCAATACTAGAAATATGATGAAGATAAAATAATAGAATACCTCTAGCTGAAGCATACTGCCAATAAAGCATCTTCTACCTAGATACTCAGTCACCCAGTATATACTATTAATATTTTAAACTACCCGTAGATGAAATCTTAGCTTAAAATAGTTATTTGAGTTCTACTAACAACTTGGGAAGTGAAATTACGCTTGTAAAGGATGAAGAAATTATAGTGTAAAGCACGGGTTTTTACAGGAATTGAAAATAAAACTATGTTTATTAGATAAAGTTAAAGTCTCTAAGATACTTCACACAGCCTCCATATATTTTCTCTGAGACCTCTTCTTTAGGGCCTTCATTATTAATCACTAAGTTAAGCTCACCTATAAGCTTCTGAATATCAATGCTATATATTCTCTCCAGTCTTTTTATATCGGTATTGTTTCTCTCAACTATTTTCTTTATGATTAAATCTAAAGGTAAGTTACGTTCTGGTCTACGTTTACTTCCAGCTATTCTTTGCGCTGCTACTTCAGGTGAAACAGTAAGCCATACTGTAAATCCCCATTTACCTATAGTGAATGGAGCCATTCTACCAACATATATTCCACCATTTCTTAAAGCATTCTCTAATGTTTCCCTCTCAATCCTCTTATCTATCTTCTCAGCATATTCCTCGGAAAACTCATATTTCTTCATGAATTGGTCAAGATCCCTCTCATTAAATCCCTCCATCCTTGCTAGCTTCCTTACAAAATGCCCAGCAACAGTAATCTCTAACTTCAACCCAATTCTCCGCTCCAATTTCCTCTTAAGCAGCATAGCATGAGTATCCTTTCCTGAACCGCTTAAACCACCAATAGCTATAATTGGCTTAAACGGTTTATCACTAATACCCAACTCCCTTACAAGCTCCTCCTCTACTGGAACTAAATACGGTATTAAAGTTTTAGCCATAATAAAAATCAGAATAACAACTTAAAAATTTAGTTATAAAATCTGTGATACTGTTACTTTTAGATTTTTGAGAGGACTTTGAGAAGTTATTCTTTGGAGGTGATATTAATAGATAAGCTTCTCAAAGCCCTAAGAGATAAAGGAGTTTTCAGATAAGGTTTTGCTTAAAAGAAGCTAGGGCATGTATTCCCTACATGGCTTAGTTATAGGGATATTGCTACGTCTGTCTGGTTGTTGATGTGAGCCATGTATCAATATGGTGTTGGATTCAAAAGATTGAGGGAATAAGAATTGATGTGAGGCCAATAGAGGGATGGTAGCTATTGATGAGATGAAGCTGAGGAGGCGGGCATCATTTCTAGTATGGGCTGCAATAGACTAAGACCAAGAGCTTCTAGCAGTAAGGGCTTCATGGCGGAGAAGCATACTGGATGC
>JAWBQF010000045.1:0-10753 GCA_038845975.1 Methanomethylicia archaeon
GCTCCAACGTTAACGGTCACGTGTTCCAGCTTCTAACCAAAGCCTTACGGCCTCGTGGCTACATGGAATAACTCTCAGAACGTAGGTTACTTCCCTATAGCTTAGGCCAGCCATATAAGCAGAACTGCCCTAACCTTCATCTGGAGCGAAAACCTATCAATCCTAACAAACCACTATTCTTAAGGGCTTTGAGGAGCCACCTAATGGTGATCACCTCCAAAAGCGGCTTCTCAAAGCTCCCTAAAAATAACTTGACAGTATCGGTAAGGTTTATAATAATATTTAAATAACTATTAAGTAAATTATCTTATGCCTTTATCTCATCTTCCTCATGAGATTAAGGACTTAGGAGGGAACATGACCCACGAAGCTAGTGATTTTTTCACATTAATTAGTAATTTAACGCATAAACAGTATGAAATTGTTCCATGTATTGTTAAAGTGGTAACCAACCTAGATAAATATATAAATTCATTTCAACTTGGGGAATTGCTTAATATAGCTAAAATATATGAGACCAATGCTAATGTTGTTAAGGTGTATTTTCTTGCATTAAGGAATATTAGTAGAATTATTGAAAAATATTTTAAGCTAAGACATGTATATGGAGGTACTGTGTTTACCATGATGGATGGTGTTCATGGAATTTATAAAGTCTTTAATACCCGTTTATTTAAGATGGAGACAGCATTAATTGATTTAGAGAATACACCTGTTCTAATTGTAAATAGCTTTTATCATAGGTTTATTAAACATGGATTAGGTTCATGGATGCCTACTGGACGAAGATTAACAAATGTAATCCATGCAAAAATGCTTCTAACTGATCTCTCTCTTATTCATGGTGCAGCAATAGAGCATAGTAATAGCAAATCTTTAGTCTTTATAGCTGGATCTAATGTAGGTAAGTCTAGTCTAGTATTCAATATTGCGTTGGAGAATGGACTAGGGGTTTACGCAGAGGACATGTTTGCTACAGATGGTAGGTATATCTATCCATGTCCATATACAACAACCTACCTAAGGAATATTGAAATACTAAGAAAATTAAGAGGCAGTATTCTTAGCGCTTACAAATACTTGATACTTCGTCTTATAGGTCATTTAAATCCTATAGATTTAATGTGGAGTTATATGTTAAGCATAGCAGAGGAGGATCTTACAAATATTTCCAGAAAAATATTTCGACAAACACCCTCTGAAGCTGACATGGTAGTATTCCTGGAAAAAGCTAAAAATAATCAATTGACAACTATAGATGATAGACATGCAATAAATAGGGTTCTATTTAATAATAGGCTTGAATTTGATTATTATCGAGATATACTTATATCAGTATATTCTATTGTTAATGAAAATATAAATGTGGAAATGCTTTTGAGAAAGGAAGAGGAAGTAGTGGATAGACTGATAAGAAATGCTAAGGATTTATTTCTAATACAATTTAATAACTTTGAAGAGCTTTACAAGCTTATACAAAAAATCATAACTTAAATCCTGAGTAGTATTCATAGGAATGATTATGACAGCTATACTATTCATTAAACCCATCATTGGACTTGGTGGAGCGACCCAATGGCTAATTACTGTGTCAAGATATCTTTTGCAACATAATCATGAAGTTACTATAGCTTTTTCATCCATAGTTCCTGAGGCTAAATTAAAAGTCATAAAGGGAGATTTTAATATGTTTAAGCTAAATAGTTTAAAAATCGCAGGCTTGCTCACACCTATGATATTTGACATCATAAAACTAGCTGAACTAATTAGTGAATCTGATACTGTGTATGTAGATTATGCTCCTCCCAATGACATATTAACACTAGTATCTCTTAGAAAAAGTAAACTAAAGAAATCACCAAAACGGCAGAAAATTATTCTTGGCTTTCATACCAACCCTCTTCAAAGAAATGTAAAGCTCTTCTTCTATCGGAAAGTTGTAGGAGAGAGAGTGGTTAGGAGATATTCCTTTTTCCATGTTATAAATAGATCAATATATTTCTGGTTAAAGAAATTAGGAATAGATTCAAATAGAATTTACTTCATACCTAATTTTGTAGATACTGAATACTTTACAATTATGAATAGAGTGAAATCTGAAGATACGTTTAATATTTTATATGTTGGAAGATTAGAGAAAAATAAGGGGATCCATTACTTAGTAGAGATCATACGAAGAATAAATGAGTCTTCCACTCTTAAAAAAAATATACGTATTCGAATAGCTGGAAGTGGAAGTTATTTAAAAAGTATACTTAACTTATCGCAAAAATTTAGAAATGTAGAGTATTTTGGTTTTGTATGTAGAGATCTTTTACTAGAGCTTTACCAATCATCCCATATGCTACTATTTCCATCAGAAGATGAGGTTATGCCCCTAAGTGTTCTTGAAGCTCAATCATGCGGATTACCTGTTGTAGGATTTAAATGTGACGGAATGATGCACATCATCTCCAATAGAAATACAGGATTTCTAGCCCAAAAGGGAAATACAGTAGAGCTTTTTGAATTAACTAAAAGAATATACCATTATTGGACACAAAATACTGATGATTTCAAGAATTGGAGGGAAAGAATTAGAAGGAACATCGTTAAAAATTATGATTGTAGAAAGCTGCTTCCGGAGATTGAGAAAATGTTAAGCAATACTTATAACACTTAAGAAATCATCTTAAAGGATGGGAAAGTTGAAGAAACGGGTCTATTTGCATATCTAAGTTAATTGAAGATTTTGCTCTATGGCTTAATTATTATGATATATCCTATCTTTGCTTTAATATTAATAGAAATTAAAGTAATAAAGAGTAAAACCATCTTCCTGCTTGTTGGAGGTGGGCTGTTAAAGAACATAACTATTAGGGAACTTAGCCAATATGATAATTGCGTGTTTATAGATTTGGTTCAAAGAGAATGTATTCATGAGCTTTACATCAGACATATTTATTCTATCTTCGAAATGGTATGAAACATTCTCTATAACAGCTCTTGAAGTAATGGCCGCTGAACTATATATAATTGCTTCAAGAAGAGATGGCTTACTTAATATTCTGGAAGAGTATAAAAGAAAGAAATATTTAAAGGAACCTACCGTAAGAGAGATGGTGAAAACACTTAGCAATATTATAACTAACTGGTATCTATATAGATGGGATGGTTAAGGTATGTAATGAAATGAATAGATTTAACTGGCCCTACACAGCATCTAAAATAGAAAACTTATATAGAAGAACTTTAGAAAATAGATATCAGTAAGATAGATTATGTGTAGTGTGTTTCCTTTAAAGATATGGAGGAAAAATGAATTTGCTATCTCCCCCCTACTGTTCTTTGAATTTGCTTACCTTTTATTATCATATATATCTGCTCCTCCACTGTTAATGGCCCTCATCATCTTCCCTGGATTGTTTATGGTTCCAGGAATGGTTTTATTGATGATCTTAAAAGATAGGATTGATGGAGGTATATCGAGGCTTATTGTTGAAGGCTTCTTCATATCTATAATTTTGACCGTTATGTTAACATCTATAATGATCATCTTCAGTATTCCCTTAACTCCACTTACTTACTCAATATCAACATTTACCATCACATTAATACTTATACTAATAGGGTTAGCTAGAAAGGTTAAAATTAAGCTTAATAATAATGATTATCTCTTAATTCTTATAGTTCCCTCCATTTACATCATACTTTTACTTTTCTTCAATTCAATCCCACGCTTCTTCTCTCCTGATGAAACTTATTACATTTTTTCAGCGAGAATGCTTATATTAAATGGAACGGTACCTGTAATACCTTTTAAAAACGATGTTATCTCAATGTTCAGGGAGAGATATTTCTGGATATATCTTTTAGCCTCATTTCTAGGAGCAACAGGACTACCAGCATATCAAGCTGGTTTAGTTAGTATAGGCTTTCTAGTAATGACGGCTTTAGCGTCATCACTTATTCTTAAAGATAAATGGTTAAGAATAGCTGCGTTCATACTTATAATTACTAATCCACTTCTACTTTCATTCTCAGCTTTAGCATTAAATGATTTAGTTATAACTTTTCTCTCTACATTTACGGTACTGTTTTTCATTAAATCGTTTCCTAAGGATACAAATTCAATTAGTATACCAAGTCTTTTACTTTCATTTTTAGGTGTTCTTATATTAGCTATGGTAAAGCTGAATATTATTATCTTTATAGCTATATGGATAATTCTAATTTTTATAATTGTTAGGTATAAGCTATTTGAAATAAATAAATATAAGATACTACTACTAGTTTTACTAGTCCCTGTCCTGCTTTATGAGCTATGTATAGACATACCTTACGTTATCTTGTTGTGGATATTGAGGGATGAAGGTTCAGCAGCCTTGGTTAGTAGATTTATAATTATAGGTTTAGCTGAGCGTTTCGTAATGTGGTTTTCACCACCATGGTGGGATCAATCAATTCCAACCATATTTACATGTAGTTTTATTCAACATCTTGAATGTCTCTACCGTATCTTTATGCCTGAATCGCTAAGCTTAGTAGTTCCGGCTATGATATTAACTTCACCTCTTCTCCTAAAGAGGAGATCTATTAGAGTGGATGAGACCATGCTTATTCTAATTACATTCATATCGTTAGCTCTATTTTATCCTGAGGCGGTGAGGCAGCAATTACTTGATGATGTTAGTAGGTACGGTCTCTTCATGATTCCGCTATGGATTCCATTAACGTTAACTGTATTAAGGAGGGTTAAAGAGATGTTTACTATCCAATTTCCTCTTCAGATACTTACTACTTCCCTTCTCCTACTATGGATTAATATTTGGATATCTAAAAGAATGGGGGGTGTATCTATCGGCTATAGGATCCCCTCAAGGATGTGGACTGTAGATTTAGTATTGATTCAGCTTATATTCATAGTAGTAGTAACTTTACTATTTCAAAGAAATATATTTCTAAATCTTAAATTAACAATTGCCAGAAAAACCTTCACGAAGCCTATTATACTAAAGTTAGGGGTTATGAGGAACATTACTCTTATATTTTTAATCATCTTGATGGTTCTGAATGGAATATATTTTGGCATCACATTTATTGGGGAGTCTGCACGATATGATGATCATGGCTTCATAACATTAATTGATGTATTAAACATCTTTCCTACTAAAGGATTGATTTTCACTAATAATTACATATATATGAGATCATATGTAAATGATGCTGTGATTCAACAAGGCTTACTACTTCCTCCTCCGGATAGTGAGAATGAATTATTTAATTTGATGGAGGCAGCACCTAATGGTACGCTCCTCCTTATAAGCAATGATGCTGATTCAACATGGTATGAGTATGCAAATAAATATATAAAGCAATATATAAACCATGTAGAGATAAAACCTAGGGAGAATAGATACTCATGTTGTGCTACTAGGATATGTAGTTTATCTTTACCTAAGGGGAAGGTAGCATTATTCAACATCATAAATAATAAGACCAGTACTCAAAGTATTCTTATTAGTAAGGTAAATGCAATTATTAATGAGAATCGAACAATTACACTTAATATAGATATTAATTCACTAGAATCAAAAAACGCTACAATCCTCATAGCTACAGATAGATCTACGCGAGTTTACACTCTATCTTTGAGTAGCGGTTTAAACAATGTGAATCTTCATTATCCATACATAGATCCTATAAGATTAGTTGTATTGGAAGACCATAATATTTCTTACAATGAATTCATTGTAAGAAATATACAGGCAACGAATACTCTTCTTTCATCATTATTACTAATAACTCTTATACTATACTTAACACTATATAGATTCCACCGGTAAATATATGAGACTTTGCAATTTATATATATTTTGGTATTAATAATATGCGTGTATTAATACTTTATGCTGGATATATTTCTAGGATTAGCGGTACTTCTGAAAGAGTATTTCAAATATCAAGGGGTTTAGCAAATCATGGAGTTCAAGTAATACTTTCAGGAGCAGTAAGATCCTATTCTAAGCAACTAAATAGAAATTTACATCTTATAGCAATGCCAAATAGAGTATCGAAGCTTCTAGATATTGTTAATTGGATTATTAAGCTTATTATACATGGGTTTATTAATAGGTATGATGTGGCTCAGATAGAGTCTTTCTCGCCATTTAGAACTCTTCTCCTCCTCATTTTACTTCATCCCTTCAGTAGAAGAGTTATAACTGTATTTCATGATAGGGTGTTTAAGCATAATCCTAAAGGAAGTGTTTTAGGGCTTATTCGTTTAGCTTTAGTAAGGATATTGCTAGCTCTCTCTGATGCTTCAATAACACCTGGATTAAGTGTGAAGAGGTTTTTCGAGGAGTTGTATGGTGAATCTGCATGTAAGAAGATCGTAGTAATACCTAATGGAGTTCCTAGCTTAAATGTTAAGAATGATATATATATACGTAGGAAGTATGGATTTAATTTAGATGTGTTTATCGTTCTTTTCTTTGGATCAATGGATTTCAAGCCGAACTATGATGCAGCACTATTTCTCTATGAGAAATCAAGTTTTATCTCCACAAAATTTAAGGAGATTACAGGGAGAAAACTTGTTTTCATTGTTGCAGGTATAGGTTCCAGTTTTCTCCCTAAATCAGAACATTTCATTCCATTAGGGTTTATAAGTGATCTTAATGAGTTGCTATCACTACCTAACGTTATAGTTCTTCCACATGTACCATCTCATAGTGGCCCTCATGTAAAAACTATATATGCTTTCTTTAGTAGGAAACCTGTAATTGCTACAGATGATGCTGTTAAAGACCTACCTTACGTTACTCCTGGGAAACACTTCTTACTCTTTAACATTAATAAACCGGAAACCCTATTAGAAGCTCTTATAAATCTATATAGTAACAAGGATTTAGTGAAAAATCTTGTCTCTAATGCATATATATACTCTAATAAGTTCTCATGGAGTTATATATCGCGAATACATTTAAGCCTCTATGTAAAGCTATTACAATATTAAATTCTACATGTCTGGATGTAATGAATGCTAAATATAGCTTAAATATATATTTGAGGTATTAAGATATATTATATGGGTAGAGCTAGGCTAATACTCTTATTGCTATGTTTAACAGCATTTATCGTCATTACTGTTACTCTATATAATACTTCAACACCAAAACCGAAATTACCATTAACGTTAATGGATTTAAGTGCCTCCATACTTCCTGACGGTAGATATCTTACGCTTATAGCTCATAATACTGGAGATGAAGATATTGAGTTGGAATCTATATTTATAAATGGCTCAATAGTATTTACATGGTTACCAAGTAAGACTATTCTAAAGCCTGGAGAGAATGCAACGATAAACATCTTCTTCTACTGGAATAAAGGTGAAATATACAATATAACTGTTAAAGCTAGAAGTAGAGATGGTGCTGTAAACTCATCAGGCCTAATTCAAACACCATTATTTAGTAATATTCTTGAATTTAATATTATAAATATTCAGACTGAAAGAATAGATGAGGATCTTGTAATAATAAATGTTAATTATACTCTTAAATCCCTAGGGTATTCAAAGGTTTACGTTAGGCTCTTCACTTTCATGGATTATGTTAATATATCACTACCAATCTATGCATTCTATGATTATAGATATATGTCTAAGGATACACTTAATCTTATAGATTCCCTTATTGAAAAGGCATGGAAGCGTGGATTAAACATCACTAGAGCAGACTGGATTTCTCTGGAAACACTTGCTAGAAATAAGATTAGATGTATACTAATAGTTTTCTCTCCACTATCCTCGGTAAACATACCTACTTTAACAGGTTCTCTTCCAGCATGTATTATTGATCCGAATCGTTCACAAGGAATTACTGATGATTCAAGATATGGTAAATCTCTAATATATGACTGGATGAGAGACTATGGATTAATATTTGTAACTGTAGGTTCAAGATCATCCCAGTCTAATAGATGGATTCTATACGATGATGGATATGCTAAGAGGAATCTTGAAAAATTCGATTATAGTGATGCATGTATATTCTTCACAGATGCAAATGAAATAATTCTGAAGGGTGGTGAGGGAGTTCGTGAATATTTAGGGTCAAAGATAGCAGGAACTCTGGGACTACATACGTGGAGGAGTGATATAGGGTTTAGCATAGATGATATGATACGGCTAGGTATTGATTTCTACTCATACGCTACATGGAGATTTAAAGTAGATGGTACGATCTTAAATCTATCTATGCCCTGCTTCATAAGAGTTGGAAAAGGAGGCTGGTTATGTTTAGACAATACTCTATTCTCTCTACATCATGAAGCGGTTATAAATGATTTAATATCAATGATTCAACATTCACCATGGAATAAGCTATGGTATCCAATGGGATGGATGTATGATAGTAGCTATATATATGAAAATGGATATAACATCACAAAAACTGGAAACATATCCCTAATCCTACCTAAACCTATAGATCTAAGCGGTAAACTAATAATGATTGTTGAGGGATACGATGAAGATAGCTATAAGTATATTACAATATACAAAGACTGGAGTTTAACTCAGGAATAATAGTTCGGACGTAGCAACTTAGCCTCATCTTCTAGATGGTTGTAGTAAGGTATGAAGAGCTTTATGATGTTTCCAACACATCAAGATGGGTCTTTATCTAAAATAATTTTTAGCTTATTCCGCATAGAACTTAAAATGATAAGTACTTATATAGCTTTTACTATAACCAACTTCTAATCAATTCTTTAAATCTAAATTTATAGCAGACATATATAAATTATAATCCTCCTAATACTTAACTTTGCTTCATCTATTATCATACATCTTCTAATTATATTCAAATAATTTAGTTATAAAACTTTCTTTGCTAAGTCATGAACTGCTGATTACTTATAAGTTATATGTAGCATTAGATTGTTTTTGTGAGAATAACTATATGTATGCTCTTCTTTATGTTTCCTCTTAAATGAATCCATACCATGTAGTAAGGATTCTATCTCATCAAAATATATCTTCCTACCAATATCCAATTAATTGGGGATTCGATGAAAACTAGGATTTTACTAAGCATCTATAAATACTAATGATCCTATAGGAAGCTATTTGTTAAGATCTTTCCAATACATTGCCTACATGAATATTTTTCTATACAACTCTATATAGAATGTATCCTCTAACTTCAACTACTCTACTTAAAACTCCACTCCATAGATGTATCTCTATTAAACTATCAGTAAAATCTATATCGCCTCCACTTATATTGATCGTCACTTCATCTCCTGCGTGGTTAATAGGTATAAGGACTGAGCATAATATCTTATTTAGGTAATACTCAAAATCATGAATTCCTTTGCTAAATGTTACAGTAATGTTAGAATCCATATATTTGAAGGTGGCTCTACTTCCATTAATTAGCCAGCTACTAAGCCTATTCATAGATACCTCATACTTTACAATAAGAAGTTGTAATGAATCATTTTTAGATACTACATTGTAAACAATATTATTATCAGCATTCTTCCTGAAAACTGTAAAGCTATAGGTGTCATATATGGCTGTAGTATTTGTTCTAGTTATGTTACCTGTAGATATTGATGAGTAATATTTATCAGTAAGGATGGAAATCATGTTTTCATCAAGCTTTAGAACTGCTGTCTTGCTACGTTGAAATAAGCTTAGAAGTTGACCTCTTACCCTATCAGTAACTATATAGCTAACATTAAGCTTTTTAGCTAAATCTGTAAATGAATATGAATTTGGCTGAATACTTGATTTCTTAGCATTAGGAAATGTAAACATCATCTCCAGTCTTAGAGGTCCCTTTGAAGAGGATCTTACAGTAGCTACATTTTTAAGCGTGGTTATATTTAGAACCCCGCTTGAACTTATAAATATCTGAACATAATCCCTATTGATCGCTATAATTTTCCCATCATTAACTACAAATAATGCATGATAAGCATAGATAGGAACCTCAATATTTACATCACCGCCTACAGCGCTAAGCGTATATGTAATGTTTAGTGTTGGATTCTCCCTACTTAAAACCTCAGTCTTCCTAATAGTTACCATCGGTAACCTATAGAGAACTGTAAGGGCTAAACCATCTAGATGTATATCTGCTACATATCTATTATCCAGATTTAATGTAGTGTTTAATACTGATATTGTTACATTATATTCATTAATTAGTATTGTGTTCAAATACCATTCTCCATCATATACTCTAATTCTAGGTGCGTACATTGAAGATAACGGATTCGTATCATCAGCTATGATGTAGCCATTCATAAGTCTATAAGTTGTTGATAGTAAAACATCATTTTCATAGTCGTAGCCATGATTAGCCAGCATTCTTAATCCAGTTAAAGCCTCAATCCAGATAGACAATGTTGGTGAGGCAGCAATATAGCCGCTAGATGAGGCTATTTTTGCAATTGTTGAGGAAACGTCACGTATAGCCTGTGCTCTTCCAAGAGATGTTTGATAGGAGCCTGCAAACACACTCATACTCTGTATCGATACTGTTAGGAGGGCTAGAACTAAAGCTAGTGCTATAACCCTGTTTAGATTTATTTCTAAATCGTAAATATCTCTATCTCCCTCATTACTGTCTGCTGATGGATGGATATGCTAGTTAGGTATGGACATTATTCAACAGCCTTCAGGAGGCTTAAGGATGGAGCTAGGTGTGTGGGAGCGAATACTTAACGTCTAATAGCTATAGAATACTTGGTG
>JAWBQF010000045.1:10763-16030 GCA_038845975.1 Methanomethylicia archaeon
CCTCTACAACTCTAGAGATTTTAAATATATCCCTATAGAGGATTAATGGGGATGAAGCTAATGGTAAAGCTGAAACAACTAGGATAATTAAAGAGTAGCTAGCTACTGGAAGAAGTAGAGCTGTGGAGGCTATTGGAATTATGATGAAGGGCAGTGTATCTCTATATTTCTCAAATGTAATGTAAAGTCCAGCTGAGCTAGAGATAGCTACCATAATTAGTAGTGGAGTAGGTAAACTGATTGAGATCTGGCTAGGCTGAAACCCAATAGCTATTAGATGGTATAACATTAGGGAGAAGCTTAATATAAGACTTGGAAGGATCTTAACCAATTCCCTACTATAGATTAGAAACAGTATTAGCATTGCGGAAACCATATAGCATGTTTTAAAATCCACTAGAATAATCAGTAATACTATAACAGTTAAGCTGAATATGTTTAGCCAAGACTTCTTACTATGTAATTTATGTAGGGATAAGGATAGGAAAGGTAAAAATAAAGCTACTGGAATTCCCTCAACATATATTGGATTGAGAGAAAAGACTGTAATCATAGATGTAGAAAGTGAAGATATAATAGCTACTATTCTACTTTTAAATAAGTTGTAGGTTAATATATACATAGGTATAGGAATGAAGATATAAGCTAAAAATATTGATATCTTAATCGATAGAATTAAACCATAACATCTAGATAGAAAATGTGAAAGAAAAACTATTACATTGTAGGAGTGGTTCCCTACTATAAGCTGCTTAACATAGTCTTCAAAACCAAACGGTAAATCCATTTGGAGAACAGTCCCTAAAGCTATAACTAGTGAAGCAAAAAATGAAATTACACTATAGAGATGCCTAGTCAATAAACCCACCAATCTTTGAGTTTATCGCAAAACTATTTAAATTTTCTTCTTTTATATTTTTTTCATGGAGTTTCATGAGCTTAACGATGTTGAGTGGGAGCTTATTAGGTCTCTGTCTCCTATAAAAGCTAAGATTGGTAAGCCTAGAGCTGATGATAAGCCGTTTTGAATGGCATCCTATACGTTCTCATTACTGTCTGCTGATGGATGGATATGCTAGTTAGGTATGGACATTATTCAACAGCCTTCAGGAGGCTTAAGGATGGAGCTAGGTGTCTGGGAGCGAATACTTAACGTCTAATAGCTATAGAATACTTGATGTGTAAGCTAAGTCTTGATAGAGTTGCTCTTGATAGTACAACAATTAGGGCTAGGAAGGAAGAGCTTGTAGGCTACGATGGATATAAGATGGTTAAGAAAATGAAGATCCACGTCCTCTTATCGAGGGAAGCCTACCATTAAGTATTCAAGTTGGATCTGCTAATGAGTATGACTTAAAACGCTTCATCCCACTCCTGGAAGATGTAAGGGTTACACATGGTGTGAGTAGACCTAGAAGTAGACCTAGAGAAGTTATAGGTGACTCAGCATATGATACAGAGAGGTAAAGGACCTTAAGCGTAAGGGGGTGAAAGCGAACATAGAGGTTGATTCAAGAGGTAAACTAAGCCTAGGTGTAGGAGGCCGTACAGGCTTGATAGGAGGGTGTATAGGAGTATGAGGAGCACTGTTGAAAGGTTCTTCACATGACTAACGCGTTCAGAAGGATAACAGTAAGATATGAGAAGTTAGCATCAACATTTCAAGCATTCATACAAGTAGCATGCATCCTAATATACTTAAGAGTTCTGTAACATGTTCTTTATTGCAACTAATTTATAAATTATTTTATAGCTTAACTAGACTTCTGATTACCTCTATATGTTATGGATTTAATGCTTATAGCAGGATTGTTAGACATTACTATGCTATAACCATATCCTTAAATATTTAAAACTTCTTAAGCCATCATTGCCTTCTAAAATTGATACCATATCCTAAGGAAGTTATGCTTAAATTCACAAAATTCAATTACCATAAGTAAATGGAGAATACTCCAAAATAAAGCTAAAGTTAATAGAGCACTTAACTATAGTATGTTACTAATACTTACTAGCTATAAGTCTTAAATAGCTCCCCAATATTATTTATAATATCAATAAGCTATAAACATATTACAGCATAAGAAATATTAGTAGGTTAAGATTAGGGATGGTGGTAATGTCAGTAGCTTCTCTTGTATTAAATGATGAAACTTTATGGATGGCTGCCTTTACATTTATGTTTATAGGTATGATTAATGTAGGGAGCTTTAGGCGGAAGATTATTAGTATATCCAAGCTGATAGTTATCATCATTCTGGCAGTTATTCCATTTTTAAGCCTAATAATTAAGGATGGCTACTTCGTAATTGGAGACTATATATTTCCTCTTTTTCCAGAGAGGGAAGTTGCTAGATGTTTAAGTTTATGGGATGAAAGCTTTCTAATGGGTTGTTTTACAGCTCCCATACCGTTAGCAAATCTACCTCAGTATGTGTTCTACCATTTATTATCTCTTTTTCTAGGTATTGAAGCTGCAAGTAGGCTTCTTATACCAGTAATATTTATTGTAGCTGCTTTCTCTATTTATAGCTTATCTAAATATTTAGTAAAGGATTTTCTACCATGTTTAACATCCACTATAATATACTTATATAATCCGTGGACTATAAATAGGATTCTATCAGGACATGTATTTCTACTGTTTGCCTACGGTTTAGCTCCATTAATGCTTCTCCTATATTTTAAAGGTGTTGATTATAGGGATTTCAAGAGATCTATAGTTTCATCATTAATTTTAGCATTAATAATCTCCATATCATATCATCTAGCATCATTACTAATCCCCCTATTTTTCATATATCCATTATTCAAGTCCAGTAAAGTTAAAGATCTATTAAACCACTATAAACTCACTATTACCACTATTACTATCAGTATTCTTCTAAATAGTTATTGGCTTATTCCATCATGTATGGTTTTAAGTAGTGATGGTGTTAAGGGTACAAATATTTTAGATATTATAAATTTAAGTGCAGAGTCAAATATAGTGAATGTCTTAAGACTTCATGGATATTTCTGGACTAAATGGTGGGATCTATTTAGGGAGAATCTAAATGCCTCGGTTATAGGATTATGGTGGATAGTAAGCCTTCTACCGTTAACCATATCGATACCATCAATATTCCTATGTAGAAACCCAAAAGTAAAGCTAATGGCTACAGCAATGCTTATCTATAGCATATTAGCTACAGGATTAAACTGGCCTTTTTCCTCTCTAAATAAGATTCTATATGAGAATATTCCTTTATATGTTATTCATAGAGATCCAAACAAAATAGTATCTATACTATGTCTTTCATACTCTATTCTCTCAGCATATATGCTCCAACAGGTTTTAAGGAATAGAAGGGGATTAATCATTTCAGTAATTATAATAATGCTTCTACTAGCAAATTCCTGGCCACTACTTACAGGAAATCTTTATGGATTTCTTGAACCGTTAGAGCCACCATTAAACGACTATATTGAGGTTGATAGGTGACTCCAGGATAAGCTTGGGGAATTTAGAGTTTTATGGCTTCCACCTATTGAGATAAGTGGAAAATTTACGTGGGGATTAAGTATTAAGGGTGTTTGGTGGCTTCTTGATCCGCTTAGATACAGTACATTAAGTAAGCCGAATGTAGGCTTTACACATATTGGTGAGTGGTTTGGAGGAGTGGATAGGACTATATGGTTTCTACATTTCCTATATAATCAAATATATAATGGTAGGGTTAGGGATTTAATTCCTATTTTTAAGATTATGAATGTAAAGTATATAGTGTTTCGTGAAGATGTTGAATCATCATCATGCTCAATGATTAGAAGAACAGTTGAGGACTTTATGAGGGTTAAGAATAGCTTAGATGAAGCATTTAGGGTAGTATATCAAACTGGAATGCTTAAAGTCTATGAGGTTCCATTAGAGCTTCAAGATTATATCTTAACGTTTAACAGTAGCTTAGTAATTGTAGGAGATCTTAAAGCGCTAACAATATTACCGGAGGTAGAAAACATATCTGGAATAGCTTTATTCCTAATAGAGGATTTAAACATTAAAAATCTAAAGGAGATTCTAAACCATTCAAATCTAACATTAGTATTTCTAGATAGCAATATAATTGATGCTGCGCTATCCATGATGGAACACTATACACCTTCAAGCTATGCTGGTAATGGATGGGTTCCTGTAGTGTATGAGTGGAGTATTAAGGAATTGAACGCAATAGTTCAGAGAGGATCAATACATAGAGGGCTTACATATTCATCAAGTAAGGAATCATCAATAAACATAAAGATAAATATTGAGAAGAGCCATACATACACGTTATGGATTAAATCATGGCTAGACATAGATCCAGCATCTATTCAGATAAGTGTAGACGGATATAAACTATTAAACATCACATTACAATCAGGAAACCCTACATTTAGATATGTAAGAATTGGTGAAGTATATTTAACAAGAGGAATACACAATATAAATATAAAGCTGAATAGTGGGAAAGCAATACTAGGAGATCTAGTTGTAGCAGACGTGGAAAAACTAAATCAAACATTAAGAATCCTAGATGAAATACTGGAAAACACTAAAGTAACAGTAGTAAACATACATACATCAGATACGATTAATAGATTTGCATTTCATACTAGGTTGAGAAGTCCTGTAGAAGCAATTGTTTACAGCGGATTTGAATTGGAAACAACAACATATAGAGAAGAAATATACAATGTAACTGTAAGTGTTAAAGGTGAGATGGAGAAAGTGAAGATGGAGGTTAATAATAAAGTCTACAATGCAGAAATACACTCTGGATACGCATCATCACTAATTCATATGGGTAAAGGATTAAACAAATTAAAAATACATATTCTAGGAAATGCGTCAATAAACTATATAGCAATAGCAACAGGAGAAACCAAGAGTGGAAATCCGGGAAAACCAATATGTATTAAGGAGTCACCATTAAAATATAGTGTTAAAGCTGAAAAATCAATACTACTACTTAAACAATCATATAGTAAACTATGGATAGCTCAAGCTGAAAGCACATACAGCTCAATACCGAGCATAATGTTTAATGCATATTTAGTGGAGAGTGGAAACATAACATTAAGAAATAAAGCTGAAGAAGCATATGTAATGGGGATAATAATATCAATAGCAACACTAACAGCAATAATAACTATATTAAGTAAACCCTATGGGCTACAGATACTACGTAAAGTTCACTTGAAAACTCTTAGTAAGGGCTAGCTATCTAGCTAGAAAGTGAGTTTAA
>JAWBQF010000046.1:0-14698 GCA_038845975.1 Methanomethylicia archaeon
GAACAGTTTCAATATTGAAAACTCTACGAATAAATGATGCTAAAGACCTACACCATAAACATACATCATCAAAAACAATAAAACCCATAAACACCAATAAATAATAGGAGAACCAATATATATATTGTTGTCAAAAATATTCCGGAAGGAATCAATGGTAAATTAGTTATAGTTTTTCATTTTGTAATAAATTGTAATATTATGTTTAGTCTTGAAGTATTTAATGGAAACTAGAATTTATCAAATTATAATGCCCCTAAGATTTGAGTCTATCTTGGAAAACAATAGCTAAAAGTATGGGGTTGTTACGGCTTTAATTTTCAAGATTAAACACTAAGTATTCCCTCCTTAACAAGAGTGAAATTTATGGTAAACAATTTCTGGAGTCTCAATTATATAATCCGGTAGTTACATAATTGAATGTTTAATTAGCTTTCCTAAGTTTATATTTTAAGTTCTTTTAGAGCATTAATTATTAGATCTCTATACATAGGTATTTGCCAGGCATATCTTCCTCCAATTCCAATCTCTCTCTGTACAGGTATCTCGCTACCTGTTAGTGTAGTCCAGTCTTTAAGTATTAGGAGATTTGTTTCTACTAGGATTTCCTTTAATTTATTTATTTCACGATTAAAGGTCTTATCAAAGACTGTTACATCCTTAACTGCTTCCTCTAGTAGATTATCTAGATCTTTACTAATTATTTCTTCAACAACATTCTTAACTCTGCTAGTATAGGCTTTCTTCATATTCTCAGTATTCCATTCATATTTTTCAGCAAGTTCAACTAGTTTACCTGGGTTCCCACCGAGAAGTATCCATATGTCCTCAAATTTAATACTGTTAGGTGGATTTAACTCATGGAACATTTCTTCAAATGAGTTTTTATCAAGGTTCCAGAGAAGTGTAGGGCTTGCATGTCTATGTCTTGAGACTAGATTTAAGCTAGCTCCTTCAGATGTGGTTGCTATGAAGTTTATTGTTTTAGGCTTATATTCATCATAAAGCTTCTCCATTAATCCCTGAAGCCACCTAACATATCTTTCAATTTCATTCGGTCCTATAGCCTTAACAACATCATCGATAACCACAAGAATATACTTATCTTTCAATTTCCACCCAATAATTTTCTCCAGTATTGTTGATATATGTTCAGCTAAAATTCTACCAATACTAAAACCAGTAAATTTCTCGATTATAGATGTAAGAATATTTTCAGCAAGCTTTACTGGCTGTGAGGTTAGTAAAGCTTTATCTATAGAATCCCTTTCTAAAGCATCTATATATATAGCTATAGAATCCCTATCTAGAAGTCTATTAAACCTCTTAACAAACTCTTTAAGAAGTCTAGTTTTACCACATCCTTCAGGACCGAAAATATAGAGCGGTATGTATCTATATCGGCTGCAGAAATTCCTCAATACTTCAAATTCTCTAACCCTATTGATGAATCTAATCTCCAATATAACTCCACCCTAAAATCATACAATAGCAGTTATATTTACACTAGTTACATTGATATAAATTTTCCCATATAGAAGTAGACATGTAAACTTAAACATTCCATAATCTTCATTACATTGTAACTTATGAATCTCCACATTTCCATTTTATACATTGTATATGTTATTGATTTTAGATGCTATGAGTTAGATAGTCAAATCTTCCTCCATCCACAACTATTATTTGACCTGTTATAAAGCTTGACTCGTCAGATGCTAGGAATAATGCTGTATTTGCAACATCTTGGGGGTCTCCAATTCTTCTTAAGGCAGTTACATTTATTTTCTCCTTAATAAACTTCATCAACTCCTCCTCACTCCTCCCTAAACTCAGCATTTCTGTTTTAATTAATCCTGGAGCAATAGCGTTTACATTGATGTTATATGGTCCAAGCTCATATGCAAATCTCCTCGTTAGAATATTGATGGCGGCCTTAGATGAAGCATAAGCAACATGCCCCCTAATTGTTGTACCTATACCTGCAATCGATGATATGTTAATTATCTTACCATAGTGTTGCTTAATCATGTGGGGGGCTACTGCCTGTATACAGTAGTAGACTCCTAGAAGATTAACATTGATTATTTCCCTCCACTCATCATCACTAGCCTCTAATATGTTTGTATTACGTAAAGTAATCCCAGCATTATTTACTAGAATATCTATTCTACCAAACTCTTCAAGTATCTTGTTAACCATTTTAAACACATCATCTCTAACAGCAACATTAGCCTGTATAGCGATTGCTCTCCCACCAAACCCGGTAATTTCATTAACTACTTCCTCAGCCTTCTCTCTATTCCTCACATAGTTTATAGCTACATATGAGCCTTCCCTAGCAAAAGTTAATGCTATTGCCCTACCAATACCTCTAGATCCACCAGTAACTAGGGAAACCCTATCCTTCAACCTCATAAACACACATACAGCTACAAATATAAAAACTTTAACCTATAACTTAAAATGCTAATGCTAGTCCTATGCTTAAGACATTTAAGACCCTTCCATTATTCAGAATTACTATAATTATCTAAGAGTTCCCATATAAGTACTAAATGAGTAGGTTTAGCTGCTTTGTGAACTTTAGATTTATTTGTGAGTTCCCTCCCCTATTTATGGTGATGATATATCTAAAGTTATTAGGTTTGTAGGGAGAGAACCCTCATTTACTCTAGTTGTTTATTGCTTATATATTTCCGTTCATCTAGAATGGCTTCGGATATTTTAAGCTTTATTGTTTAGGTTATGTATCTATATTATCGTGGTTTATCTTAAGCTATTTGATTTTGATGGGAGGGATGCTAGGATTATGGTTGATGATACTATTATAAGTAGGTTTTAAGAGAAGGTTATTTATGTTGTGTTTGAGTCATTATTGAGGAGGATTCTCTACATATGGGTTTTTATGTTGCAACATGCTTACATTTCTAACATTCCTTAGAAGATTAGAGCTATCTGCGGTTAATATAGTTGTATTAAGTGATGGTGCTCATTATTATAAAGCATCATGTAGAATATTAAACTTAAAACATTGTATAGTTTAGAGGTTAGAATTAATGGATGGAATAATACAGTATGTTAAGGATAGAACTAAGCTATTCGATAATTATATACCTTGTATGAAGGATAAATGCGGTAATGAACATGCATTAATTCTTATGAAGTCAATAGCATACATACTGAACAAACATGGATTAACAGGAAAATAAAAGCTAAGAATTCATAGAAGATACAATACCAAAATAGAGGTAATAAACATGCTTAAGTTAACAAAGCCGCTTAGCTTCGAGTAAAGTTTAAATACTCTATTAAAAGTACTGGTATTTATAGGGAATAGTGATTAAGCTCCATACCTAAGTAGGGGTAGAAATGTTTAATCAAAGACAGGATGACTTCTTTGATGTTTGTAGGAAGTGTAAGATAGACTGTTGTAGAAACGCTAAACCCCCAATAACTCGAAAACGTATGGAAACCATAGAAGAATACATTAAACAGCAAGGAATTCATATTGAAGATCCATTTGTGAAGGAGGACTATATATTTCCAAGAGAGAATAATGAGGGTTTCTGCGTATTTTTCGATAAGGAAAGTAGAAAATGTAAAATTCATCCAGTTAAGCCGGAAACATGTGTGGCTGGACCAGTAACATTTGATATTAATCCAGCCACGCGGAAAATTGAATGGTATTTAAAAATGGAGAAAATATGTCCCCTAGCTGGAAAGCTGTATAGAAATAAAGAGAAACTTAGAAAACACTTAAAATCAGCTAAGAAGGAAATATTAAAGCTCATCCGGGAACTTGATTCTACAGCTTTACAGACAATACTAAAAATAGAGGAGCCTGAAACCTTTAAGATAGGTGAAGATGAAGTAGATAACGATATTTTAAATAAAATCTGAAGCATTTAGATATATGGTATTTTGAAGCCTTCCAACTATTATTAAATGGTCTCATAATAAACAGAACATGGATTAGAAGAAAAGTAAACACTAAAATTCATAGAGAATACACTATTAAGAAGTGATGAAATGCCTAAGTTATAGAATTCTTAGAATAAGCTTAAAATGTTTATCTAACGTAATGTTTAAATTTATAATTATCTGAATAAAATTTATGAATGGTCGTAATGATCTTTATGGATGGCTTGTAGTTGTAGCTGCTTTTCTTGTAATGTTTATTGAATGTATACTTTATATTTACGGTGTTTTTCTAAAGCCTCTTATTGAGGAATTCGGATGGTTACGTGGATCAGCATCATCTATTCATGCTGTAATGATGGCTACATATACAGTAACAGTAATTCCAATGGGTAGACTCTATGATAGATATGGTCCAGATAAATTAATGATTGCTAGCTGTATTCTAGTTGGTTTAGGATTAATGTTAAGTAGTACTGTATCTTCAATTTGGCAGCTATATTTTACGTTTAGCATAATGCTGGGACTTGGCTTCAGTCCAATATATTTATCCTCTATGTCAACTGTTTTAAGGAGAATTACATCGAGAAGTGGGTTAGCAGTAGGAGTAGCAACCTCGGGAATTGGAGTTGGACAATTAATAATGGCTCCAGTTCTAACTTACATTATAGGTATTTATGGTTGGAGGAATGCCTTCATAGTAAGCGGTATATTTTCAATGTTTATAATCGCATTATCTACAATCATTATAAGTAATACATATAAAAGCTTAAGAATAAATATCTATAGTAATGATGAACTGTATAGAGGGGAAACACTAGGTAAGGCTTTAAGAACATGGACTTTCAAAATGGTTTATTTCAGCTATATATTAGCCTGTCTTGCCCTCTTCATGGTTTTAGTACATATGGTTCCCTATAGTATAGATATTGGTATAGATCCATTAACAGCATCATACTGGCTGGGGCTAATTGGGGTTTCAAGTGTACCTGGAAGAATTGTTATGGGGTTTATATCAGATAGAATTGGGAAGGCTAACACCTTTGCCTTATGTTGTTTACTTGAGAGTCTCCTCATACCATTACTTCTTACCGGTAAACATCTATTACTATCCATATTTGCAGTGTTTTTCGGATTTTTCTATGGTGGATGGATGGCTATGTATGCTCCATTAATTAGTGAGCTTTTCGGACTTAAGCATATAGGTAGTATATTGGGAACTATTGCTACAGCTTTTGGGATTGGAGGGACATTAGGACCAACATTTGCAGGATACTTATTTGATGTTCTTGGAAGCTATACGATGGCCTTTATAATATGTATGATTATGTTCGTAATTGTATCTCTACTAATCATGGGGTTAAGAAGTAGTTTAAAGCTTAAATATAAGCTATAATTCACCTATACTTAAAGCTCATATCTTAACTATCGATTCTGAATGGGTTGCTATAAGGAATTAGTAGCAAAGCTGTAGAGAATTATTAAAATATGTTTAATGATTAAGCTTTCTATAACTTTACATAATGGATATTATTGGCTGTAAAACCATTCTTAAACCTATAAAGATCAGGAATATTCCGAAAGCTCTTTTCAACTGTTTAGGTTTTATCCTCTTAGCAATATATGCTCCTAATTGAGCTCCTAAGGCTATGAAGAATCCTGCTGTTACACCATATGTTAAGTCTACGTTTCCTATTGTTAAATGTGTTAGTAGACTTGATGTTGATGTAAACATCATTGTAAACATTGATGTAGCGACAGCAATATGTATTGGTAAACCCATAAGTATAACCATAAGGGAGACAACAATAATTCCACCACCAACACCGAAAAATCCACTAATAAATCCAGCTAGAAAACCAACAATTAAACTAAAACCTACTGATACATGGTATTCAAATTTCTCCCCATCCCTATCCATAATAATCCTCTTTAAGCTTCCCCTAACCCTACTTCTAAATTCTCTATTAGCTGTAAGTATCATGTAGAGTGAGATAAAAACTAGAAATAAGCCGAAGAGAGATGTTAACACTATAGAGGAGAAAAGCTTTGTAGTATAGGCTCCTAGGCTAGCACCAACAATGCTTGTTATAGCTAAAACTATACCGACAATCTTATCAACTCTTCCCTGTCTAAGATATGCTATACTTGCTGATAAAGCTGTAAAGAATATTGCAAAACTACTTGTACCTACAGCTCTATGAGCTGTAAAACCGAGAATTAAGTTAAATATTGGAACCATAAGAAAGCCTCCACCAACACCAATCATAGCTGAAACAATACCGACAATAAATATTCCAAACCCAAACAATACTATTCCAATCATATCAGCAAATCTAGAGCTTAAACATTCATATTTATAAGTTTTTCCACATTATTAAGATTAAATTAAAATGGAAGAATACCTTAGCTGGAAGCCTAGATTTACAGAATTAAAGTAGTAACTAATACCTAAACTATTCTTACTGATTTCCCCAATAATTCTCGCATTTTAACTAGTTTATTAAGAATTTTAAATCAATATCTTCATCCCTATGTGTTTCTAATGGGATTCATAATAGTGTAAATAGATTATGTAGATATTCTATTCTAATGATTGATTTATGATATGGATGTAAGCTTAGCTTTAAGTTAGCTATAAGTATAGAGTCCGCTCTTGAAGATAGATGTGGGAGATAGTGAAAGAATCTTATCAATTCTTCCCTGTCTAAGATGTGATAAGCATTATTAAGATGTCTTTTAGCCATGGAGCATCATTAATTATGAATTTGGTTTTGCTATTGCAGTATTTTAAACGCCTTTAAAGAAGAATTCTAAGATTAAGAGTTCCTTGTTAGGTAACTCTCATCTTTAAGGAAGAACCATAGATTCTCTATGTCGATTTCTGTTAGGAGTTCAACAAGTCAACTAAGTCAGCTACTTTCTCCAGATTAACTGTAATCCATATAAGGATATCTATTTTATTCAATAAACAATGCCTTTTCTTAAAAGATTAAGAATTCATCTTCTAAATAGTATCTACATGCGTTTTTAATATTGTAATCTGGGATGTCTACATTTTCAAATATGAAGTAGAATTTTAGCAATACAGGTAAAGTAACTTTAGTCCATAGCTGTTTTTATTATGAAATGAACGAGATGATTAATATATTCTAAGTTGTTTTTAATTTTCTTCAGCAATAGATCTGCTAATAAGTTACATGCTCCATAAGGATTTGCCAAGAACTTTAACTAATGCAATCATTACGTCCAGTCATTTTTGTACTTCTGGATCCCTTAATGTTCTCAACAATCCAAAATGTCAATTTTCAATATGTCATGAATAACATCGATTATGTCATTGATTCATGAATACTAATAACATGATGAATTAATACGTAGAGTATTCAAGAATAAAGATGAAATAGCTGAGTAGTTAGGAATACAGTAATGAAGAACATAATCGATAATGGAGAGATACGGTAAAATTAGCAAAATATTCAAGATTTACATTGATGTACTAGACTCCATATTTATCAAAATTCCAATTATAGCATTACTTAGCTATCCAGTTAGATGTAATGTATTCAATTCTCTAAATTTATTAGTCAATACAGTTTACTACACCATTCTTATTAATTGTTTTATCTTTTAGAAGCATTTCAGCTACCCACCTAGCTACCTTTCCAGATACCTCTGGACATTTATCTCTATGTCCACCCATTCTTTCAAACTCCTTATATTCTTCAGGATCCCATAGGTTGAAAGATCTTCCGAAGATCTTATTTTGAACATCTTTACATATACAGCTTCCAAACTCCTCCACAAATCTATCGTAAAGCCTTTTTGCCATTATGTATGATTTAAGAAATCTACCCTTATCCATATCCTTCAGTTCTCTACCATAGAAAAAACTTAATGCCATAACTCCTCCAACTAGAGCACCGCAACTACCATTTCCGGAAAGACCTAAGCCTCCAGCTAATGCGTGGGATACCTTAATTACAATATCCATATTTTTAATTTGGAAAACCTCACATATTGCTCTTAATATGGCTTGAGGACAACTTCCATAGCTAGCCTCATATTTAAAAGCAAGATTATATACTCTATTCAGTATTTCCCCTTTACTTTTATCCTCTATAGCCATGGAGGAAGTGAAACTGAGAAATCTTAAAAACTTTATGTTTTCATATTCTTAGCGAAATAGTTAGATTTAATTTTACACTATCTTATTAATGCTTTAATAAGTTCTATTAGATTTTTTGCTATTTCTAAAGCTTCTCTTGCCTCCCCTTCTGTGATTTCTTCATCATCATAATCCGCTTTTTTCTAAGCTCATATAGATGTAGCATAAGCTTTGCCTCATTTTCATAGCCTATATGTTTTAATATATTGGCTAGTTTATCATCTCTTCTAGGTATTGGCATCTTCATTTTTACAACTAGATGTTCTAACATCTTCCTAATTGTAAAATAACTTGCAGATACACATTTATTAAAGTTTCCGAGTTCAAAGTCTAGCTTAGCTTCACTCATAAGTCTTTCTGATTTCTCTAAATTTTTCAATGGTTTCACCGTTTTCCTTTGTTGTTATTATGTAGCTTATTATGCTTTTATATTGTTCATTTACTTTAAGTGCTGCTTCCGCAATTTTTAGGCTAGTATCTCTATCTAATTTATCAACAACAACCAAAACATTACTATCGTAGAATGTTGGCGAATCATCAGGAAGAGCTATAATAGAAACTAAATTATCTGTTAGAGAATCATGAAGTAACTCAGTAAATCTTACATAAGTAACTAATAATCTAGAGTATATTTAAAGATAATCTATCTATGAAATCATACCTAAGGTTACCGTGGGAATACTGAAAATTATACTGCATTTCATATCATAGTAGAGTATTCAGTAGCCTCATGATTCTACTCGTAATATCCACTATATTATGTTATTTCAATATTTAAAAGGGATTTCGAAAAGCTTATATGTGTGGCTAGATTAGCTTTATTATGTCTGAAAAGGTTAGTATAAAAATATCTAGAGAGCTTTATGAAGCTATATTAAAAAAGCTTCAGAATTATGTTGAATTTAGCTCTATCGAGGATTTCATTGAACACGTATTGTGGGATTTCATAATAAGTGAGGAGGAAGTATATGATGATATATATGACTTTAATGATGTTTTCGATGATGTTCCTGAAGACAATGGAAAACCTGCAAAGGGATTTAGCTATCTTTAAGCTCATAAAGACATTATTATCTAATTAAAGATTAAATAATTTGCATCATAATGATGTAGACATTTTCTCTACGATAAGTAGACTACGTTGTTTAGGATTTATTGCAAGATGCATTAATAGCTATGGTATTTTTAAAGTTCTATTAGTGTACGGTTAATTCTAGATAGTTTATAGTAGCTATAATTTAACATAATTGCTTAAACCTTATTGTTCATAGTATCCTGAAACATCATTATTACCCAGTCTAGAATACATATGTTTATTTTGACCTGTATAGTTTCTTAATTACTTCAAATTCTTATTGCTTAATTAGCTTAAGCTTTACAAACTTAAGTATGTTCATAATCTCTAACTATACTTCTATAAGTCTCAATTTAAGACTTATTGACTATTAATTGTAGAACATTAAGTCTTTCTGGCTTTTAGTTATCTTTATGAAATAAACAATTAAATGCATAATATTTTCATATCTAAAGCTTATAAAATATTAAATTAAGTTAAAAATAAACTTACTATTTAGGCTATATCTTACTAGTAAGAGTATTTATCTATTTCTAATGAGATAAACTGATTCTTTAATTAGGTTTATTGATTGTATCCAGCTATTATAAGATTTATTATATTTAAGCTTTTTTATTTTATGATGGAAAGATGTATATTTTCCTAGCTTATACTGTATCTATGCTTGAACTATTAAGTATGGTTGTGTTTACATCGTATCTTATTCAGCTTTTTCATGTAATGGTTTCAATTTATGGCTTATACTCTAATATAAGTAGTGAAGTATGGATTAATCCCCCTCCAAACTCTAGCTCTAGAGTCTGTATTTTAATTCCAGTATATATGGAGAATGTTGAGAGTATTATGAAGTCTTTTAATAGTATAGTGAAGCAGAAGTATCCTAGGAGTTTAATGAGGGTTATTGTTATTGCTGAAAGGAATGATGGAGATACTATTAGAAATGTTGAGAAATGTTTACCAGTTCTTGAGGAGCATAATATTAGGTATAAGCTGGTAATTAAGGATTCTCCTAGGAGTAGTAAGGCATCATCGTTAAACTATGTTTTAAATGATGTATATGAAGATATTGTAGGTGTTTATGATGCTGATGATGATGTTGCTGATGAATATCAGATAGCTAAAGCAGTAGGAATGATTAATAGCGGATATGATGCTTTAGGTGTTAAGGTATATAGGGTTGGTGAAGGTATTCTTCAAAGTCTTGCAATGATTGACTGTATTTTCTGGTATGAAATACTACTACCTGCACTATCAAGAATTCTCGGTTGTCCATTAATAAGTGGTGAGGGATTATTCATAACTAGGAAAACATTAAAGAATTTAAGCGGTTTTCCTGAAGCTCTAGCTGAAGATGCTATGCTTTCTATCTATTTTATTTCAAAAAAGCTTAATGTAGGCTTAATGAATAGCATAGTTTATGAGAAAGCCCCCTCAAATATTTTAAGCCTAGTTAAACAGAGAATTAGATGGCATCGCGGATATTTTCAATGTGTAGTTAAAACATTAAAAACTGAAATACCACTCAAAACTAAAGTAATCTTATTAATGGTTTATCTATCTCCTCTAGGCTTGTTTGCTGTTAGTATAGCCTTTACCCATCTACTTCTCGTAGTCACTATAAATGTAGGTAGTACAGTAATGTTATGGTGGAGTTTAGCAATAGTTCTCGGATCCTTTCTCGCTCCATTCTCTATTATTGAAGAAAAATATAGGATAAACTATATATCCATGCTCCTCTATACACCATACAGAATCATGCTTGGATTTGTAGCTATACTTTCACTCATCATACCTAGAGTTAGCTGGTATAAAACTATGAGGAATTGATTTAAACCCTAATTGTCAATTACTATATTAAGATTACGTTAACGGTTAGGAAACATCCTAAAATAAGCTTGTATAGTATAGAGTTTAAAGCTGAGTATATCAATAAATTGTTTAAGCCATTTTGAAATACTTATTAGTAGCCAAGGATTTAAAATGATAGAAACTAATTTAAAAAATAATTGGTTGTTGATTAGTATCATCCTAAATTCTTGCTTTTCTCTATAGATACCTTTTCCGCAGCTACAGGTATTTCTGGGAATTTCTCTCTCATTCTTTGCTCAGCTACTGTGTATGCCTCCTTTAGAATGTTTTGAGCTTCTCCTGTAGCCTCTATTTCAATTCCTCCAGAAACAGCAACTCCAGCATCTATCATTATGCTATTTAAAGTCTCATTTACTTCGCTAAGTTCATAGCTTACCTGCGGCATAACACCTAGAAGTTGTCCTCTAATAGCATTAACAACCCTTGATACAGGAGCTACTACTGCAGCTATATCTCCAAACTCTTGTATTGTTTGAAGTCTTAAGTGAACCTGCTCTAGTGCAAGCTGGCTTCTAAGGATGAGGGAGGCAACCTTCCTAACCTCAGCGCACTCTGCAGCATACATTTTTGCTCTAAGTTCATCTTTTAATGATAAAGCATCCACGCATTTATTAAAGAGCTCTTTATCTCTTTGCTGAAGTCTATAGGCCTCCTGTTCAAGTCTTGATTTAAGAGAGCTTATTCTATAACTTACCTGTATTAATCTTTCTCTTAATCCTGGTCCTGGACGTACAGCTCCTACCATTCTTTCAAAGATAGATTTTCCAGGCTCACTTCCCCATTTCTTAGCGAAACTATTAGACATGGATATCGATACTATTACTCTACAGTCCTTATATAGCTTATTAAGACTTAAACTATATCTAACTATATAATAGCATACAATATGTTCAACCCATTAACTCCAGTTGATATTCTACTATATGCTATTAAGGCTTAATTCACAGTTACACTATAATATTCTAAATGTTTCAGCAATATAAATGTTAGAGTAGTTTAATAAGTGGAATTTATTCGCAGCCGTATTTACTAGGTTATGTTGATGAGTCTAATTTCTAGTCTTAATATGTACCTCTATATAGTCCTTGAATAATAGCCAGAATACAAATATACCTAGAATTAAACCTAAACCTATCGATACTCCTAAACCTATAGCATACTTTATCTCGGAGCTGAGAGAGGTTAAGTCTATCAATACAATTATTATTAGTAGAAGTATTATTAGTACTAGTGTGTTTTCCAATTTTCTCTCTATTTTAACATACTTCATGAATGCGTCTAGGCTAATAATAAAGATCAATGTCAGTATAGCTATGCTAATTATTCTAGAAGTGTATAGGATTATGCTTGTATATAGCTGTTCATCAACTATTATTATCTTACAAATCATAGCTACTCCTACCATTAATAATCCTAAATCGGCAAACATCATTATTAAGGTGGTTAAGGATGCACGTAGGCCTCCGGGGATTAGACTGTTAATAAGCTGCTCTAAATTAAAGATCTTAACCATCCATTTAATGAATTTGTTTAAAAGCTTGATTAGAAGAAGTATTAATACTGCTATGATGATGGAGAAAGCTATTTTAGGAAAGATAAGTACGGCTTCTGAAAATATGGAGTTAATAATTAATACAAATTCTTCAGGCAAGGATAACATTTAAACCACCTATACTAGGAGAGTAGCTAAGCGATATATAAGGTAGAGTACTGTTACAAGAATGGTTAATGCTAGTAATTGAAGAGTTAGCTTAATTGCTTGTTTAGAGGTCTCCATAGTGAAAGTATATCCCATAATACCTATGTAATATATAAGTCTACCGTAACCGTAAGCTGTTTTAACTGGGATAATGGCTGATTCAGGTATTGCTAATAGTGAAAGAATGAGAGCTGATAATTTATACATGGATGCTAGCAGGAATAAAATAAATGGATTCCTTGCATACATACCTGTAAGGGAAGCTATTAAGAGTCCAAGAGGATTTGCTGCAGTAAGAAGGGTTGATGCTTCAACTATACCTAGTGAAACTATATACTTAGAATATATTGATAAAGCAATGAAGTTAAAGCCAACGAAACTCATGGATAGAACAGCTGAATATATTAGATGAATTGGAGGCCATGGAGTAAAGAAGATCAGTAGAGTAGTAATACTATTCAGCATCATAGCATAAATATATTTCCTAAATCCCCTCCAAAGATAGGGGCCAATAATACCTCCAATATTTCCAGCAAAACTTAATGCTGTAACTAAATATAGTGGTGTATTCATTTCCTTTAGAAGAGATGCCCAGCTTAATCCAACTAGATTAGCACCAGCTAAGGAGAGTGTAAGCATTATGAAGATATTGACTCTTCTAACCTCCATGTGTTCACTCTTCACTTCACTTCTATGTATACTGTTACGTAAGGTATTTGATGGATAAAATACTAGGGATATGGAGGCTACTAAACCTATTAAAGATCCTGAAACATATGATATATAGTAGCTATCCGGAGCCTTAATTGTAGCTGTAGTATAAACGATGAATAAACCACCTAGTATTGAGGCTGTTGAGCCGAGAGCAGATCTTAAAATGTTAACATCTATAAGTTCATCATTTCTAAAACTTAAAAATATAGCTATATTCAGTAAGATACTGGCTGGAATAGCCATAGCCTGAGATAATGCATACATGACTGATAGAAAATCAGGAAACTCCATAATAAACGGTAGAATCATCCAGAAAACTCTTTCACAAATATGTACTGCTACCAGCCTAGTTTTAACACTACTGGAAACTAGGCTAGGTCTAGTATAAATTAAATAGGAAACAAGAATACTAAGAAATGCTGCAGATAAATTAACATAAAATAAGAGATAAAGAGAATAATTTTGATATGTAAGCATAGGTATGAATAAATTCCTAGTAATAGCTATATAGAAGTTACTGAAAAAAGCCTCCATAGCCATTAAGACTTTACTACTACTTCTCTGCATAATCCATCAAGCTAATCAGCTTTAAAATTAGTATAGTTCTTCAATACTTACCATATTACAATAATTAACATTCCATATCTTCACAACTATACACCGGAACAGCCACTAAGTAACCCCACTTATAAAGCTAACTATCTATTAAAGGAATTTGTGAAATTTAGATATAGTTAATGGTTTAATTTAATAAGACATAGTAGAGAACACTGAGAACTGGAGGGCTTTAATTCTCTATATAATCAAATAGAGCTCATGTAAATTATTAATATACTAGCGAATCGAAGGAAATATTTTGCATGTAAACTCTTAAAACCATTATGTAATAATTTCTAATAAGCTTTATTGTCTTCTGTTACATGAATCTTTCTGCTATAACGTTAGCTTTAAATACTAACTATAACTGGAATTATACATATGGAAAATATACTTTATAGAAATATTGATTTAAATTGATGGGCAAAAACCGGTAGGAGAGTTTTAGTTTACGGTAGAAGGAAGAGGCTTTGTTAACTTTAGCTTTATTTGGGTTTTTCTCCTTTATTTATGGTGTGTTTATGTCTAAGGTTATTAGATTTGTTGGGAGAGAACTCCATTTACTTTAGTTGTTTATTGCTTATATATATTTTCGTTCATCTAGGATGGTTTCGGATATTTTAATTTTTATTGTTGTTAGGAGTTATGTATCTAT
>JAWBQF010000047.1:0-14691 GCA_038845975.1 Methanomethylicia archaeon
GGTTGTATGGGTTTAATCTTTTCAATAACTTAAACCTTATAAATTCTACAATTATTAAAGTTTCAATCTTTCTTCTAATCTTTTTGAAAAAATTGGTACTAATTCTAACCAATTATAATCAATACAGTCTTCAACTTCATGAGGAATGCCTCTATCTATTTTTTCTTTACAAATCTCTGAAATTAAACGGTTTACTTCTTCATAAATTACTGGATCTTTAATAATTTTCTCACCTATAAGTTCAATTATCTTTTTCTCTATTTTCTTTTCTGCACCTAACTTGATTATTTCACTCATATATATCAACTGATATTTTTATTACTAATACTTTTATTTATCTTTTACTATTTTTTGATCATCTTTAATTAATCATCTACGAATAGCTTCTTTAACTAAACTCTTTATCGTATTATTTAAATACTTTTAAAGTTGGTCATTATCTATTTTATCGCCTTACTATAAACTCAGAGCATGTAACTTCTTCCATTGCTTTCTCATATCCAACTTCCTTTATTCTATTATACATTTTTTCCATATTATCTACTATACACTCAAGCAAATCCCAGCTAGTCTTACCACTACATATCTTTTCAACTACACATCTATGAGCAGAACTAACTTGCTTACCAGTTAATTCACCAGCTAATTCAGACAAAAATTTAGCTAAGAATAGCTCAGCAGTTCTTTCAGCAACAAATTTATTGTTCAATTAAAATCACCAATAAAAAATATGATAGAGGAGAAAAAAAAGCTTTCGATAAAAAAAATAAAAAATAAAAAAAACTTGTTTTTTTTTAGCCTTTATGTTCTTTATATTCTCTATGCATTTCGTCAACTATACACGCTAATAAATCCCATCCTACTTTTGTTTCTTTACATCTATCTACAACTGCTTTATGTTTTCTTACAACCTCAGGTCCTTTGTATGGCATTAATATCACCAAACTTAATATTTAACTATACTTTATTTATACTTTTGTCCGACAATGTGTCAGACTTCTTAACAATCTTTGTAGCCTTTTCTATTGCATCTACTATTCCAATAGTATAGTAATCTTGCCTAATGTTCAGTATCAATCCAGTAAGCTCTATGCAAAATTTAATAGCATTTGATATCTCATCAGTTCTAAGAGCGTTCATAAGCTCTTTCAATATTTCCAATTGTCCTTTATTAAGTCTTACAGTTACTTTTTTTGACTTTATCATTGCTTAGTCGCCATCTTAATCATTTTCTCAATGTCTTCATCAGTTATACCTTTTGATTTTCCTTCTTCAATCAATACTCTTATGAACTCCTCATTACTAATCTCATTTTTTAAGTACTTTTGTAAAGCTTCAAAGCATTTATCACCTATTCTCTCACATAGTATTTTGAAGAACTTATTAGGATCTACATTACATGCTGGACACTCACCATACTTAATCCTATACTTTTCAGCCATTTCATATGCCTTATCTAATAGCCTCTTAACCATATCTTTTGCAATTCTTAAATCATCTATACTATTAGATACAGTTGTTAAACCTTTAGCCCACATAAACTTTCTAATATCTCTTTGAAGTACCTTTATTTCATCTAATGCTTTTTTAAATTCTTCATCTTTAACATTTGTTCCAAGATCATCTTCAGCTGTTACTATTTCTTCTATTGCTCTTCTAATTTTCTCTCTAGCTTCTGGAGTTATTTTACCATACTTTAAGCTAAATCTCTCAGCTTCTTCCAATAATCCATGTGCTTTTGCATAATGACGCTCTAAACATTCTGCACATGCATCTTCTTTACTTTGACCTGGGTAACTTGGTGAGAAAACTCCAGTTTCTCTTTGCTCATAGATTGGCTTATATATTATCTTATTATCAAACTCATTAAGTACATTATCCAATTTTTTTATTATTGAATCTAAGTCTTCTATTAATCTAAGTGGTACTTTAAGTACTTCATCTGGATTTTCAAATACTTTTAGTAATTTCTCCAACCTGACCACCTCTAGGTTTTAGATTAGCTACAGACTTTATTAGTTCTTCTTCAAGCTTCAATATTTCCTCACTTTTCTCAAGCTTCTTTTTTATCTCTTCAGCTTTTTTAACTCTTTCTTCAGGAGTTCTTTTAACCTCAGGTTTCCATGTATTACTTATAGTAGAAATCTTATCAAGTAATTGTGCAGCTCTTTGATCAATTCTATCTACAATTGAGTCTAGTAAATCTGCTGTTGTCCTGCCACCTTTTTGAAAACCAAGTCTCTTGGCAATTTCCTCATATATTGTTAATTCTTCAATAAGGTTTGGCCTCTTCTTCAATTCCTCAAGCTCTTTCTTAATTATTTCAACTTCTTTTTTATGTAATTCTTCTCTTAATTTTTCAATCTCTTTTTTAGACTCGTCATCAGTCTTTAAATATAATGGTGCAAGATAAGCTGGTACTTGAATTTCCTTATCACCAATTTTAACCGGTACTGTTGGTTCTTTCTTTCTTTCAGTCTCTTCTGTTATTTTCTTTATTTCAGCCTCAAGCTTCTTCATATTAAGCTCATGCTCCTGCTTTCTACGTTCATACTCCTCTCTTTCTCTTAAGAAGCGTTGCCAAGCCATATACCCACTTTCATCTGTCTCAATCTCTTGTCCATCAACTACTATTTTATATGTCTTTGGAGGCTTAGGTGGAGTATAATATTGAATCAATGGTGTTGTATAATAATATGAGCTATACTGTTGATATGGATTACTTAAATATGGTTGATATGGTACTTGAGGGGTATACATTGGCATAGGAGGTGGTGATTGAGATGTACTTTCAACATACTTTGCAATTGCCTGAGGTAAGTTAGGAAACTTAGCATATAATGGGCTTATAACAAATGCAGATAGGTGTGAGTCATATGCCCTAGGAGCCATACTTTTTATAAATGCATGTAAAGCATTTGGATTACCAAGTGGCATTGGATTCTCTTTAAGTGATTGAACTAATATCTTATCGTACTTCTCAATTCCATATACTTTTGGCAATCTCTCTCCCAAGAATGCTAAAGCCTCTTCAATTATTGAAACTTCCCATGGTTTTGGTAGTTCAGTTTCTGATTCTGGCTCCTCGACCTCTACTGCTTCGAACATCTTCTCCCAATCATCCCAAGGTGATTCATTAAGTTTTTCTGGGTGCACAAGATTGAAGTGCCCAAACTTTCCATGTTTATCAACCAACTTTTCACATATAGGACACTTAAACTTAGTTACCTTACCCACCCCATCCCCTCCTACTATACTTTATTACTAAAATATTAACTAAGTCTAGATCTAATCTTATATACTCAAGTATAAGTTGAGTTAAATTTTCTATTCTATCCAGCATATCTCTCAGCCTCTATAGCCTTTAATATCTCATTAACCATAAAGTATAAGCATGCTCTCATAGTATCACCAATAGTTGGTTCTTTAATTTTACCTTGTTTATATAAATATTGAGCTAGTATTTCAATTACTTTTTTCTCCTCTTCTGTAACTCTAATACTTATTATTGTTGTAGTCATAATACACACTAATATATATTGTATAATTAACTCTATTAAATATTTCGTTCAACTATTACACTATTGTAATGGTATAGTGTTACAAAATTATTTATACTATATTATAATTAATATGTATTTGTGTGATAGAATTGATTAAGATAGGAGTTGTTAGTGGAAAAGGAGGGGTTGGAAAGAGTACAATAGCAGTAAGTATGGCAATTGCATTAGTAAAGAAAGGATTCAAAGTTGGATTAGTAGATATTGATATAACAGGACCAAATATACATGACCTACTAGGTAAATCAGAATTAAAAATAACAAGTGATGATAAATTTATTCCTACAGAATCAATGGGAGTAAAATATATATCAATTGGAGAAATTGCAAGTGATGGACTTCCAATACTATGGGATTCTAAAGATGTTAAAAGTGCTGCTAAGCAATTAATGGAAAGAACTGAATGGGGAAATTTAGATTTCTTAATATTTGATTTCCCACCTGGCTTTGGTCCTGAGGTAATTGAAATGCTTCCATTAATGGACTATGTTTTAATAGTTACTATTCCATCAGTTCTTTCTAAAAGCAAAGTTGATAGAATTGTTGAAGCTTGTCGTGAATATCAAGTTAAAATACTTGGAGTAGTAATGAATATGTCTTACTTAATATGTCCATTTTGTAATACAAAATATAGAATATTTTCTGAAGACCATAGCTTTGAAGAATTAGGAATACCAACTATAGCTGAATTTCCATTTTGTAATACAAAATATATTAATGAATTTCCAGTAGAATCATTTATAAAAGCATTGAATAATCCAATTATTCTAAAGAAGAAAAGATCACTTAAAAGAAAATTACTAAAATTATTATTGAAGGTGAGATAATGGGATTTGTAAAAGACATAATAGATAAGATTCTATCTATTCAAGATAGATTTTATCCAGAGACAATTGAATACTATAAAATGGGAGAGGGGAAAGTATCATTATTGAGAGTAGTTGGTATAGATGGAGAATCAGTATTGCTTAAGGTTGATGGAGGAAAAATAAAATATGCTAAAGGAGATGAAACACCAGTACATATACTTAGATGTAGTACAGATACATTCTTAGATCTTATTTCAGGAGAAGAGGATTTGAGAGATGCAATGACAAAAGGACACTTTATTATAGAAAGTGCAGCTACTTGTACAATGGACTTAGTAGAAATGGAGAAATGGGCTAAGGCTTTTTCTAGACTTAGGAGATTAATAAATAAATATATTGGTGGTAAAGTATGAATGTATATGAATTATTTAAAGCAAGGGGTAAGTTTAGATTAAAGCATTATATATATGCATGGATTATATCAGCAAGACTTTTTGCACTACCATGGGTTATACTATATACTATATTCGGAATACTATTAGCTGGTATAACAAACATTGAAAGAGCTATTGCATCTTGTCTTATAGTAGCTTTTATTTTACTTTCATCACACTTTAATAATAATTATAAAGATGTTGAACTTGGCATAGATAAGTATGTGGATTCAATTGAAGAAGCTGAGAAGATATGTTCAACTTTAAAGCCATATACTGCTGGAGCTTGGATGGTTCCATTAAGAATAACAAGTATTAAATTTCAAAAAGCTAATGATTTTCTATTCATGACTTTAGCTATTTTGACTTACTTAATATTCTTTACAAAAGAATTAAGTATTTTAATTTCATCACTACCAATACTATTATTAGGATTATCTACTGGAAGACTATATACTACATTCTTTAAGTATAGAAAGTTGGGAGAAGTTGCTGCTTTCCTAGGTCATGGATTTGGAACAACAGCTTTTGGATTTCTATCACAAATACCTGATATTATAACTGCTATTCTAATTGGAATACCAACTGGTCTTATATCAGCATTAGCATATAGTGTTGATCAATTTATAGATATAAAGACAGATTTCATTAAAAGAGTTAGATGTATTTATGAAAGTTGGTTCAATAGTAGAATGCCTCTTGGTCTATATGTTTTAGTAACGTTTGTATTTTGGATTAATGTTGTAATTGCATGGGTTGTTGCTGGAATATATCCACGTGGTGTATTAATTGTTATTTCATTAATACCTGCTTTTCTATTCTTTTCACCACAACTTGAGTATAATAGAGAGAAAGCACTACTTAATATTGTTATAATAGCAATTGTATTAATACCTCTTTTAATGTGTATAGGAGTAATAATTAAATGAAAAATAAATATAAGAAATTAGATTTTATTATTGGGGTGCTTGAAATGAATGAGTTAATAAAGGACTTTAGAAATGATATTAAGAAGTTAATTGAAACATTGATAACATTGAATAATAACTTAGCAAAGCTTGAGTCATTTACAGTATCAATAGAAAAGCTAACTAAGGAATTAGAAGAGATTAATAAAAACTTTAAACTTTTAATGGAGATGAATAAATAATGCCTAGATATTTGGTTGAGTTTTATCCAAATAAGCAAGAAGAAGTATATAAAAGTCTTAAGAGTTTAGGTTTAACTCCACTAAGAAAAATTGCAGGAAAGTATTGGTCTGTAGAAGCTACTAAAGACTTAGTTCAAAAAATTGAATCTATACCAGGTGTTATAAGGGTAATTGAGGAGAAAACATATCATATAGCATCTTTACCAATAGAGTTAAAGCTAGCTAAGTTTATAGAGATGGGAGGACCTTTAAATCCATTAGCATTGATATGGGCAGCTGGATTTAGAAAGGATAGATGGCCGACATCAGAATCGAGAAAGGTATTAGAGGCAAATATAGCAGATGAAATTGGTATAAATGGGAAAGGAGTTAAAGTAGCTGTTTTAGATACAGGTTTTGATACCACTATCCAAAAGCCAGTAGTAGACTACATGGATTCAACACTTGAAGGAGATCCACTACCATTAGATAGTAATGGACACTCAACACATGTACTAACAACGATCTGCGGTAAAAGAATGCCAACACCATGGGGTTGGCTTGAGGGGATTGCTAAAGGAGTTCAAATAGCAACTATTAAATGCCTAGGATATGGAGTAGGAACTGCTAGAACTGCTGATGTAATAGAGGCAATTGCAAATGCATATAATTGGGGTGCAAAGATAATTAACCTATCATTAGGAACTGACATAAATCCAGGTGAAACACATGATCCTGAAACTTGCCCACTATGTAACTTAATAACTGCATTGAGTAATAGAGGGGTTATATTCTGCGTTGCAACAGGAAACTCAGGTAAGGGATACGCAAGTTGCCCCGGAGCAAGCCCAGGAGCAATAACTGTTGCGGCCTTAAGGAAGGACCTATCCGTAGCAGACTTCTCATCAAGAGATCATCAAGTCTACACAAGTCTTAATAAGCCTGACGTAGGTGCTCCAGGGGTTGATACAGGCTCAAGTAGCACAGGCCTCATAGCGGCCATGGAATGGGTGGACGGCCCGAAGGTAGCATATATATCAGGATCAAGCATGGCAACGCCTCATTGTTCTGGCCTGTTCGCCCTATGGGTCGAGTACGCTAGGAGGAAAGGTGTTGAGCTGACTAGGGATGTTATTATGGATGTTATAGAACACTACTCTTATTGGAGGCCCGATGTTGGATACGGAGTCCCCAAGTTCTCGTGGATAGTTGACTACCTGAGGTGATCATATGTTGTTCAGCATTACTGTAAGGCTTCAGAGCGTTAATCTTAGGAGACCTGAGTTCAACATCAAGAAAGGGTTGATGAGGCCATCACTATTTCCGTGGGCTCCTGTAGAGGTGGACAGTTCCAAAGCTATGAGCAGTGTTGCTGAGGTTGCACCGCTAGCACACGACGTTGTCGAATGGATGCACGTAGCGACGAGTGATTTAATAGTATTCAACGCTATGGAGGATGAGTACAACAGGCTCGGTAGTGAGCTAATATCATCATCTGGTGATGCATACATACCTGGCGTTAGGTGCGGTGATTTAAGGGGTGAGAGCGTGTCAGGATATACTGTTAGGTCTAGGGGCTATGGAACAGTTATAACTCCTGAGGGGTCCTTCAACGTACCTATTAGGGGTAAGACAACATTCGCTAAGGGAAGCGTAATTGCGTGGGCCGCCATACCAGACCCCGGGACAGGATGTCAGTGGGTCCTAACACTACTTCAGTGGAGGGACCTTGCTAGAGCACCTGTTAGGGATAGGGTTAGGTTCGGAAGCTCCTACGGATTAGTAGCACCTAACTTCTTCCTAATACCTCAGACAGTAGCACCGGTTAGAACTCTTAGGATTGGTATTACAAGTGATAAATCACAGAAGATTTTAATTAGGGGTAGGGGGACTAAGGGCTCATATGAGAGGGTGCTGTTTGAGGACTCATTCGAAGTAGATGCTGGTGAGAGCGAGGTAGTGTACAACGTCTTATCATTCCCGTCAGTACCTGCATTCACGCTAGAGATACAGCCATCGGATAATACTCAAACAGTATTAGACTATATTGAAATATTACCACCATGGTGATTATAATGAAAATAAAACTACTACCCGAGGTAAATATACCTTTAATTAATGTAAGTCTACCATCTATTGAACTTCCAGAATTTCCTCCAAAGATTCCTAAACTTGATGAAAGACAAATTGATGTATTACGTTATGCAATAATGGATGATTTAGCTGATATAGTTCCATTCATAGGAGATGTACTTTCTGATATAGCTTATGCTGAATTAAAGAAGAAACTAACCATTGATGAATATGAGCAATTTTTAAAAGATAATAAATGGCTTCCTTCTACTATAGCAGTATTGAAGACTTTTACTGAACGGAAGACTTATTAAGAAAGAAATATTGATTATATTTTGGTGGTTTGAATGCCAGAGTTTGATTTAACAAAACCCCCACATAGAATTGCAGATGAAATTTTAGACAGCTTAATTCACATACCTAAGGATCTATCTGAGACAATATCATCAGCAATAGATAAGGGACCACTAGGATCTACTGGTCCTCATAGAATGATTGACAGCTTTGTTAAAGGTGTTGCAACAGCTATTGAAGATGTAGGTGAGGGAATAGCTAAAGCATTAGATATGCCAACAAAAGTGGTGAGAAAATAATGGATCTACCTAAGATATCTCAGTTCACAAAAGTTTTAGCAACACCAGAAGAATACTTAGAAAATATTATTAAGTCAACAATGGGAGTAGAAGTACCTCCTGGACCACAATCAGTTTTATTAAAGATTCAAACAGCAATAGAAAAAGGAGAAATGCCATCAATAGAAAGATTTATACCAACTATAAAAGCACCAAGATTACAAGATATATTATCAAGTATACCAAAAATACCAGAAATACAAACTGAAGTAGTACAAAAAACCGAAGAAATACAAAAAGTAAGAAAAGAAGAAACAATAGTATTCTAATCAAAATATAAAGATAAGTAATGTTTTTTCTATTTATAAGTAGTTATTTTTATCTAAAATGTTGGAGGTCTTCTTAATACCCCAGCCTTAATTAAAAGCTCTCTAAGTGCTTCAGCATAGCTCCTATAGTCAGATGCGTACCTTCTAAACGCTCTGTATAACTCATCATCGCATAATATATACAGCATCCTCTTACTTATTTGCTTGGACATCTGAAACTCCCGAAATTTCAGGAATATATTTATAAGAGAAGGTTTAATATAAACTTATTGGGTGATGTTATTGTCTGAGAGACCCGTACCTATAGAAGAAGTTCAAGCAGGAATACCCGTAGCAGCTCTTGAGAGAAGAACTGTAAGTTATGTAGATTTAAGTGATACAGAAAGGAAATGGGTTGAATATGTATTTAATTCAGGTGTAAAACATCTAAAAATTGTTGCACCTTCAATTGCAAGTGATATAGAAAGACAGAAGGATTTAGCAATAAGGATGGCTGGTGTTGCAAAAGCTACTTTCCCAGTTAGAAAGAACTACAACTTTCCAAGTGTTCCAGGTAGTTTAGGTGTTGCATGGTTATTCCCACAAGCAATAAAGTGGACTAAAACTCCAGATACATCTAATCCATGCTATACTAGTTATAAGGATAATAGTTGGGATATAGATGTAACAGCTGGTACTGCTGCATACTTATTAGGAGATGGAACAAACTTCTATAAAGCAAATCCAACTACAGAGCAACATACATTCATACTTATATTTGAGAATGGAGTAATAGAGGTTGGTTCAACACCAACAATTGAACAATTCCACTTAATAAGTGAAGGTAAGAGAGATTATGGAATATATACAGTTGAGCCATTAGTAGATATACCAATTGAGAAAAATGTATCTATATATCAGTATCCAACACCATTAGGAGCAGTTTTTGTAAGCCATGATAGAGGAATAATGTGGGGATTCATGCCAAGAACAAGTGGAACAAAGACAATAAAGCTACTTGGATTAGTCTTTTATGAACATGATTTCATGAGCAGATTGAAATGGATATAAGGTGGTAGTAAATGACAGTACTAGCTCTAACAGCTGATGGTAAGAAAATATCAGTAGTATCAGTTACTGGTCCATCATCATATACAGTAGGAGGATTTACAATAATAGTACCAGAGTTAGAAAGTATTCATTCAGTATTATATGCATTTATAACTGGAGGGTATAAAATCGGTGGATTATCAATAAGTAAAAATACTATTACAGTAACTATTCACTACTATAATTATCCAGCAACAGATGCTGGAACATCAGTTGAAATACCAGCTGGAACAGACCTAAGTGGACAAACAATAACTTTAGTAGTAATAGGAGTATAATTTTATCAATCTTTTTTTCTCTTTTTTTATTTTAATATTTAACCAAAAATTTAAATTATCTTTAGATAAAATAGTACTTGGGAGAGTGATTGTATTGGATAAGAATATTTTAGACTCATATGGTCTAGTTACTGAGAACCAATTTATAGTTGTATATATTCCAGCTAGAATAACAGCACTTGTATTCAGAGTTAAAAGCAGGGTTAATAAAGGATATGAAGTATTAAACTATGGTTCACTACCACTTATAGCAGGAGAGGTTATACCAACATACGAAGGTGGAAGTATAACTGTTCCAGCTGATGGTGTAATGCCTGCAAGATCATATATACCAACTGGAAGAAGCTTTTCACTACATGGAGCATTTGATGAATCAGATATGTGGTATACTCATGAGGATGATAGAAATAGACTTTTCCATGTTATTCATATGGTTACACCTGAGTTCTTGAGAATAGATGTTCAAATACCAAAAGGTGTTACTCAGGGTAGATTTCAAGGAGATAGAGTTGTAACTGGAATTGATAAAGAATTTGGATTTACAAGGGGTAAAGTAGAGGTAGTACATATTCCTAGATTACGCTATGGCTATAGATGGGGAAATGATACAAATCTAACAGTAAGAACATTTGTTAAGTTCATCTATGGAGAATATATAGTTGAAATACCTAAAGACTCATCTCTTATATTCGATATTCTAACTAAGAAGATTCAAAGCCATTGGATTACACTACCAATTAGTGTTTGGGATCCAGCAATTGAAGTAGCACTACAGTTAACATATGGCTTTACAGGATTCCCAATATATGGAATACATGAGAGGGATAAAGCAATAAGAGAGTATAATGATATACTTAAGTTGATTAAATTATGAGGTGATATAAATGGGAGAGCTATTAGTATTAAGAGGAGAAACAACTGGTACTGATACAAGTGGAGTTATTAATCTAGACTCAGATATATTATATACAACAGTTAGCTATGTCATAATACCAAAGGGTATAAAGTGTAGGATATGGTTTAAGAATATTAGTGGTGAGGGAGAAACACTTTTCACACTTCAATATACATCTGATGTAACAGTACCTCAACCTATTTGGAAGGATATACAACAAGAAAAACTTACTTCTAAAGGTGAAATATCTATAGAGAAGCGTAGACCATTAGTACTAAGAGGATTAACAGGTAAAGAAGCATTTAGAATAACCTATAATCAACCAACTGCAACCAAAGCCTATATAGAGCTTGGAGTTGAGATGGGTGAAGATTGAAGAGAATATATTAGAGGCTCTTAAGAAGGGAAAAATGGTTATAGTTAAAGGAGTATGTGAGAGTAAAGTAAAGATAGAGTGTCCAAAGGATAAGATTGAAATAATAGTGAGGAGCTAAAAATGCCAAGTACAGGAGCAGTAAAAGTACCATTAATACTTGAGCTACTTTGGATAATTGGAGATATAGAATTCCTCCATGATACTGGAACATATTATCTTCCTCCAGGTCTAGATATAACATTGAACTGGAGTCCTGAAGAGGATAACAAAGTATTTATTATATTTGCTATAACATTTGGTGAGCCTAGAAGACTTGATACAGGTGAAGTAGTTCATACAGATCAAATTGGATTCTGGCATAGAGGTCCAGGAATGAAACTACACTGGGATCCATTAGTTCAATCAATTACTAATATAACATATCCACATATAACCCCTACAACTAAGGAGAGTCCATTTGAAATACGCTTTATTAATAGGACTAATATGATGGTATATCTTGATGTATCTGTATGGTATTTTGAATTAACTAAAAGTAAGTATAAAGAAATTGTTGATTTTATAAGAGGTTTTATGAACTACTTCAGGAAAATAAAGTAAACATTTTTTAGTTTGATTATCATAAATTCTACTGTGGTTTAAATTGTATATTGATGAGGACTTAGTTGAGAGAGCTAAACATATTATGAATAGTCGACCTACTTATGTAATTGAAGAACCTATTTATGAACGATTAAATATTGATCCATTTATGACAATTTTACTACTTCCATTCCTACCATTCATACTAATAGCTCAGGCTATTATTAAACCTAGAAGGAGACTACTTATAACTGAGATAGAAAAGACCCAAACTGGATATAGAATATTGGAGTATGAGATATAATGATTGATGAAGAAATACTGCTAGATATACTTAAGAAGAAGTTAGTAATTAGACCATGGATACCAATAGTTATTGCTGATATAATTAGTGAAAAGATTATACCAAAGCAACCTACTGTATCTTATCCACCTACAATACCTCAACCAGTAACTAGGATAGTTGATCTTAAAGAAATGCTAATCAGTAGAGACTTAACTCTATTAGATATAATGTATGGTGGAAAGCTTCATGAACTAATACTATGTTCAAATAATAAGAACTACTCAGTGAAGTTTATTACAGACAAAGTAGTTAGGATTGATAAGTCATTTACAGAGCTACAGTTAATAAGCCCATATATAGACACTATATCAGCATTTGAAGAGAATGGTAAGTTCATATTACATATTAAGGACTTCTCATGGGCTAACTCTGCTCATGTATCTATAATTGTTAAAGAGCCAATAACTTTTTATCAAATATTCATCAAATATGATGAATTTATTAAATAGTACTAAATTTATATTTTTGAACTTAATATTATATTTTTGTGTGGTGTTGTGTATGTCTAGCGTGGAGATTCTACATTATTTAAAAAAGAATTTGGGAATAATTATTAAGAGGCTTGAGGAGAGCGGCGTTCTAGCGATTCCAACTGCCAGGGATCACTTATTTATTCCGGAGGTTGAGGTTGACGATACCGGAGTATCTCTCAACGTAAACGGCTTCCTACACTATATTAAGGTTCCAGCCGACTACCAACCAGTCAAATTTAACTTAGATAGACCGATAACGGATAGAGAATACTCCGTAGTATATCCTGGCGTGGCTAAAATAGTATCTAGAGTAGCTAGAACCCTCTATCTTAAAGCTCCATCTGGTCAAAGAACGAAAGCTATCGTAGAGGTGCTTAAGTTTGGATGAAGTAATAGCTTTAATTAAAATGAGTGGAGGGGACTACGCCTTGATTTATCAAATAGCTAGAAACGAGAGAAAAACGGTTAATGAATGGATAATGACGTGTATTTTAGAAAAATTAGAAAGACTTCAGGAAGAATGGAGAGTTAAGCAAAAAATACAGGTTAATGAGGAGAGTAGGAGGTGATAAGTTTTGTCTTTAATAGAGTTTCTCGACCCAGCGTATGTAAAAGGTAAGTTAGATACTTTCGATAGTAAATTAGACGTCGCTCTATCGACTAGAGCTTCAGAAACTACATTAACTGCTTTAAGTAATAAATTTCCTAGTGCTACTACTTTAGGAGATTCTTTATCAAATCCAACAACAACTATAATAGGCGGGGCTCTATTGGGTTGGGATAGCGCCGGCGGCGTCTGGGAGAGAGTATATACCGACGGTTCTAATAGACTTAAAGTTCAATTAGATACTATACCTAATCCATCTAATTTAGACACAGCTCTTTCAACAAGACTCTCCGAAACAACCTTTACTAGTAGATGGGATGGAGGAATATATGGCTTTGATGGAACTACTGCTAGAAAAATAAGAACTGATACAGACGGACACTTACAAATAGACGTCTTAACTACCTCTAATCCTCCAAACTTCGATGTGGCTTTAAGTACTAGAGCTAGTGAATCAACACTATCATCAATATTAAGTAAGTTAGACGTAAATCTTTCTACTAGATTATCAGATTCAAAGATACCTAATGCCCTCGGTCAAGCAAGTTTAGACGTAGTTGGCTCTACAATGTATGCTTTAGGCGTTGTGCCTTCTTATCTGCCGTCTAGAATGCCTTATTGTGTTGCTAATATTTCGGTTGGCACCACGGAGAGTAGCACAGCTATATCGACTCCCGGAGGAAAGCTATTAATACTTAGGAATAAAGGAGACGTAGATATTCAGATAGGCATAAATGGCTCAGTCCCAGCTACCAACCCATTAATTCTAAGAGCTAGGACGATTAGAATATTCCCCTTCAAAAGTGTTACTGCAATATATTATAAAACGGCCGCCGGAAGTAGTACTCTAGATATAGAATACTGGAACTAGAGGGGTCTGATTTGAACGAATACGAATATTTATTCGACTCTCCCGAACTACTAAAGGATAAGCCCCTCGACGCAGCATATATACTGGAAGTGGTGAGCAAATCTAAGTTGAAGCCGATTGTGGTTAGAGTCGATAATTATAGGGGGCAAGTCATCTTCTACTTCGAAAAAACGCTCGGGAAAGAAGAAAAGAGCGAATTAGACCTGCTGGTTAAGAAGATCTTTCAGGAATGGAAGAGGTGGAAGTAGATGACGGTATTCGAGTTTTT
>JAWBQF010000048.1:0-12971 GCA_038845975.1 Methanomethylicia archaeon
TCTTTGTAATCCATATACCGTTCAAACCCGCTATAATCTAGACTCCACGATGCTAGAAAACTTCGATGTTTCCTTCACATCTACAAATGATATATCCTTCTAGTAGATCGATAGATTCATAGTTTCACTTAAGCTCCAGCTTATTCTTATAATCGATATATGAAGACATTTAAGAAAATATATCAGAAGAAATTTTGCTCAAAGTATACGCGAGTAGGAAATACAGTTTTAGTTCTATTGTTAAAGTTAGTTGACAGATCTTGCATTGATACCTTTAGTAAACTCTTCTGTATTAAACCAACTTAATGACAGTTTCAGAGTAGTAAGCGGAATCATACAAAGCCCAGTAATATAGATTATCTAAGAAGAGGTTTAGGATCTCCATTAGCATGGGATAAGTTTAGGTGAGACAATAAATTAACTTACTCCTACAATAAACTCCATGATTAGGAGTATGAACTTTAGTACTTCTATTATCCTCTACGTAGCTTCAGCTACAGATATAAGTTTAAGCAGAAATACTTACAGAGAGCTTTTCACTAATTTCCTATATCTTAATATCTTTAGCAAGTCCTCTTAATAGTTACAGTAAGATCTAAACTTGCTCTAATAGCTTTCTAGTTACTTGCAGCTTCATGAAGCTTATTTAAACATTGTTATAGCTCATATATAACTTCACACAGGTACTTCTTTCATACCATGCTTTTTAGCTATAGTATTAATAAACTTGTTTAGATCTTTCTCAACATCTAATGGTAAAGGCTCAGGTTTATGTTCCTTCAGTATCCTATCAACTGTTTCCCTTGCTCTATCTAATGAGTTTGTCTTCCCTTTTTCTCTTAGTAATAGTTTAAGAGGTTTCCTATCGATGACTTCACTTGGGAAATAAAGCTCTTTTCTAAACCATTTTAATGTATGCTTTAACGATATGAATACACCCCTATTTACAGCTTCCTCAAATATTTCTAGAGGTGATATTTCTTCAGAGATTGAAGCTCCCCTTGCAACCCTATAGGCATAGCCACAAATTTCATTATCTAAAACTAATTTTTCTAGGCTTTGAGTAGTCTCAAAGTATAACATGCCAGGACCTGAAATGACATTAATTCCTTTTAATACCCCTATTAGTATTCCTATTCCTGTTTCAAAGCCTGCCTGATTATCTACAACTTTTGAATCTGATAGCCCTAAATAGCCGTGTGTAGGTAATCCAAGGTATTTTCCTATTTCAACATATCCCATCACCATTAAAGTAACTTCAGGTGCACCTAGACAGGCTGTACCATACTTTAAGTCAAATGCTGTTGGCGATCCACCATAAATTACCGGTGCTCCCTTATTTGCAAGCTGACTTATAACAATTCCTGAAAGTGTTTCAGCAGTATGCTGAGCTATACAGCCAACTATTGTTGACGGGCCTGTTGCGGCTAGTTGAGGCATAGATATGAGTTCGCATGGAATATTATATCTTGCACAATCAATTAAATTACTAATTGATAAGCTGCTCCATTTAAGTGGTGGTGATGGACATACACCAAAAATCGCTATTGGTCTCTTGCTAACATCCTCTACAACTATATCAAGCATCTTCTTCATATCATGTATTCCCTCAAAAGTCAGAGGCGCGGCAAATACAGGTTTAACCGAGTATTTTAGGGGGATATACAATCTAAACCGGTCACTAATTAATTCTGGAACGTCTTTCGGAATTTGTCCGCTTTGAATTTGAATATTCCCCAGATAATCAACAACAGTAACTAGATCTTTAGAGTCTTTTAGAAGGAGATCTCGAATTTCCATTGTTTCGCTATCCAGTATAAATATTGCAGCTGATCCAGGTCTAAAGTAGACATTATCCCCTTCAAGAACTATATCATGTTTACCGTCTCTACTATAAATCTTTATAGATGATGGAGCAGATTTAACAGCCTCTTTCACTAAGTCTGAACATATTTTCACTCTACTCCTCTTTTCATCAATCTCACATCCCGCCTTCCTTAAAAGATCTAGGGCATCTCTAAACTTTACCTCAATACCTATCTTTTCAAGAAGCTGAAAGCTAATATTAACAATCTCCTCAATGCTTTCACGTGAAAGAAAACTTATTTTAGGTATGTTTGAATAAGAAAACTTGCTCATACCATTCTTAAAGAGATTTTAAATATTTAAACTTTTTCATAGTCCAGGGGCTTTGTTAACTTTAGATTTATTTGGATTCTTCCTTATTTGTGGTGTGTTTATGGTTAAATGAATTATTATATGATAGACATAATACTAAGGCATTAAAGCTAATAGATAACCACTCTGGAGATTACTTGCCATACTGTTTATCGAGCTTGATTCACTCCCTACCTTAACTTTCAGTCTTTCCTTTCATGTGCAGATAGTGTTTCATGTATTCATGGTATTGTTTTATAAGTTCTTTTGGGAATGGATTAACCACCACTACTTCCTTTACTTTGCTAAGCTCTTCATCCAGGGTATATATTATTGAGTTTCCTAGCCTCTTAGCTAGCTCTATGATGTAGCCATCCCATGCCTCTATATTATAGTATGTAGCATAATCTATTGCTTGTATCGCTATATCTGGTGTTATATGGGGGTAGAAGGCAGGAGATTTTGTTAAGATCATCTCCGTTAAAACATGTTTCACCTCGAGTCTAGGGAGTTTAAGATATCTCGTCGCTACATGGTATGCACCTATAACTGTTGAGACAGGTATAGCAATTCTTCTCTTCTGTTTCAGTATGTCTGCTAGGAACTCAACTGCCCAGTTCTTCAGGGGATTATTAAATAACGTTACTACTATTATGCTTACGTCAGCTACGCCTTCCAGATATGCCAAGCTTCCTCTCAGCATATTCATGACTCATCCACTTCCAGCTTTCCTCAATATCTTCTGAGAATGGCTTTAGATTAGTCTTTAATGCAGCTTCAACCCACCTATTAGTAGAGCCTTCAAGATCTTTTGAGGAGAGCTCAATAACTATCCTTCCCCCTTCAACCCTTACTAATACCTCTACTTCCCCATTTATTCCTAGAGTTCTTCTCACGCTAGCCGGTATAACTAGCCTACCCTGTTTATCGATCTTAACGTATTCCACTTTATACACCAAATGGATTAAATCACACCACACTTATAAATCTTTTCCTAGAACAGAGGGCTTTGTTAACTTTAGATTTATTTGGGAGCTCTCTCCCCTATTTATGGTGTTAATATGGTTAAAGTTGTTAAGTTTGTTAGGAGAGAACTCCATTTACTCTAGTTGTTTATTGCTTATATATTTTCGTTCATCTAGAATGGCTTCAGATATTCTAAGCTTATTGTTGTTAGGAGTTATTCTATATTATCGTGGTTTATCTTAATCTTCTATTGATAGGAGGGATGTTAGGATTATGGTTGATGATACTATTGTAAGTGTAGGTTTTAAGAGTAAGGTTATTTATGTTGTGTTTTGAGCCATTATTGAGGAGGATTCTATATGTATGGGTTTGCGATGTTTCAAATATACTTACATCACTAACATTCCTTAAGAAGATTAGAGCTATCTATGGTTCAAATATAGTTGTATTAAGTGATGGAGCTCAATACTATAAGCATCATGAGAATATTAAAATTAAACATTATATAGTTTAGAGGTTAGAATTAATGGAGGGAATAATACAGTATACTAGGATAGATAAACTATTCGATAACTACATACCATATGAAGGATAGATGTGATGGTGAACATGTATTAATTCTTATAAAATCAATAATATAGCTAAAAAACATGGATTAATAAGAGGATAAAAGCTAATAATTCACAGAAACACAATATCAAAATATAGGTAATAAACATGCTTAAGTTAGCAAAGCCGTTATAGGAGTAAAAAAGTTTATAACAAATACAATGTTAAAGATGAATTCTATAAATTTATTTAATCATTAAATCTTAAATATACCTCTTGTGTTTTAGCTCCTAAATCACTCTAAATTATGGATGCCTGAGGCCTTATGAGGCTATATTAATCTAATAGTTATTACTTAGGTTTATGAAAAAGCTTAATCATGCAAAAATAGAAAAAATAGAATGTTATGCTAGCTATTTCATTTCCATGATGGTTTAGGGAATATTAGTTCCCCTTCCTTTATAGCTTCAGGTGCTAATGCGATTAGTTTTCCGTTTTGAACTTGGATTACTACCAGATACTTAGCAAGCTCTATGTTTACATGCCAGTGTGCTTCCTCTGTTGAGAATTTTATTGGTCCAAGAATTGTTTCAACAGTTGCTTCCTCAGCTGCTTTTCTTAAAGCTTCGCGTTTCTCAGCATTAAATGGTGGAGTTAATTTTTTGGTTTCAAGTAGTTTCTGTACAAAAACACCTGTTGCTGCACAGCTCGCTTCACTATAATCAGGTTCTCTGCCATGAATGTTTTCAAATAGTTTTAAGAAGTTGCTTGGTGAATTAAAAACAGGATCTTTCCATGAGGCTTTGGGTGACCACATTGTAACGCCTAAAGCATAGTTGGCATCAGGTCCTAATTGACCTAGGAAATCTGCAGTATCTATGCCCCAGTGGAATACCATGATTTTAGGGTTAAAATCAAGCTCTTTAGCATTTCTTACAACTACGACATGATTAGATGGATGTCCAGCATTAATAAGAACATCGGGATTTAAGGGTTTTATCTTGGTAATTAGTGGGGATAGGTCAGTACTTCCTAATGGGTAAATCTCGTAGAAGACTACTTGAAATCTTTTTCTTTCACATTCAGCTTTAAAGCTTTCAGCTAAACTCTTAGAGAAGGCATCATCAGCACCTATTATAGCAACAGTTTTTAATGGTAGTTTAGATATGAATTCAATTATAGGTATTGGTGTTTCTCTAGTTGTTACTAAAAATTGAAATGTCCATTTAGATTTCTTTTCCGGTATTAAGTGGGATTCAGGTGAACCGCAGAAGTATGGTATCCCATACTTATCGATTACCGGTATTGTTCCGAGACAAACAGCACTACTATATGGTCCGAAGAGAAAGTCTACACCATCAGCTATAGCTTTATCAACAGCTTTAGCTCCCTCTGCAGGATCGCTCTTAGCATCATAGTAAATCAATTCTACCCTATAGGATTTTCCATCAATTGTAATTCCTCCTTTATCATTAACTACCTTAACCCAAAGATCGTACCCCCTTTTACAAACATAGCCTCCCCTTGAAAGTTCTCCTGTTAACTCCAGTATAACACCTATTTTAAAATAATCTCTTTCAGGAGCTGGTTTAAGTAGCATATATGCGGCCACGGCAATAGCAGCTATTATAATGACAACGATGATGATAATTACTAGTACTCTAGCAATAGCACTTTTACTAGAAATACTTATTTTATTCATCAGTAAATATAATACATAACAAATATATAACTATTTCGCTAAATTTATGAGGTGTGGCAATTTAGCATATTATAGCTTTCTTCTTAAGTTGTAATGTTGTCCAAACAAGCCAGGTTTATGTCTTGGCTTCCTCCTATTCCTTTTTATGAATATTCTTAATTTATGATTTTATGCTGGGTAAGATGAGTATGAAAAATAGTTCAATAATACTTAAATTAAATATGTGTTAGGTAATTCGAAAGAATTTACTAGTCCATTTTAAAAAGGATAAGAATCTAAATATATTCCTAAGTTTATTCATATCCTACTACTTCTACTACTATTATACCATGAAACATGGAGGTGTTTAAGAATACTTATTTAACAGTATCCAAGTTGCTACGTCCTGCTAATTCTGCGAAATACTTAAATAGTCTTAGATGTTGTTAGGTATGGTGATTTCGTGAGTTTGGTTTATGAGGAATTGTTTAGGAATTTACATTACTTAAATGCTCCAAGTATTAATGTGGTTCCTCCAGGACCTAGGGCTAGAGTTCTTTTAGAGAGGCAGAGTAGGCTTGAAGGTAAAGCAGTATTGTATCCATTATCTATCCCTCTTGTTCCTGAGGAGGGATTTGGGGCTACGGTTAAGGATGTCGATGGTAATGTCTATATAGATTTCTTTGCTGGAATTTCTGTTGCAAACTTCGGATACTCTAATCCATATATTGTTGAGGCTGCATTAAATCAGTTAAGAAAGATTGTGCATACATTGGATTTTCCAAGTGAGCCTAGGGAGGAGCTTGCTGAGAAGCTTATTTCAATAGCTCCTGAAGGATTAAGGGGTAAATGTAAGGTTTTATTTGGTGGACCTACAGGTTCCGATGCTGTTGAGGCTTCTATAAAACTTGCTAAATGGTTTACTAAGAGGAGGGTTATTCTTGCCTTTGAGGGGAGTTATCACGGGCAGACATCGATGGCTTTAAATCTATCTAGTGGAAGAATCTTTAAGGATCCATACATACCTCTAGCTCCGGAAGTACATTTTCTACCATATCCATACTGTTATAGATGTCCATTTAAGCTACAGCATCCAGAATGCAATATTGTATGTGTAGATTATGTTGAGCATTTAATTGAGGATCCATACTCGGGAATACCATCACCTGCAGCAATAATAGTTGAGCCAATACAGGGTGAGGGGGGAATAATAGTTCCACCATTAGAATTCCTCCCAAAGCTTAGAAGAATATCTGAAAAATATGGAGTCCCACTAATAATTGATGAGATACAGTCAGGTATGGGTAGAACCGGAAAATGGTTTGCATGTGAGCATAGCGGTATAGATCCGGACATAATGACGGTATCTAAGGCTATAGGTGGACTTGGACTACCATTATCGGCAATAATGTATAGGGAGAACTATGATGTATGGGATCCTGGAGCACATTTAGGAACCTTTAGAGGGCATGTATTAGCAATGAAGGCAGGAATAGCAGCAATAGAGTTTGCAGAAAAGAATAAATTGCTAGATCATGTTCAGAGAATAGGTGAGGAAGCATTAAAATACTTGAAAGATCTTGCTGAAGAGATTAAAATTATCGGTGATGTTAGGGGGAAAGGATTAATGATAGGAATGGAAATTGTTAAGGATAAAGAAAGCAAAAAGCCAAATAAAGAAGCAACTGTAGAAATACAGATTAAAGCATTCAAAAAAGGATTAATAATATGGAAAGCAGGACACTACTCAAACGTAATTAGACTCTTACCGCCTCTAACAATTACTAGAGAACTAATGATTAAAGGATTAGAAATACTTAGAGAGACACTAATTGAGGCTAAAGGATAGTAAGTATAAAGGCTGAAGGGGTAATCATTGCTTGAAGGCATAAATGTAACTAAGTATTTCGGGGGGCTAGTAGCCTTAAAAAATATAAATTTCAGCATTAGGAAAGGTGAAATACTAGGTTTAATTGGACCTAATGGAGCAGGTAAAACTACACTGTTCAACATTATTTCCGGAGTTATTAAACCAACAGCTGGTACTATTAGATTCCAGGGTAATGATATAACTGGAGAACCACCACATAAAATATGTAAAATGGGTATTGCAAGAACGTTTCAAATAGTTCAACCATTCCTTAACATGAGTACTCTTGAGAACGTAATGGTTGGCTTACTTTACGGTAGGAGGAATATGAGTGTTCTGGAAGCCAGAAAAGAGGCTTTAAGTATTTTAGAGCTTTTAGGAATTAAGGAGAAAAGCATGATTCCAGCTGGAAAACTTACGCTTATTGAGAGGAGAATGCTTGAATTAGCAAGAGCATTATCAACAGAACCTCATATAATACTCCTAGATGAAGTGCTTGCAGGACTTAACCCTACCGAAACTATGAAAGCTGTAGGCATAATTAGGAGGCTTAGAGATGAATATGGAATAACCATTTTCTGGATTGAGCATGTAATGCGTGCTATAATGACTGCAGCTGATCGAATAATTGTCCTTCATTACGGTGAAAAAATAGCTGAAGGAACCCCTAAGGAAATAGTGAAAGACTTAAAAGTTATTGAGGCATACCTAGGGAGGAAGTATAGATCTTAACGGTGTAGCTCATGCTTGAAGTTAATGAAATAAACGTTTTTTACGGTTATCTTCAAGCTCTATGGAGTGTTTCATTCAATGTAAATAGTGGTGAAATACTATGTGTTGTCGGCTCTAACGGAGCTGGAAAAACCACAATTCTCAGAACAATTTCAGGACTTATACATCCAAAATCAGGAAACATCAAGTTCCTCGGTAAGGAAATACATAATATTCCCCCTCATAAAATAGTAGAGATGGGAATAGCTCACGTTCCTGAAGGTAGACAAGTATTTCCCCAAATGACTGTACTAGAGAATCTAAAGATGGGAGCCTTTACGAGGAGGGCTTGGAGTAAAATGGAGGATACTCTTGAATTCATCTATCAACTATTTCCAATCCTAAAGGAGAGAGGGAAACAGCTTGCAGGTACTTTAAGTGGAGGAGAACAGCAAATGTTAGCGATAGCGAGGGGATTGATGGCTAAGCCATCACTTTTAATGATTGATGAGCTTAGTCTAGGTTTAGCTCCTAAAATAGTAGAACTCCTTTTTGAAGCTATTAAGAATATTAATGATCAAGGCGTAACAATACTGCTTGTAGAGCAAAATATAAGAGCTGCATTAGAAGTCTCAGATAGAGGATATGTTTTAGAGAATGGAAGAATAGTTCTTAGCGGTAAATCTGAAGAATTAATAGAAGACGAAACCATTAAAAAAGCTTATTTAGGACTATAACTAGAATATAAGTAGTAAGCCTCCAACTCTTCCAATTCTAACTAGCTTAACTGTGAATTGTTATAAACTATTTAAATCCTATTCTTTGCATTTAAACGTCCACATAATTAGTTAGAAATAGTCTAGAGTACTATAGAGTTATTATGGAGTAACGAAGATGGGAGTATCAAGTAAGCGCATTAAATGTAAGCTATTCTCTCTAATAATGATGAGAGTTAGCTTTGCCCTATCAATGCTTCTCTTAGAATTCTACGTATAGAAATAAATTCTCTACGTTTAAGTATTAGTCCTACAATTCCTTGAGGCATAAGTAAAACTATAAACATTATAACAGTACCGAGAAATACCATATACCATATTTCAGTCCAGTAGGTCCAGAGAACCTCCAGAATAGTTAGTAGTACTGTAGCTCCAATAATGGGTCCCAGATAGCTTCCAACTCCACCTAGCAGTAGCATTACGAACATTTGATCTGTCTTCAATCCAGCAAAAGCATCTCCTGGATATACATAGTTTATCCATAATGCATATGCACCACCTAAGAAACCAGCATATAAAGCACTTATCATGAAAGCTATTAATCTATACTTCGAAATATTTACACCTAATGTAGCTGCAGCTATTTCTCCATCTCTTATAGCTCTAAATGCAAATCCTAACTTATGCTTTTCAATAGTGATGTTAGTTATTATGGAGGACACCGTTAAAAATAGTATTAAGTAATATGCATCAATACTACTTAGGATTGCTGGTACAGATATACCGTAAGATGCTCCTGTCTCCCTTAATACGTTGAATAGCTGTTTAAGAGCTTCGGCGAAAGACCATGTAGCAATGGCGAAATATGCGCCATGTAAACGTAGTGTAGGAGCACCAATCAATATAGCAAGCAATAGTGCAAATATTCCTGATAAAACCAATCCTATAGGCCAATAGAATCCATAGCTTATACTAATAGCTACTGTATAGGCTCCAACTCCGAAGAATGCAACATGTCCAAAATCAACTCTTCCCGTATAGCCAGTAATAATATTTAGACTTTCAGTTAATCCAATCCATAGGAGAATATTTGTTATAAATCTTATCCAGTAAAACGGTACTTTAAATATAGGTAATAGGAGTAGAACTACTACAATTACTAGTAGGATATAGAGGAATTTTAACTCTTCCCTTAATAAGTAAAAAACTTCACTAAGAGTTTTCTTCAAGCTTAAACACCCTTGCCGAATATGCCTTTAGGCCTTGTAAGGAGAACTATATAAAGCACTAGAAATGCTAGGAAGTATACAAGTATTGGATTATAGTAGGTCATTATATATGATTGAAGAAGCCCCAGTATTAATCCACCTATAAATGTACCGGGTAAATACCCCATTCCACCCATTACGGTAATGAAGAAAGCAAATAAAGTATATAATGGGCCAAGTGGAGGATGAAATGATGTTATTTGAGCAATTAAGGATCCTGCTACACCTGCAGTTCCAAATCCTATTCCAAGAGTTATCTTATACATTTTACTAACATCAACACCCATTAGTTTAGCTGCATCCCTATTCTGGTATGTAGCTACAATAGCCATACCGGTTCTAGTTCTCTTAAGAAATATATAAAGCATTGTAATAATCAATATTGAAATCATAAATGCTATCAGTCTTACTACTGGAATACTTACACTATATACTTCAATACTAACTCCTGAAAGCTCGGTTGTAAGTATTCGTGTAAATGGACCCCATAAAATCAGAGAAGTGTTAGAAAGTAATATTGAAAAACCAAAGAAAAATACAAGACTCATTAGTGGAGGAGCCTCCATGATTTTATTAACTAAAAGCCCCTGCATAATATATCCGAATATGAAGAACCCTATGAACAATACAGGTACCATTAATATAGGGTCAACATGATACATTAAATACACCCAGTAAGTCAAATATGCTCCTAAAATTACAAGATCACCCTGCGCAACATTTATTATATGCATTACACCAAACGTGAAGGACAAACCTATCGATAACAATACATAAACACCACCAAAAAGTATACCATTAACTAAAGCCTGAGCAAACATAGAATCCATCATGTCAACCTAAATATATTTTACGGAAATTATTTAAATCTTTCTTCTCCCTAAACGGCTTTGTTAACTTAAGCATGTTTTATCACTCTATTTTGGTATTGTATTTTCTATGAATTCTTAGCCTTTCTTCTTATTAATCCATGTTTGTTTAGTTATAATATTGACTTATAAGCTAGGTACATGTTCACTATTACATTATCCTCATGTATGGTATATAATTATCAAATAGCACATCCTAATATGCTGTATTCTCTCCATAAATTCTAATCTCTAAATATTAATGTTTAATTAATATTTACATGCTATAGTAGTGAGCATCATCACCAAGTACAATTATATTAGAGTCTAAGTACCCTAATCTTCTTAATGTTAAGGATGTAAATGTATTTGAAACATCACAAAATATGTAGAGAACTCTTCTCAATAATGCCCAGCAAAATACGTAACTTAATTTTAGAGTACACTTTAACAGTATCATTAACAATCAGTCCTAATATTTCCTTAAATCAAATTCAAATAAGGCTTAAATACTAAATCATAATATAGATACATATAACAATAATAAGCTTAGAATATCTGAAGTATCTAAATGAACGGAAATATATAAGTAAACGGAAATATATAAGTAATAAATAACTAGAATAAATAGAGTTCTCTTCTACAAACCTAATAACTTTAGCCATGCTATCACCATAAATAGGGGAGAGCTTCCAAATGAAGCTAAAATGTTAAGTTCTGTAAGTTTAGATATATTATCAACGTCTTTTAAATGAGAGTGAATAATACTTATCGACTTATATTTTATCTCAATAATATTCATAGCTTAATAAGATTTATATATTTTTAATCTATGTTTTAATATGAAGCTTAAAATAGCAATTATAGGGTTTGGTGTTGTTGGTCAGGGGCTTGCAAGACATTTAATCAGTAAAAAGCAGTATTTGAGAAGTAGATATAATATTGACTGTGATGTTGTAGCTATATGTGACTTAAAGCATGGATCTATTATATGTGATTCAGGAGTTGATTTAGTTAAAGTTTTAAGACTTATAGATTATGGTAGGAGAATTGATGAATATGAAGGAGTTGCAAGAGGGTTTTCAGCTCTTGAAGTAATTGATCAGACAACAGCTGATATTATTGTTGAGGCTACATGGACAAATCTTGAAACAGGAGAACCTGGATTAACACATATAAAGAGGAGTTTAGAAAGGGGGATTCATGTTGTAACATCTAATAAGGGACCTATAGCCCTAGCTTACAAGGAATTAAGGAGAATAGCTGAGTCTAAAGGGGTTTTTTTAAGGTTTGAAGCTACAGTTATGAGTGGGACACCAGCAATAAATCTTGGACTTGAATGTTTAGCAGGAGCTGAAATAAAGTGTTTAAGAGGAATATTGAATGGAACAACAAACTACATACTAACAGAAATGGGTAGAGGAGTAGACTATATTGAAGCTTTAAGGAAGGCTCAAGAGCTTGGATATGCTGAAGCAGATCCAACAGCTGATGTTGAGGCTTGGGATCCAGTAGCTAAAATAGTTATATTATCAAATGTTTTAATGAATGGTGATTTAAGAATTAAAGATGTTGAGAGGAGGGGGATAACAAATATATCTCTTAAGGATATTGATGAAGCTAAAAGAAGATCTAAAGTAATAAAGCTAATAGCTAAAGCCGAAAAAATAGATGGAAGAATTACTGCAAGTGTTAAACCTGAAGAGATACCTTTAACTGATCCGTTAGCACATGTAGATGGAGTTCTAAATGCATTAACATATGTAACAGATGTACAGGGAGATGTAACAATAATTGGTCCAGGAGCTGGAGGAGACTCTGCAGGCTATGCTTTACTGAGTGATATATTAGCAATAGCACACTACATTACCTAGACTTTACCTTTCCTTTTTAGTATTTCCTCACATGATGCTATAATATCTTCCTCTATTCCGGCAAGATATTTTCCAATACCTACATACTCCTTAAAATCTATTAAGCTACCTATAGCTGCTCTAGCAGTATATGGAGAACCTCCACCATGCATACATCCAGGAACACCTGCACCCATAGTTACCCATTCAACAAGTCTTGCAGCTCTCATTCTCGATTCAGCTGTTGAAGTAGTCTTCAAGTATTTCTCAATGTATTTACCTATTCTTGAATCCTTAAAGTCAGCATAATAGGGCATACATCCAGTTTCACCAATTCCACCAGCTATATCCT
>JAWBQF010000049.1:0-12635 GCA_038845975.1 Methanomethylicia archaeon
CCATCCCTCTATTGGCCTCACATCAATTCTTATTCCCTCAATCTTTTGAATCCAACGCCATACTGATACATGGCCCACATCAACAACCAGACAGACGTAGCAATATCCCTATAACTAAGCCATGTAGAGAATACATGCCCTCAACTTCTTTTAAGCGAAACCTTATCTGAAAACTCCTTTATCTCTTAGGGCTTTGAGAAGCTTATCTTATTAATATCACCTCCAAAGAATAACTTCTCAAAGCCCTCTCAAAAATCTAAAAGTAACAGTATCACAGCTGCCCTCCACTAACTTTTAATCCAACATTCCAGAAACTTAACGTCGTCCTAGCCGAAGGAAACGCGAAGGATACCAAACCAGCATCGCCTGCAAAGGTATTTAAAGGGGGCATCTATCTTCTTAGCTAGGAGTTCAATCTTGGCCATATACATATCCACCTTATACTCTTCGAGGATCCTACCATCTCTTTCGAACTCCAAGATTTCGGCGACAATCTTAAGCTCCCTCCTAAGTATCTTCTCTAGAAGTCTGAGGTACCCGTTATTTTCGGAGCATGGGTAATCCTTCCAGCCGAGCCACTCCCAGGCCTCCCAGTCAATTGAGAATTTTAGAGTCACGTTTTCGTCGACCGCTATCTGGTATGGTGAGGCTAGCGCTAGAATAGCGTTGAGCACCGGTATAGCCCTCCTTAAGACCTCAGCCTTACACTTCAGAAACCTCCTTTCAGACTCCTCAGCCCTCTGTCGCCACACACCCCTTATCGGCACATTTAAAGCCAAAAGCCATACGGACTTAAACTAGAAGCTAATAGGACTCATAATGCTGCTGGATTTATAGGCCTCTTCAATGTTATTTTATTAAAGGCTTAATACAGGGTATTTATTGAGTTAATTTATGGTGGTGAGATGCCCGATTTTCCAAATCAACAAGGGAAAGTAATTGAGGAATTAAGGAGAGAAAGAGTCTTAAAAATCGGCTAGTAGATTGGCTTATTGGGGCTGTGATCGGCTTCTTCATTAGTAAACTATTGAGCTTCCTCTTCGGTCTATAGAGCCTATAGGCTAGAGGGACATCGAGTATAATACAATAGCAATCTTTAACTGCTAGATCGAACAATAAATTACTGTTGATGCCCAGACCATGGGAAGTAAGCCCATTAACGAGATGAAGGGCACCAGAACTAGGGGTTTGAGTCCCTTCCCCGGCTCCACATTCTAAAGCCAAAATGAGCTAGAATTGAGCTCTTTTTTGGCTAAAAGTCACTAAAATCTTTGCTTGTTTTTGTATATTAAATCTATTTCACTTCTAGATTATATAGGGGATAATGGGTATAACTTACTTTAACACCCTTTAGACATAATAAATGTTCAATTTGATAAAGATCCTGTAGGAAACAAGGACGTCTTCGCCTCCAGCTTGTTTCTTTTAATTTGCTTTATCTTGTACTTTTCTCTTAAAGAAAATAATTTCTTCAGATTTCAGAATGCGCCTGCTTTCTATCCGCTTCTTGCTAGTTTTTAGATAACGATATCTGCTCTTGACTATACCACTTACAGAACAAAAATACGGGATAGAGAGTAAAACACTACTAACTACTTGATTATTAAGGCATGGGATATAAGAATATCAATTTAGTATGGGTTAAAGTTGAAAATTAATAATAAATTAACTGATTAAGCTCTCTATATGGGGTTAAGCTTTAAACTTCTCTAATACTTTAAGAGCTGCTTCAACTGGTTTATTGGGATTTTGTTTAACTTCATCATCGATACTTGACGCTAAATCATTCCATAGAAATACTTCACGAATCCATTTCTGAATATATCCTTTAAGGATATGTTGGGTCTCTCTACATGATTTAAGTATTTGGTAGAGTTCATTTAGGCTTCTAGCAGATGTATTGCTGAATCTATATGAGAGATGTTCTGGTAAATATATTTTCCATGCATATTCACTTATTTTCTCAGAATACTTCCTAAATACTTCTCTGTAAAAAAGTATAAGCCATGATGTAAAGCTCGTATATGCATCAATATCTTTCTTGAATGGGCTGAAATACATGTGTACATCTCCTGAGGATCCATACTTTGAGGATATGTAGTATAGATTATCACTAATACCCATATATCTCCAGTGTTTAAGATATGGGTTACCGAGAGCCTTAACATATGGTTCAAGATATTCATAGAGTTGTAATGCTTTAATTTGAAGAGAATTACCAATCCATGCTGTTAAATCCTTCTCAGCATTAGCCCAGCTTAACGTATATTGTGGTGGAACATCAATAACATCTACAGGCTTCAATAGGTTAATAGCCTCACTAAGAGTTAAGGTTTCAACCTCCCTCTCTCTAAGTTTTCTCGGTAGATATTTTAGAAACTCCATTATACCTGTTTCAGGCCATTGATGCTCACCGAATGTTTCATAATCTATAGCTATAAATACTAGGTCTCCAGGCGATTCAGCAATCCAGTAGGCATATTTATCAGCTGTTAACGGGTATTGATCCCATAGCCTATTTGAAAATCTGAATGCAATATCATCACTAAGCCTATAGTTTCTAACGAGAAGTTTAAGACCACTACCGTAGGCATTATAAATATGGTTTGAACTCCTCCATGCAAGTATACGTTCAGCCCCCTCAGTAACAGCTGCATTGAAATTCATACTCCACAGTTTCAACCCTATATCATTATTATATATGAACTCAGTAGTATCCGTTACATTAGGTCTTATGTTGAAAACTTCCTCTATTAAGCTTCTATTCATAGCTATCTGCTCAGCCATTTCATCGAGATGTTGAAGTATTGGGGATATACTATGATAGTATGTTTGAGCAGCAAAACCAAATCCAAGATTAACTGTTTCCCTTAATAGTTCAATAACATCTCTACAGTAATGTAAAGCAGATTCAATCCATACCCCGCTTACACTAAATGTAGCTTTAAACCCTGAGGTTTTAGCCTCCTCCAATATGATTTTGGTTGCGGGTATATAGCATTTTTTAGAAGCTCTAATAAATACCTCCCTATTAAGAGAATGATCATACATATCCTCTAATCCATATTTAACGTAGTTAGAGAGATTGAATGCTGTAAATGGTTTAAGTCTTACTGGCTGATGTATTTTAAACATGAAGGCAACATATTTAACCATAGTTGTAAGCTATATTGAAACATATAAACTTAATGACTTTAAATCAGATATAAGCTTAATCAATTCATTTATCTATTAGAGGCTATGAGAAACTTCAACTACATACTAAATCTACGTTACAAATTTGGACCTGACAACTTAAGAAGAAAGCTACAAAATACGTTAAGTTGCTACGTCTACAAATTTGAAGATAAAATTTAAAAGAATAGTAGGTAGTGGTATTTATGGATTGCTTTTGCTCTTCAACATCTCTACGTATACTAGCAATTCTACATCTTCACGCCGCTACAAATCCTGAAACTGCTTTAACATTATCTGAAATCCTTAAATATATACCTGAAGCTAGAGAGAATGAATTAGAGAATACTCTTAATGAATTGATTAAGCTAGGCTATATTCTGGAGGCTAATAAACGATACTATATAACACATATAGGTTCTCTCCGATTAATGTCTATTTATAGTTAGGTGTCTTGATGAATATTGCTGTATTAACACATGAGTATAATGGAGGTATTGGATGGTGGGTTAAGAATGAAGCTGAAAAACTAGCCCAGCATGGAGTTAAAATAGCTATTATATATCCCTCAGAGTATGAAAATATAACTATAGATGGAAACATTACTATATACTCGGTATCCACAATAGTTAAAACATATCTTAACATAGTTGTAAGAGCATTAATATTGATATCTGATTTTACAAGAGCATTCTCAAGACTTGTATATGACTATGGATTTAACTTTAACCTAATATATACTCATGAATGGATAGCTGGAATTTCCGGAGTAGTTTTAAAATCTATCTTTAATAAGCCGTTAATAGCTTCAATTTATAGTACAGAGTATATGAGAAGCTCTGAGGTTGGATTATTACAGTTATCTATTAGAGGCTATGAGAAACAAGTTTTCGAGGAGGCTAACCTTATCCTAGCTAAAAGTAGAAATACACTACTAAGCATATCCAGTGATTATGGTATTGGTAAAGAGAAAATTGTTGAAGCTCTCAATATAGATGAAGCTGTAGAAACTGTTATTAAGGTGTTTAATATATGAAGATTCTACAGTTTTTAAGCTGGGAGTATCCCCCAAGAATTGTTGGTGGACTTGCACGTCATGTCTACTGGCTTTCAAGAGAGCTTGCAAGGAGAGGTATTGATGTTATTGTTGTTACTCTAGATTATCCTGGAGCGCCTAGAGTTGAGTATGTTAACGGTGTAAGGATTGTAAGAGTGAGAAGCTATGTACTTCCATCACCTGACTTCATATCATGGGTTCATCAGTTCAACATGTGGATGATTAAGGATGCTTTAAATGAGCTTCATGATGTCTCAATAATTCATGCTCACGACTGGCTTTCAGCTCTCTCAGCTATAACTCTTAAACATGCCTTAAGAAAACCTCTAGTAGTAACCATGCATTCAACAGAGTATGGTAGGAGAGGAGGAATATTCAATGATTTCCAGAGACATATACATGAAGTTGAATGGTGGCTAACCTATGAGGCATGGAGAATTATTGTATGTAGTGAATACATGAAGAGGGAGGTTATAAACGTATTTAACCTACCTAGCGATAAGATTGATGTAATTCCCAACGGTATTAATCCTATTAATCTATCAAAACCTATAGATACTATCAGGATTAGGAGAAAGTATGCTGAGGACTGGGAGAAAATTGTTTTGTTTGTCGGTAGACTTGTTCATGCAAAGGGTATTCACATATTTGTTGAGGCTGGAATAGACCTCTTAAAGAGGAGAGATGATGTAAAGTTTGTTGTTGTCGGTGATGGTGTTCTCAGGGAGGATATGATGAGAATCGTTTCTGAAAGAGGGGTTTCACATAAATTCTTCTTTACAGGATTTATTAGCGATAACGATCTAAACGATTTATATAGAGTATGTGATGTTACTGTTTTCCCAAGTCTCTATGAACCCTTCGGAATCGTAGCTCTTGAAGCAATGTCAGCTGCAAAACCTGTAATAGTTTCAGATGTTGGTGGACTTTCAAACCTAGTAGTAGATGGATTCAACGGACTTAAAACACCTCCAAACAACCCCTACATTTTAAGTAGAGTCATAGAGAAGGTAATATCTGATCCAGGATTCGCTGAATATCTAGGAAGAAACGGATTTCACCATGTATATAAAAACTATACATGGGATAAAATAGCGGACATGACGCTTAAAACATATAGTAGAGTTATGGAGGAGTATAAGAAGTCAAGCTGGTATGCTAAGTAGTCTCCACTATAAGTAGTTAGGAGAACTCTAAATAAGACCTATGTTTACGGAGCTACTGTTAACTCCATAATGGTTAAATACTGGTATGTATATAAATTTATGTCATTTCTGGAGGAGCTCGATAGGTAGAGGAGGCTTGAGATATTAGAAGGCAAATGGCTGATTGGAACCTTATTGAGAAGCAACTCCCAAGAATAAGGGAAGCATTAAAATACTATATTGAAATAGGGATATAGGGATTGCATGTAGACTAGCAGGTATGGATCTTGAGGATTCTGCTATCTTTTAAGAGAAACTAAAATCCCAGTTATTGTTTGAGTCTGTCTGAAAACTTCATAATTAATTATGGTTAACTTATTAACCTAAATACATAACTAGCAAAATTCAAGAGTTTTCAGACGAGTTCGTTTAACTATTCGGTAATTAGTAGAAATTATTTATAGTAGGATTAATCATGGTATGGATTGAAAAATGGTATTTGCTAAGATTATCTATAATTTTCTCCTTAAATATCTAATTATTTCGTAAACAGTAACTATAATTATTGCAATATTTGAAGCTATTAGTACTGTATGATATAATGGTTCAATCAATTCGAAAATCTTCATAAAGTCGTATAGTATGTATACTTGTAGTATTATTGTTAATCCTCCAATAACTAGATCTAAAGCTTTTCCAAAGTTTTCACTAATTCTCTGTGAGGGAGTTGAAATAGAGCTAATAATGCTTCTATACAGGCTTCTTAACGTTAGTATAAATACTATTAAAGTTGCTAGAGAACAAATAATACTTATAGCTATAGATATGATTGGTGGGATTACAAGTTCTTTAGCCAAGTATTCAGATACTGTGCTTATGTAGGATAATACTAGCATTACTACTACAAATCTTATTATTACTGATATTGTCGATATCATCGTATCGATACGTTTAAGATATTCTGTAGATATTACATCGAAAACATCTATTATAAATCTTGGAAGTACGGATTCCAATCTATACGTATACATAATACCTTTCGGTATTATAAACCCAAAAAATGTTAATGAAGTTAAAACTGAAAACGTCACTATAGCTACGGTACTACTTGGTATGATTCCCTCTAAGGCTAGGGCATCTACGAAAACTATACCTATCTCACTTAATGGGCATAGGAGGAGAGCTAACATACTGCTTTTACTTATACCACTACCTGAAAGCCCTACACCTAAAGTAATACCTAATATTCTTGTCAATGTAGCTATAAAGCCTATTATTAACCCCTTAATAAATACATCAGCAATATTCAGCATATTAAATACATCTAAACATAGTTGGGAGCCAAGCGATGTAAAATATAGTAGAATCCCTACATCTCTAAGACCTCTTAACATTTCAGATATATCAGTAAGATCTTGAAATGCTGAAAAACATATTCCTGCTATAAATGCTCCAAACAATGGTGGAAGCCCTATAATACTAGCTATTGTAGCAAAGAGTAATGCAACAATAATGGATAGGAAAAATCTTCCCTCTTTATCACGGATAAATGGGCTTCTAGCTAAGAATCTAAGAGAATATTTAGAAATCAATAGGAAAAATATTGTTAGCCCTCCTATACGAAGAAGCCATGAAACAATCTGAACTGATTGAAAAGAAGAGAAGCCAGCTACCATTAAAACAGTAAATAATGCAAATTGCATTAAATCCTCTAAACTAGTTTGAGTAATAGCTAAGCTTCTTATATTTGAGATGTTAACTTTCGATATAGCTACTATAGCAATTGTTGAACTATTAACTATGATTAGGAAAATTATAATTCTATCGATAAAGCTTAAACCAAGAGCATACGCAGTTAAACCACTAATAACCCATATTACAATGTAGGAAACAAGTTCAGCAGCTACTACACGATGAATAGCTTTAGAAAGCTCTCGTATACCAATAGATGCTCCAATTTCAAATGCAAACAGTATAAGTCCTAACAATCTTAAAGGCTCACTATAAGCAATACTTTGCTTCACATCAACGCTAAAAAATCTCATTAAAAACACCGCAATAAAACCACTAAAAACTAAACCCATGGTTTCAGAAAATCCAAATCTTCGCATAATCCACGCTAAGAAAACACCTATAACAAGCGGGAATAGTATAACTGAAATCTCCATAAACTCGCCTATATATTCAAAGTCTAGATTTAAACTTACTGGGGTGCTTAATTTTAAGACGTAGCAACTTAGGAAGAAAGCTACAATATACTAAATTGTTATGTTCAAATCTTGCTTTTAGACTAAGCAGATTTCTATTTAGGATATGATCAATTCTAGAATAGGAAGTAATGATGCTAGCAATCATGAATCTGGCAACTTAGGAAAATACAATATGCTAAGTTGCCATAAGTCATAAATCTTACGTAGTTGAAATATCTTAAGTAAATGAATTTATAGAAATATTTAACTGATTATGCTAGATTCTACTAAGGTTTATTAACTTCTACTGGTAGTAGTAACTTCTAGGGATAGTAGTATAGGATTGTTTGATACGAGACCTAAAAACATTAAGAGAGGCTTATACGATAGAGAAGATGAGCTTAAATTACTTAAAGAAGATATTAGGGATTGTAGTCCTCTAATATTATTACTTGGCTCCCGTAGAACGGTAAGATATCTCTATTATTTATTGGATTAAATGAATATTGAGATATCTACAGCGTTATTGATTGTCGTGTTTTTAGGGAGAAAATAAATATAGCCTATAGGGAATTTATCGAAGTCTTCACTAAGTCTCTAAGCATGTTAATACGTAAAGCTGAAGGTATTAGCAGATATTTTTCACGTATACGTGAAATTAAAGTTGCTGGTTTCGAAATAGAGTTTAAAACCAGTCCTAACAATATTTACTTAATAGATGTTTTGAAAAGCTAAATGAATAGGATGAGGGGAATAATAAATGTGTTGTAATAGCTTTCAATGAAGTACAGGAATTATCTAAACTTAGAGGAATTAGATTTCTTCCACTATTAGCATGTATCTATGATAATCTAAGACATATTTCCATTACTCTTACAGGTTCCTAAATAAGTTTCCTTTATAGGTTCCTGAAACGTTACAATTCATCATCCCCACTATATGGTAGGGCCATGCTTGAAGTAAGATTAGATAAGTTCACACATGAGCAGAGCTTATACTTTCTTATTAAGGGCTTCGAAGAGTACAATATAAAATCAGATATGAGGATACTAGAGTATGTAGTGGAGGCTTTCAACGGTATTCCTGGCTGGCTAATGCTTTTCGGATATAGAGGCTTAAATGAAGGGCTTAAGTCAAGACTTGTCGAAGAAGTTCTTGAAGAAGCTTCTATTAAGTTTGATGGAAAAATGTTAGAATCGTTATGGTTGACGATACTATCATTAATGTAGGTTTTAGAAGAAGATTGTTTATATTGTTTTTGAACCATTGTTAAGAAGAATTACATATATTTGCTTGATGTTGCAGCATGCTTACATCACTAATATTCCCAAGAAAATTAGAGCTGTTTACGATTCCAATATAGTTGATATCATAATGAAGTATAAATTTGGTAATGAACATGTATTAATGATTATAAAATCAATAGTTACAACTAACCAAACATATATTGATAGGAAGATAAAGCTAAGAATTCATAAAGAATACAAACCAAAATAGAATAAACATGCTTAAGTTAACAAAGCCTAAAGCTAGAGATAAATTATTTAAGTAACTGCTAAATTAGATTTAAAATGAAACACTACATAGTTTTAGGGGTTTAGGTGCGGTAATAGCATATCCATTTATAGGAGTCTCAATAATGCTTTCACCATGGTTTAATCCATATGAAAATGCCTTAAGCGATCTTGGAAATATAGCTTTAAACGGTTTAACTGCATACATATTTAACCTCGGACTTATTCTTTCAGGATTTCTAATAGCATTATTTGCTCTCTTCGTCTCGTTAAAGTATTATTCATGGAGATATTTGTGTTGGACTATTTTACTTCTAGCTGCCGGTATTGATCTTACATTAATCGGCTTTTTCCCTGAAGATACTGGAGTAATACATGGATTAGTATCAGTAATATTCTTCATCCTAATAATTCTCGTAATGCTTATTTATGGCTGTTGCTCATGGCGTACGAACTTACCATTAACTAGCATTATCGCCATAATATTTGGTTTAGTTTCAGTAATGGTTTGGATTATGAAATGGCCTTGGCGTGGAGTTGCAATACAGGAGGCAGTAACATCTATAATGACGTCCATATGGCTTCTAATGGTTTTAACACGTAAACTTTAAATCATTATAGAACCCCTATAACAAGGGATTTTCCATAAACTCAAAATAGCATCCTAATAATTGGAGAATATCATGAAAGCTGATTGGAAGGTAGTTTGCTTATGGTAGAAATATTTAGTTTATGCTGAATATTGATGAGTGAAAATATAGCTACAGGAAACATCATGATATCTAAACAATTTATTAATGAAGTGTTAAAGTATTGTGATGGAAAGCCAATACTCCTCATCGATAATGCATTACAGCTTCCTCTTAAAAACTTAAACTACCATTATTGGAAACATCTTTTGGTAAACCTCTAAAGTTGGTAGGATATTATTATATTGGGAAAACTGAAATATGATGGGGGAGTTCCGTTCCAGCAATAGTAAATACAGGCTTTGAAAGTGATTGGAGATGATAATTCCGGGAAATGTTGCAGTAGATTTAAGCCTAACTCGAAAACTCCTGTTAACTGAAGAAAAACTGGAGAAGTATAGAGGAGCTGGCAGAAAAAGTGTAAAGCCTACATTTAAAACATGGCTTTGCCAGAGCATGAGTTGTTACAGAAGATAAAGAGACGGAACTGGTAGACGTTACATTAACAGTATTCTATGGTGGAGGAAATGTACTTCTAAGTAATAAAGCAATGGAAGCCTTAAACATAATCCTTCTAAAATCAGGTACTGGAATCTGAAGGTTTTTAGATGACCCGCTGAAAAGGGGAGAGTATTAAACTAAGCTAAAGGAGTTAAAATTGTAACATACATTTACCTATAATTTACATCATCCTGTTCAACAATACTCTTATCTATATAAACCATGTAACTCCTAATTATTTCCAATCTTATATGGATTTAATTCGCTTAAGAAATCTTGTATTTAGCAAATATACTCCTACCATTAAAGCTGATACTTATTCTAGAATCAGTAACAATTAAATATATTCAATATATAGTAAAAACACATTTACTTAATTATCTAAGTTGATAGGATAAAGTAAGTAGAGAAAAGTTTTAGTTTACGTATACTTACTACTATTGGGATGAGTATTGAAGGCTGTGATTAGGGAGGAGGAGCTGGATTGGATTCCGCATCCTCTTAATGAGAGGGTGAAAAGAAAGATTCTCTTAACGAAAAGAGATTTCAACGTAGATATTACATGTATGTTAGTGAAGATTGAAAGGGGATTAGGAATTCCCGAGCATATTCATGAAAACCAGGATGATATTCTCTATCCATTATCTGGAAAATTTAGAATGTGGATAGATGGTATTGGCGAATTTGAAGTAGGGAAAAATGTGATGGTAAGAGTGCCGAAAGGTGTTAAACATAGGATTTCTGAAGCTTACGAAGATGTAGTTCTACTTGATATTTTCAGTCCAGCAATATTATAATTACTTTTTATGTTTCATCATCTATGAACTTCATTATAGTATAGTTTATAGGATATCTCCATATAGAGTATATTACTCCTCTAATAGCTTCTTAAGATTCCAAATTTTAACATAGCATTTATCTCTTTGAAGTCTTAAAGTAAGACAATGCTCCCCATTCACGTCATAGTACTCCTCATATTTCGCTTTACAATTAATACATATATAAGCTTGAACATTAAATCTTCCATGCCTCCACATCTTAGCTGGATTTGTATTTTCAAAACCGCAACCTGGACATCTACTCATAGAGTCTAAACCATATTTAAACTTCTCCAAACCATATAAATTTTCATTCCTGATATCCAATAATTTTATTCATTCCTTCCATGAATACATATAGATAATTATTAATAAATGAATATCTTAAGGACTTGAGAAAACTGTAAATGCTTAATGGCCTTAATGTGGAGATATTTGTATAGTTCTACCAGTTTTAATAGTTTATATAGCTTGATAGAATTTTCTCCATGATGTATTTGTATTTCTATCTTTTTCTCTTTAATAAGTCTATTAAGAATGTTATCAAGCATTTTAAGCTGATATTGGTTAAGTCCAAGTATTGCAGCTAAATCCATAAATCTACATGGCCTCCTCCTTAGTAGGAGGAGAATATCCTCCATAGAAATGGGTTTAGTTTTTCTCTCTACCTTAACTTGTTTAATATCTTTATAGCAGTTTACCTCTACTCCAGGTAGTTTAATTCTAAATATTTTTGCTATTTCATCTAACTTTTTAGAATCTAGAGGTTCTACATGTAAAAGCAGGCTGTAGATAGCTTAATGGTAATGGGGGAGCTATAGGAAATGGATAGTGGAAGCTTCTACATTGAGAATTCCCCATTTCCCCATGTCTACAGGCTATTGATGATGATTTTAAAGAGGTTAATAATCCATCTTTTATTTCCTTTATAACCTCACTTAGAAACTGAGCATTTGTAGTGTATACTTTTACCCCCATACTCTCAAGTATACTTACTGCTTTAGGTCCTATTCCCTTCACTACAATAGCATCAACACTAAGTCTACTAACTAGTGTAGCTGCATCACAAACTTCACCGTGAAGGAGATCTGGTGCTGACTTAATATTTACCTCTACACTATTACTAGATGGATTAAATGTAACTATAGCATAGTATGATGCTCTACCGAAATGCATAGATACTTTAGACTTAGCTCCATTATCATTCTCGATTGGAACTAAATATTTCATACTAACATCTAATTCTGTGTTATTGCACAAAACTATATAAACTTTACTCTTTGAAGATGGATTTTGTTAACTTAATTATGTTAGTAACTCATCATCTTTAAACATATACATAGATTAATACCGTATCGTTAAGCCTCATGATACTATAAACTCTCTTTAATATTCTGTAACTTTAATTAAGCCTCATCATTAACTTAGCTAATAGTATAATTAAGCTACAAGATCTTAAAACATTAGCTAAATTTTAAATATCTCTTATAGTATTAAACCTATCATTTTTAGGCATCATCTTAATTCAAGCTTAGCTACATATGACCT
>JAWBQF010000050.1:0-12474 GCA_038845975.1 Methanomethylicia archaeon
GTAGGATTGAAAGCGTAAAAATCGATGTGAATCCAATAGAGAGATGGTTTCGAACACTTAAGAATCGAACAAAAGATTCTACACAACTTCAGACAAGAAAGGGAATCATAAAGATCAACCTATTCCTAAACTTTTTCATCCTCTGGTATAACTGGATAAGACCTCATCAAACCATAGGAAAACCACCAGCAATAACATAAACCTAAAAGTAACAGTATCCTATAAACTCTAAGTAAATAATATATAGCTGATGGCTTAAGTTAACAAAGCCCATTTACTTAGAGTTAAACTTAAAAGGCAATTTAGTATCTTTACTAGGCGAATATTATGGATGGAATTGGAGGAGCTACAACTGTAGGTCTTGTATGTAAAGATGGTGTCATTTTAGCCTCCGAGAAGAAAATGACCTATGGATATACAGTTGTAAGTAGAACTGCGAGAAAAATATTTCAAGTAACAAAGAACATTGGAATTGCATGTGCAGGTCTAGTTTCAGATATGCAAGCTATAGCAAGGATACTTTCTGCAAATGCTGAATTACTATCCCTTGAACTTAAGAGACCTGTCTCAGTATTAAATGTTGCTAAACTTCTGTCATCTTTAATGTTTGGACGAAGACTAATGCCATATTTTACTGAAGTTATAGTTGCTGGGCTAACAGAATCTACACCAAAATTATATGTTCTTGATCCTTTGGGTTCATTACTTGAAGAAAAATACGCTGCTCTAGGAAGTGGAGGAGCAATAGCTATTGGAGTAATAGAGTCAAAATATAGAGATGATATTAGTGTCGAGGAGGGGGAAAGATTAGCGCTAGAAGCTATAAAGGCAGCTATTATGAGAGATGCTGCAAGCGGAGAAGGAATTGATATAATGATAATCACCAAGGAAGGAATTAATGAAAAAACCTTATTCATTTAATGTTAGGTATACGTAAAATATTTGATGAAACAAACATTATATATTATGTCTTGTAGGGGATTCGTATCGACCTGCGTGAAACATCTAAGAAAATATTAGAAAATTTTCAAGATGTATGGATAACTAGTTCTCAAAAATTATTTAAGTTGGGAATTAAGACATCTTTTTCCAAACAGATGTTTAAGCCAGGACACCCACATCCAGTATTTGAGCTTACACAAAAGCTGAGAGAACTGTTTCTTCGCTTCGGTTTTGATGAAGTTATAAACACCTACATTATTGAAGATACTGACATGTACAAACAGTATGGTGCTGAGGCCCCTGCAATTCTTGACAGATGTTACTATTTAGCTGTAATTCCAAGACCGGATATAGGAATAAGTAAAGAAAAGATTGATAAACTTAAAAATATAGTTCCAACTGTTACCACGAAAGAAATAAATGGCCTAAAGGAAGTATTTCATAGTTATAAGAAGGGAAAAATTTCATCTGATGATTTGGTAGGTGAAATAGCAAGTATTCTTAATGTTAATGAAGCTATGGCTTTAGAAGTATTCGACAATGTATTTCCAGAATTTAAGGAATTAAAGCCCGAACCCACAAAATTAATTCTCAGAAGTCATATGACTAGTTCGTGGTTTCATACAATATCAGCTTTGCAATATAAACTACCACTACCAATAAAGCTTTTTTCAGTTGATATAAGATTTAGAAGAGAGCAAAGAGAAGATGAAAAGCATTTAAGCACTCATAGAGTTGCATCATGTGTCATAGTGGATGAAGCCTTATCAATTGATGAAGCCTTATCATTTACTAAAGCCTTCCTTAAAGAGTTGGGATTCATTGATGTTTATTTTATTAAAAAATCATCAACTCCAGCATACTATGCCCCCAACTCAAACTATGAGGTTTTTATAAAGCATAAAGGTAATGATATTGAAGTTGCTGAACTTGGTCTATATAATCCTATATCTTTAGCTAAATATGATATAGTTTATCCAGTAATTAATATAGGTTTTGGAGTTGAAAGAATAGCTATGGTCATATATAATGAGCAAGACATAAGAAGACTTGTATATCCACAATTTTATGGCATATGGGTGTTAACGGATGAAGATATAGCTTCAACAATAAGTTTAGATAAAATTCCGAGTACGGTAGATTCTTGGCTTATATTTGATAGACTGATCGAAACTAGTAAAGACAATAAAGATACACAAAGTCCTTGTACCATAAGAGCCTATGAGGGACCTTTTATGAAGAAACATATAATTATTGAATTTTATGAAAATGATCCAAGTGTTAAATTGCTAGGTCCTGCAGCATTTAACAGAATATATGTTTATAAGGGCAACATACTGGCTATACCTGAAGAAGGTTTTGAAAATATAGAATATATAAATGAAGCTCGAACTAATGGAGTTAAGACTAATATACGATTTATTGATGCTGCTATTTGCCTATTTTTATACCAGCTAGAACAAGCGATACTTATTGGCGCTGAGGAAGTAAATTTAAGGATTAAAATGGTTAAACAACCAAGCGATATAAATATAAGAATCCCCCAAAATATTTATCATTATATAACCAGTAGAAATCTTAAAATAGATATTAAAGGACCTGCGTTTATAGGAATATATGCAAGGATAATGAAATAAGTAACCCCATGTCTGAAAATTATAGGTTTTAGAAATAAGATCCTTAATAGATATTAGTGAAGAGATTATATCAGAGTTGATTAGCTTATGAATCAATTTTGACTTTACATGTCAGTCTCTGCAATTACTTGAAGTTTAACAAACATACTATTGGGGAATATTCATTCAATTAAAATCTGTCTATTATATATAGGCAGACATTTTAAAGACCCATTTTATCATTCTTTTAGCAACTTCAGTTTTTAGCTGCTATTTTAAACTCATTCTAAGCCTATTATAATCTATCTAAGCTTTCAGTTAATTAATTTTTGGCAATACCGTCTTAGTATTTCCTCAATTATAGCACTTGTACTGCAAAACTTATATTCTTCATATAGCTCACGCAGCCTTATAATTTGTATATGTTTAAGCCCTTCTTGATCTAATCTTTTCCTAATTTCATTCTCTGATATAGGTTGATTTGGGCCTAATAATATTATATCTGGCTTTATGTTGAGCACTACTCTCATTAGATCTTCTCCCTCATATCCAAGAAAAGCTTCATCAACCTGTTTCAGATTCTTGATGACCATTAGTCTCTGGTTCTCTGGTATTATTGGTTCTCTTCCTTTTATTCTTTTAACAGTTGAATCTCTTGCAACAATAACTATAACTTGCCCAATCTCCTTTGCCTTACTAAGGAGTGCTATATGCCCTGGATGTATTATATCCCAAGTCCCAGCGACAAGAACTTTTCTCACTAAACCCCCCATCACATCATGTTTATGATTTATTAATAATACCTCAATAACTTATTAAATTTCACTCTTGCCATAAAAACAGAGCTTTTTATCATTCTTTCAATAACCTATTGCCACTGAACATTTACCAAAAGTTTTGTTTTATTATTTTTCTAACAATAATATCTGCTTATTTCTACTTTCTTTACTTATTTCATTTATTTGATTTCTTTTACTCTTATGACTGAGAATTATGCTGCTAACGTCCTATATTTGTTAGTAGTGTTATAATCATCGTAGTTCATACAATGTTATTGGATGAAAGTGAAATAGGACTATTACCCTAAATATCAATTTAAATTTACCTTAAATATTCAACAATAAGACCAGGCAATACCCACTATACAGTGATAGTGGCTTTGTTAGCTTAATTTCTTCCTTATTTATGGTGTTGGTAGGTCTAATGTTATCTTATTAGGGTGGGTGCTTCGTTTGTTTTGTTTATGTTGTTGTATGTTTGTTATCTGGTATGTCTTTAGAATTTTGTTTATTGTTGATTACTATCCATTAGCTTAACATGGTTTCATCAATACGTAACCTAAACAACATAAACATACACCCAATTCCACTTAACAAATCAATTTTAATTACTTTATCGGTAATTAAAATAATATTATCTTTAATATGTTAATATAAAACTTTAAATATAATTTAGTATATTTTAAGTTTATGTCTGAATTAACATATGAACAGTTATTAAATAGAGCATTAAAAAAAATACCTGATAAACAGCTTAAATATGAAAGATTTGAAATACCTAAGTCAGAAATAATTATAGAGGGAAATAAGACAATAATCACTAATTTTAAGGAGATTTACACAAGATTAAATAGAGAACCAAAACATATAGCTAAGTTCATTATGAAGGAAGTAGGCTCAGCAGGAGATCTTGATGATTTAAGATTAACTTTACATGGTAAGTTTAGTAGACAGACAATAAATAAAGTTATAGAAGAATATACGAAATTGTATGTTATTTGTCCTGTATGTGGTAAGGCAGATACGTTTATTAAAAAGGAAGAAAGATTAACCTACCTCGTATGTGGGGCCTGTGGCGCATCATCGCCTTTAAGGCGTATTTGATCAGACTTTTAAATATCACTCTTGAACTTAAACATGTTTAATCACTTCTATTTTGGTTTTGTTTTGCCATAAAAACTTTGCTTTTATCACCTATCTAATAGCCCTGGTTGCTGATCATTTTCTATGAATTCTTTATTTATCTTGTTGTATATTAGTACCATTGTCCTCATGATATGAATGCATGTTCACCATTATACTTCTCCTTTGTACACAGTATATAATTATCAAGAGCTTAATTCTATCCTCAACTGAACTGAATTATTTTCTTTATTAAACTTCTAATATCTAAACTATAAACTTCATGCTTTAATGTGTATGTAAGTTATTTTAAGTATGAACTCGCTGCAAAACTTTCTACCTAAGTTTAACTATTAAATCCTAAATTAATGTTTAATAATTTTAATGTTCAATCGGAAAGTTTATAATCCATCGTAAATATACTATATAATAACGGATTAAACTTAATTAGTAACGCAACTAAGTATGAATACACATGATGATAGCAGTCAGATATACGGGCAAATATATGAATTACTATTCTCATTAACTGATTTTAATAATGAACTAGATATTGATTTGCTTAATTCAAATCGTATAATTGACATATATATAAAATTGCTTAAAAATCTTGAGTTGCTTCAAGTTGCAAAAAATAAATTACTTAGATATCATATACTCACGTACAAATTTGCAACGAATCATGAAAACTATAAAGAATATAAACACGATATATATTCTTATAAAAGTTTTATTCGGTCAAGACAACTAACCAGAAAAGCTAATATAGACAGAATTCGCTGTGCAATAGCCTCACATAAAATAGCCGTAGGTCATATCAACGAAAATTACGAAGTATCATGTAGTAATCAAGGATGCAGTTTTTCATCAAAGTTAGAGGTATTTCTAAAAACTGATAAGTGTCCTAGGTGTGGCTTCCCTTTAAATATTATTAGAAATCCAAAAAGTGTTTCCAGGATTGACATCATTAAATATTTACCATATAGCGGTAATTATCTTGATATTGCAACTAAATTTAATTCACACCAGCGATGGGCATACAGTGAAATTTTAAGACTTCTGAAACTTGAGGAGCGAAGAGTGCTCACATCGGCTTCCATTATTTTAAAAATGGTTGAAAATGGAAAAATTATAAGGAAACGCGTTAAAGTAGAGCTTGAAAGAAAAGATTTTAGGTTATGTGAGGAGAAAATCATCGAAATTTTCGGCCAGAATGCTAGAATAGAGAAGATTACTTGGCATAAGTCCAAGCCTATATTAATAAATGATAAGTATGTCCGTCAGTCTCTTGCAATAGCTTATGTTAGGTTTGTTGATGCCTTGCTATCAAAATATAATATTACAAGTGAAGATATTTATAAAAAGCTTCCAATATACCTAATCTCCTATGATCTATCTTTATTTTTACTTATGAAAACGGAGTATGAGAGATCAACATCAATAGGTCCATTTCCACACATGATATCAAGACCATCTATTAATCAAATCAAAAAATTAACATCAACACTTAGATGGTCTGATATCGCTATCATTGTTAGTAATTTAGGTATATGTAAATGGAAATTAACCCAGCAGTCTATAGTACTAAAAGAAGCTATGGAGAAATTGCTAAGAGGAAGTAATAGCATATTTGGCGTCATACCGTCAACAGCTATGATAGCAGCATTGATATACCTAACAAGCAATCTTAGTCTTAGCCATGTGTCAGACATGTTTAACGAAAGTATAGCAATGATCATAAATGCTTTAACAAGACTTAAGATTTACGGAATTGAAAAATATTTAACAGAAGAGCAAAAATCCAAATTAAATATAGTGCCTGAAGCTGAATCAGAAAAAGCAAAGTTATTCTTAAAAAAGTTAATGTGTAATTCATAGTAATCATAAACTATAGTTAGAAAATACATAATAGTTGTGACTAATGGTTTTAATATAGTTTCTAGAAAATTAAGATTAATAACTTAAATCTGCTTAAGGTTTTCTGATTTAGTAAGTACTGTGGTAAACTGACAAGGCTATAGAATATATTAATAGAGTTATTAATCATTATCACCAATCCATCTTAATCTTAATGCAATTACTTCAGATTAATAGTTTGCATAAAGTTTTCAACTGACTAATTGAGTTGATGGACTAATTCATGAATATAATTGACAATTAAAAGAAGTTTAGTATTTTACAGCTAATGATAATTATTCTAAACTTTAAATTATAGCTTGATGAAATATAGTTAAAGATAATAAACATATTTAAGTTCATAAAGTCTCATTATCTGACTACAGTAATTTGTAAGAGCTTTATACTCGTTTCTCTATGAACTTCCTTGAAGAACTATTAGATGAAATTTAGCTTTATTTTGGGCTTCTACTTAAATAATGAAGTTTTCAGGCAATTAAACATATAGAACAAAGTAGAACATGAAGACATTCATCAGAGAAGCCATAAATTCAACATGATAGTAGAAACCAAATTATTACTAGTCATAAATAATTACATAAACAAAAGGAACAAATAGACTTAACATAAAATATTACTTAAATTTATTCTTACATCATACGCTTTGTTAACCTAAGTGCGTTTTATTACCTCTATTTTTGGTATTGTATCTTCTATGAATTCTTAGCTTTTATCTTCTTATTAATCTATGTCTCGTTTAGCATGTATACTATTGACTTCACAACAAATCTAACGACTTTAACCATACTGACACATAAATAAGGGAGAGGAGACCAAAATAAAGCTAAAATTCACAAAGCCTAAGATAAGGATAGTTTCTAAATACCTCTTAGTGGTCTTTAAATATTTACCATTAATTGATCTAGACTAACCCTAGAACCCCACATGTATATCATTCAAAACCTCACAAACACTCCAACAGCAAGAAAGCGAATCATAAAATATTTGGTAGGTATAATTTTACCAATTATTGAGGACATTACATGATACTAGAAAAGCTTATAAGGAATGATTTAGGAATTTCAATAGATTTAATTGGGAGGTGAGGAAATGGAATATATTTATGCTAGTATGTTGCTTCATAGTGCTCGAAAGCCTATTACTGAAGAAAGTATTAAAAATATCCTAAAAGCAGCGGATATTGAAGCAGATGATATAAAGGTTAAAGCACTAGTTGCTGCTTTAAAAGAGGTAAATATTGATGATATTATAAAGTCAGCAACTCTATCAGTTGCAGCCCCAGTTGTTACTCAAGCTACTACAGAGGCAACTACTAGAGTCGAAGAAAAGAAGGAGGAGAAGGAGGAAAAGAAAGAGGAAGTAGAGGAAACAATGGCCGAGGGATTGGGAGCATTATTTGGGTAGTTTACTGCCTCTATAGTATAACTATTTATTGAAAAGAATTGCTCTATAGCTATTACTAGTGGTGCGGGGGGTGGGATTTTCAGAAATCTTTTGAACCCACGAACCCCTACGGGACCGGCGCCTGTAGCACATCATACAGGCCGGCGCCTTTGACCAAGCTTGGCGACCCCCGCAATATAAGTGAGGAAGTAAGCTTAGTTAAAAAGTTTTCTACATAAAATTCATAATCAATTCTTTTGATTTCACAATAAGTTGCAAACACATACATTATAGTCAATTTAAGAATAATATGGGCCCGAGGGGATTTGAACCCCTGACCACCCGGTATCTCAAAAATTTATGAGCCGGGCGCTCTAGTCAATATCTGACCTGGCTGAGCATCCCACATATTGGTACGGGCCCTCCCAGGCCCATTATTTTACTACTTAACTAGCTTATAAATTTATATAGTTGGTTTAAATAACACTACCATACATTCGAATTAGAAAGCTTAGTAAATTGGAATTTAAGTAAACTTAAACCTCATCTTTTTACATTATTAAAAATAGTTACTTATAGTGTTGTTCTTATTTGTTGCCGTATTGTCTATATAATCTAAAGTTTTCTATTTGTCTAGTGAAGATATTTTCTTACATGTCCTTATGGAATGGAAAACTATACAGTGTCTCTATGAAGTAGAATTGGGGCAGCGGAAGACACCGGCACTCGAAATCTCCATAACCACCGTTTGGTAGTCAGCAGTCTCACATCCGCTACCCATGAACGACATGGCCCAGACTTAGGGCCGCTCTATTCCTAGCCTAACCCGTTTCGTCTGTTCAAGCTTAATCCCTTCCTCCGAAGGGACTAGCTTTGCCATGTCTCCATGGGGCGTGTGATCATAGATGCTTAACTACCTCAGCATGGTCATGGAGAAGCCTCATGCCGGCTTCTCAGCCCGCCATATAGACCGTTTGCGGTCGGACATATTCCTCAGGGGAGGCCTAGTCCCCCGCCTAAGTCTTCCGCTGCCAGCATTTATATATAACACTCATTAATATCTTTTATTATATAAGGCTTGTTAGCTTAATCCATTAACTACATATCACATCCAAGGTTCACAAGATGTATAAAGAAGTAAAAATAATAAGTAGGCAAAGTATTACTCTGTATATCTAGAGGGATTAGATGATCTTTATGTATGGGCATCCTTATATACCTAATTCATCTAAAAAAATAGTAGATATGATGATGCAAAAAATGAATATATCTTCCATAGATGATTTGTTTGCAGATATTCCACAAGAGTGCATTCTTAAAAAGCCACTTAATATCCCCCATATTGAATCAGAGATTGAATTAATAAAGTATTTTAAATCTATGTTTTCCAGTGATTTATGTTTTCACGATATGCGCGCCTTCATAGGAGCTGGTTGCTGGCCACATTATATTCCACCTGTAGTTAAAAGTATAGTTAGTAGAGCTGAATTCCTTACAGCTTACACTCCATACCAATCTGAAATAGCTCAAGGCTTATTGCAAGCTCTTTTCGAATATCAGTCTATATTATGTGAATTAACAGGCATGGAAGTGGCAAATGCATCAATGTATGATTGGTCAACAGCATTAGCTGAAGCAGCTCTTATGAGTTACAGAGTAACTAATAAGAAAACGTTTATAGTCCCATACATAATTCATCCTGATAGAAAATCTGTCTTAAAAACATACATTGAACCTCATGGTATTAAATGTGTTGAGATAATGTATGATAGGGAAAGAGGTATTTTAGATCTAGATGATTTAAAATCTAAATTGAATGATGATGTTTCGGCGGTTTATGTAGAGATTCCTTCATATTTTGGTTTTATTGATGATCAAGTATATGATATAAGTGATATGGCACATAGCAAAAATGCTTTATTTATTGTGGGTGTAGACCCAATATCGCTTGGAATACTAAAAGCTCCTGGAGATTATGGTGCAGATATAGTAGTTGGCGAAGCACAACCATTAGGTAATCCTATAAATTTTGGGGGACCACTAATTGGTATATTTGCATGCAAGGACGAATCTAAATTAATTCGAAATATGCCGGGAAGACTTATAGGTATAACTACAACAAAAAATGGTTCCGATAAAGGCTTTACACTAGTTCTTCAAACACGTGAACAACATATAAGGCGAGAAAAGGCAACATCTAATATATGCACTAATGAGGCACTATGCGCTATCGCTGCGGTCTGTTATTTATCATTGCTTGGAGGACATGGTCTTAAAAGACTTGGTGAAACTATACTATATAAAACATCATATGCTATTAAAAAACTTAATAGCATAAATAATGTTAAAGCTCCACTATTTAAGAATTCTCTTCATTTTAAGGAGTTTGTAGTGAATATTGATGACACCGGCAAAAGTATTACATGGGTACATAAACAATTATTAAGAAGAAAAATACATGGAGGAAAAATAATAGTAAATGAATATCCTGAATTCGGAAATTCTGCAATATTTTGTTTTACAGAGCTTCATTCAAATGATGATATAGATCTACTTGTTAATTCTCTTGAAGAAATCCTAGGAGGATAGTTATGTTTAAACAAGCAAAATGGAATGAAAAATTGATATTTGAATATGATGAGTCAAACATATATAAATCATTCTTTAAAGAACTATCAGAAAGTGAGAAAAACTATATTATGAATTCTATTCCAGAGAAAATTCTAAGAAGAAACCCGCCAAATATACCTCAACTAAGTGAAGTTGAAACTATAAGGCATTTCACTCGTCTTTCACAAATGTCATATGGAGTAGATCTTGGAGTCTATCCTTTAGGATCCTGTACAATGAAATATAATCCAAAGGTTAATGAGGAAATAGCTAATAATGATAAAATACTCTGGATTCATCCATACCAAGACGAGGAGACAATTCAAGGTGTTTTAAAAATCCTCTATGACCTGGCTTTATGGCTTGCTGAAATAGTTGGTGTAGATAAAGTTTCGCTGCAACCAGCAGCTGGAGCCCAAGCTGAGTTTACAGGCTGCCTAATAATGAGGGCCTATCATAAGGACAATAACGAGGAAAATCGTACAGAGATTTTAATTCCTGACTCGGCTCACGGTACGAATCCCGCTAGCGCAGTTCAAGCTGGATTTAAGGTAGTTACAATACCTAGTGGTGATGATGGATGTATTGATGTCGAAGCGTTAAAATCAGCTGTAAGTGCAAGAACAGCAGGTTTAATGCTAACGAATCCTAATACACTAGGGATATTTGAGAAAAATATTCTTGAGATATCGAAAATCATTCATGAAGTTGGGGGGCTTCTTTATTATGACGGGGCTAACTTAAATGGAAAATAAGTAATAAATCACTTTCTAATTAACTGTAATACTATTAGAAGTATATTCCTATTTGGAAAAAAATATATTACAGATAACTAAGGAACTTTTAGGGCCCGTAGCGCAGTATGGAAGCGCGCCGGCCTTCTATTTATGGAAGAAAGCCGGCGGTCCGGGGTTCAAATCCCCGCGGGCCCGTGTAGACATTAATTAATATTTTGATCTATATTTAAAGTCTGATAGAATTAAAAACAATTTAATTCTATCATTGGTCAACTAATTTTACTAACTCCTCTTCATCGCTCTTAAGTTTATTTTAAATTTTGCGCTTAAATTAGCAGCTAGCCTAAAGCAAGTAAATTGAGTTCAATTTAAGCAATATGAATATAGTTCTTTATAGTGATATTCCTATTTTTGCGCATTGTTTGTAGAGTTTAAGTTTTTTATCTATCTAGGGGTTTTCTTATAACATTCTTTAATAGAGGAGCCTGACCAAGAAGAGAATTTTAAGAAGCATAAAAATCACGTAAGGACTTAACATATATGTAATGAAAATTTATATATTGCATTAGATTAATCATAAACGGCTCCGGTAGTATACATAAGCCTTATAGGCTTTGGCAGAAAGTCCGGTCAAGTATAGGGGCCTCTCGAGCCCCAGACCCGGGTTCAAATCCCGGCCGGAGCATTAGTAAAATAAAATGTCCTAAATATATACTTGAAAACCCCTCTTCTATGAGTTTTTAAATCTCTTATGATCTAAGAGGTTTATAAATAGAGCTTAGACATGTTTAAAATAGAACATAATCTCTTAAGGAACTACGGGCCCGGCGGGATTTGAACCCGCGACCACTCGGTTAAGAGCTACGCCCTATTGTCGAGCGCTCTACCGTGCTGAGCTACGGGCCCTTGTAAAATTGCCTTTGAATATGATTTAAATGGGCCCGAGGGGATTTGAACCCCTGACCTCCTGCGCTTCCTGTTTACTGTATGTCAGGCAGGTTTCAGGATTAAAGTCCTACCACTAGACGACGGGCCCAAGAAAAACACTAACAAAAATATATAAATTTTACCAAATTAAAAACTGTTTTGTAAGCTTAAGTCATTAGCTATATATGTACTTCATATCTAAAGTTCATAAAGCTTGCTAGAGATACTGTTACTTTTAGGTTTATGTTATTGCTGGTGGTTTTCCTAGTGTTTGATGAGGTCTTATCCAGTTATACCAGAGTATGAAGAAGTTTAGGAATAGGTTGATCTTTATGATTCCCTTTCTTGTCTGAAGTTGTGTAGAATCTTTTGTTCGATTCTTAAGTGTTCGAAACCATCACTCTATTGGATTCACATCGATTTTTACGCTTTCAATCCTAT
>JAWBQF010000051.1:0-11820 GCA_038845975.1 Methanomethylicia archaeon
GAACAGTTTCAATATTGAAAACTCTACGAATAAATGATGCTAAAGACCTACACCATAAACATACATCATCAAAAACAATAAAACCCATAAACACCAATAAATAATAGGAGAACCAATATATATATTGCTGTCAAAAATATTCCGGAAGGAATCAATGATGTCAAGTATCTTAAGGATGTTATACCTTTCTTATCAACTTTAATGTATAAACCATTAGCTTTAACATATACTAGCACTTAAATATCGGTAACAATATTTACATTAATCTCTCCTTAAAATTTTAGGGAATGTGTAAACATCAAATTATTATGTGGAAATGATAAAACGTTGCTCTTTAGTGTAAGGCTGTTAGCATACTTACTGGAAATTAATGATTTCAAATTTTAATCAGAAATTAATAAGGGTCTAAGTAAGCATCCACAACATTAATAAGTCAGTAACAACCCCTACTAAGGAGTGGATGTATATACTATTTTTTACGTTTCCTCTTGAATGTAATTCATATAGTGAGTTTGTCTAAAACTCCATGATTAATTGATGGTTAACTTATTAACCTAATTAAGTCTTAACAACTTTTAAAAGTTTTCAGATGAGTTCAATGAATAAATCTATCCTAACAGTATACTTATCAAAATGTCCTTTCTAACATAACCAATAGGATAGTTAATGTCAATTCACTAAATCTATGAATACTTACGTACTCATAGCTATGATCAATAGCTAGATCTTACTCATCTCTCAAATAATATCTGAAAGTAAGTTATTAAACCTATAAACATGAATAGTATTCCTACTGTCTAAAGAAAACGTAGCTACTAATCGATCTATATGGAATAAGAGTCGTAAAATGAACTTCTAAAGTTGATAGTAACAATTAGTGAAGCTTTTATCTTTGTTCCTAACATTTATAAGGTTTGTATTCTATTGTTGCTGGAGTACTTGTGCTGATGAGTTTTTAAATGCTTACAAGTATGAAGAAGACTTTCAGAAACTATAAATTCAATATAACCGCAAAATTAACTACATGAAGCGTAAATGTATGACTTCATAAATTATTAAGAACATTAATTGTTAAAAACGTTTTTATAAGGGTAGGGGGTAACTAAGTTAGGGGGGTAACTTGTACTTTGATCCGGAGCCGAAGACAAGAATAGAAGATTTCTTTAACATGGAGGAGGAATTAAAATCCTTTACTGAAAGTCTAAATAAAGAGAAGCTTATAGTAGTTACTGGGCTTAGAAGATATGGAAAAACCTCACTAATTCTTACAGGTCTTAACATTTCCGGTTCGGAATACTTATTTCTAGACTGTAGATTACTTCCGTCAGGCATCATATCTATAAGGGATTTCCTTATTCTTCTGGAAGATGAATTGAATAGAAGATCTTGGACTAGAAGAATTCTACATGGAGTAGAGGAAGTAAGTATAGGGGATTTTGGGCTTAGAATAAGGAGAATGGAGAGAAATACTTTTCTAAAGTTGGTTGAGCGCCTTAAAGGAAAGATTTTAGTATTGGATGAAGCTCAGGAACTAAGAAGATCAAACTACAACTTTAACGGTCTTATTGCATACATATATGATCACTTAGACTTAAAAGTAATAGTATCCGGCTCTAAAATAGGGCTTCTTTACAACTTCCTGAAAGTTAACGATCCTGAAGCCCCTTTATTTGGAAGACCATACATGGAGGTTAAACTAGGTAAGCTTAGCCCTCAGAAAGCTAAGGAGTTTCTAGTAAGAGGCTTCGAACAGGAGAAGGTAAAAATCTCAGACGATATTATAGAGGAGGCTGTAAGAAAGTTTGATGGAGTGATAGGTTGGCTTACATACTTTGGACATTCCTATGCTAGAAGTAGGGAGACAATTAGTATGATAGTAGAGAAAGCTTCAAAACTTTCAGCAAATGAGGTTAATCATGCCCTAAACATATATGGGATAGGGAGGGAAAGATATGTTAGTATTCTAAAGATAGTAGCAAGTAGTGAGGGTTTAAGATGGAGTGAAATAAAGAGAGCTTTCGAGGCAAAACATGGAAGAATCCCTAACAATACATTATCTAACATCATAAAAAACCTAGTAAACCAAGGACTCCTAGAGAAAATAGATGACTACTATGAAGTTACAGATCCTATTCTCAAAATAGGAATATCAAGATATCTTAGCTATAAATAATAAGTGTACGGGTTAGACAATATATTAAATGTATTCATATGATAAGCATTTACAATTCTTACTTAATTTAGAAGTTAGTGTTAAGTAAGTTCATGGAGCTATTGTTAACTTACATATTTCCAATGTTTATCGAAAACTTTTTAACTAAGTTTACTTAGCCTTCTTTGGGGTTATGTATGCGTAATGTGGCTATAGTTGGTGTTGGTATTTCTAGATTTGGTGTTAGGAATGATGTACGTATTGATGAGCTTGCATGGGAGTCTGTTAAGGATGCTTTAAACGATGCTGGTATTGAACAGAAGGATATAGAGTTCTGTAGTGTTGGAACATTCGGCTCTTTTAATGCTGAAATTCTACCAGCAGTTGTATGTTGTGATTATTGTAATTTAAGATTTAAAGGTACTTTAAGAACGGAGGCTGCATGCGCAACTGGTAGTGCAGCTTTCTTTACAGGCTTCAATGCTGTTGCTTCAGGATTTGCTGATGTTGTTCTAGTATTAGGTGTTGAAAAAATGTGTGAGTCCCCTACGCCTGTTGCCGTCGAGTTTATTGGTAGATCTGCAAACTACTTCTGGGAGTTTGAAAACTTCGGTGTAACGTTTCCAGGATATTATGCTCTCCACGCTACAGCCTACATGAACAAGTATGGAGCTAGAGAGGAGGATCTTGCTAGGGTTGCTGTTAAGAATCATTACTACGGTTCTCTAAATCCTAAAGCCCACTTTAGAAATAGGATTACTCTTGAAGATGCTGTAAAGTCAAAATATGTTGCATGGCCTCTTAAACTCTATGATTGCTGCCCTATTAGTGATGGTTCAGCAGCTATCATTCTAGCTTCAAGTGAAACTGCAAGAAAGCTTACTGATACACCTATATGGGTTAGGGGAATTGGTGTTTCAAACGATAGTGCTAATATGAGTAGGAGAGGGGAATTTACAAGTCTTGCTGCAGCTGTAGATGCTGCTAGAAAAGCTTATAGAATGGCCGGTATCGAGTATGATAATCCGTTAAAATATATTGATGTAGCTAATGTTCATGACTGCTTTACAATAGCTGAAATACTAGCCTATGAAGATCTAAACTTCGCTAAGAGGGGGGAGGGATACCTACTCTTACGTGAGGAACAAACATATATAGGAGGTAAAATACCTGTAAACGTTGATGGAGGACTTAAAGCTAAGGGACATCCACTAGGCGCTACAGGTGTAGGTATGATTGTTGAGCTTACGAAACAGCTTAGAAAACAAGTTGAAAACGAGAGACAGGCACCTATAGTTAAGGGTAATGCGTTAGCACATAATGTTGGAGGTACAGGACACTACTGCTACGTAACAATACTCTCACTAGAAAAGCCTCAGTGGGGTGATTAACATGTCTAAAATCGAGGGTTTACCAATAATTATAGATCAGAAAACCAAACTACCAATCTATACAAGCCTACGTGAATTAAGAATTAATTACCAGTTTGGCGTAAGTAAAGTACAGAAGTTCTTTGATGGATTAAGAGAGGGGATAATCTATGCCTCTAAATGTAGGAATTGCGGTGAAATATATTTTCCACCACAAGCAGACTGTTCAAAATGTAAGAGTTCAGATATTGAGTTATTTAAGCTTTCAGGAGAAGCTGAGCTTGAAACATACACCATAATAAATATAAAACCATCAACATTTGCTCATTACAAAGACTATATTGTTGCTATTGGAAAACTTAAAGAAGGAGTTAAAGCTCTTGCATGGCTTGAAGTAGACGATCCAAGTAAGCTAAAAATAGGGATGAAGCTTAAACTTGAAGTTACTAAAAGGGAACCTGAAGGAATATATACCTATGTTTTCAGACCATTATAACTAGAGTGAAACTATGCTTAGTGAAGATTTAAGAAAAATACTTTATGGAATACCTACAGCTACATTAAGTGATGTACTGGATACTATGGGCTTCCAGGGGTGTATGAGTTACGATATTAGACCTATAGTTGAGGGAAAAATAGTTGGACCAGCATTAACTGTAAGTATTAAAAAATCAACAATAAGAGAAACACCATTAAAAACTCTTCAACTAATAGATGAAGCAACTCCAGGCAGCATTATTGTTATTGGAGCTAATGGATATGATGCAAGAGATGCATCTCTCCTTGGAGGTCTTATGGCAACAGCCGCTAAGACACGGGGAGTAGAAGGATTCGTACTTGATGGCGGAGTACGAGACGTAGATGAAATTAAAAGCTTAAAACTACCAGTATATGCTAGAAGCATTATACCAGCAACAATTATTGGTAGATTTATTGTTGAAGATGTAAATAAACCCATAGTTTGTAGTGGCGTTCAAGTTAAGCCAGGCGATATTGTAGTTGGAGACTATGATGGAGTTGTTGTAATACCTATAGAGATCCTTAGTAAAGTAATAGAGAAAGCTATTGAAATAGATAGAATTGAAAAACTTGAAGCTGAGGAATTAAAACAGGGAAAATCAATTATTGAAACAATTAAAAAGTATACTCGTATTTAACAATAACATTTTTATACTTACCATATATTACTACTGATTATCTTGCTGGAGATTATTTTAGCCTCTATAATTTGGGGAAGTATAGGTATTGCTGGAAAGATTGCTTATGGATTAGGTGTGGATCCATTAACATTAATACTCTACAGAACACTACTCATAATTCCTCTAGCAATCTATATTGCTAGAGGAATTACTAGCTTTAAAGCTATGATTAAACTATTTATTCTAGGTATTTTCATAATACCCTTCTTCTACCTTACATATTTCTACGCTGTAAAGATAATTGAAGCATCAACAGCCTCTCTACTACTCTACATAGCTCCCATACTTGTCAACATAATTTCCAGAATCGTATTTAACGAGAAGCTAACAAAACCTAAAATCTACGCATTGCTTTTAGCTATTACAGGCGTTATAGTACTTAACTATGGTGATATTAACTTTAACCCCATAGGCTTAATACTTGGATTAGCTTCAGCTTTCAACTATGCTATATTCATAATTATAAGCAAATACATGCTTAGCAAAGGAATAACTCCAGAACAGATTGCTATAGTTCCCCCAGCATTCTCCTCAGTAACAGTATTTATTGTTTCATTAATTGGTGGTGTTAACCTCCTCAATATTACTCCAAGCATCTTAATAATAAGTATTTATCTATCATATGTTGCAACAGGATTTGCATATTACCTATTTAATAATGGCTTAAAACATGTTGAGGCAAGCAGAGCAAGCATAGGTATTTTAGTTGAACCTGTTTCTGCAGTTATACTCTCATCAATAATCCTATATGAACCATTAACAATCCAGAAAATATTAGGTGGAGGAATAATTCTAACTGCAGTTTACATTACCTCTAAGAATAGATAATTTTACTTTAGTAAGCGTTAACAATCATTAATAAGAAGATAAAACCTAATAATGGACAAGGAAAACAATAGTATAGCTAAACGAAACATGGATTAACAGGAAAATAAAAGCTAAGGAATTCATAGAAGATACAATACCAAAATAGAGGTAATAAAATATGATTAAGTTAACAAAGCTCATCCCATTATGGTAAGTCTTAAATGCAAGTCTATTTAGAATTATTATGGTTAGACTGAATAGTAAGGGTTTGGAGTTGAAGAAGCTTAAGATACATCAATCCAGAGGAGATATTAATATAGGTAGGAGAGGAGTTACTGATAATCTTATTAGTGAAGTTAAAAAACATTTAAAAACTCATAAATGCCTGAAAATTAAGGTTTTAAAGAGTGCTAGGGAATTTATTAGTGATGACGATATTCAAAACATAGCTAAAGCTGTAAGTGCAGCTATTATTGATAGGAGAGGGTTTACATACATTCTTATAGATAAGAAATATATAGTTAGCTAGTAGAGGACTGATTAAGCTTTAACTTCATCTCCCTAATTTCCTCTAGGAATCGCTGTATAGTTCTAGGTAGATGCTCCTCCTGAACTCTTAATATTTCACATGCCCTCCTTAATATTTCCTCTTTCTCCTTAAGCTTAACCCAATACTCAGTACTTAGAGAATTCATAGTATTACCTCTTAAACTTCTTTTTTAACATTTTCCACTCATTGAATATTTCCTCTACTCTTCTAGGAACATCTTCATCTGGAACATTAAGTATTTCCGCTGCCCTCCTCAATATACTCCACTTATCCTCTAAATACTTAATAGCAGCTTTACCTGAGCAGAACTCAATTCTAACAATTCCATCCTGTATTCTCTTCGTCCTCATAATAGTTATAAATCCCACTTCTCCTGTTGATTTGCAATGTATTCCTCCACATGCTTCAACATCAACACCAGGAATCTCAACTATTCTAACCTCTCTACTTGGTACTGCTCCACCCTGATAAATAATGAATCCATACTTTAACTCAGCTTCTCTTCTTGGAATTGTTTGAATAATAACTGGATAATTCTCCAATACTATCTGGTTTGCAGCTTCCTCAATTCTTTTAATCTGATTATCTGTTAATGCTTGGTAATGTGTTATGTCTAACCTTGCCTTCTCAGGTGTTTTCTCAGCTCCATGCTGCCAAACCCATGAACCCAAAACCATGCGTGAAGCAGCATTAACTATATGTGTAGCTGTATGATGTCTTCTTAAAGCTTCCCTCCTCTCCCTATCAATAACTCCATGTACAGTAACGCCCTCACTAAAGCTTAAGGGATTTTCAACCCTATGGAGAATAACATTACCTATTTTTACTACTTCAAATACTCTTTTACCGTTAATCAATCCTTCATCATGTAGCTGCCCACCAGCTGTAGGATAAAATAGAGTTTGGTCAAGTACAATGTATTCTCCAATAATCTTAATGATTTTAGCATCAAAATCATAGGAGTATGGATACTCATAGAAGAGATTTCTTGTTGCAGGAATACCCTCTACAGGTATCTGTTTGGTCTCTTCATGCCTTAACGGCTCATTCCTCCTAGTAATCATATTGTAAAAGTCTGGAGGAATCTCTATATTAGGTATCTTCATTCTTACTAACTCAGGGGTTATACCTTCAGATTCGTAAAGCATTATAAGAGTTTTAGTATCTAGCAGCTTACCAGACTTAGCTATCCTATCAATAACTCTAGTTGCACGATCCTTTGCAGCTTTAAACCTACTAGTCTCTACATCTAGAATTTCCTGTATCTCATTTAAATGCTCCTCCAATTCGGGAGCTAGAGGTTTAAGCTGTTTTGCATGCATCTCCACAACATCAATAAGCTGAAAGCTCCAGTTAAAACTCTCAATAAAGCTTAATGCTCTACGTAGAACTACACGTAGATTATATCCTCCACCTATATTACTAGGTATCATACCGTCAGCTATAGCGAAAGCTAATGTACGTGTATGATCACATATAGAGTAGAGAGCTTGAAGAGGCTCAATCACTTTTAGAAGCTCCCCATAATTGGATCCAAGATTTTCAGCTATAATCTTCCTTATAGTACTAATATCTTTAACCTCATCTATATTTAACATACCGGCAAGCCTATAGTAATCTAGAAGAAGCTTCTCATCAATCCTAACTCCACACATATCCTTCAGTCTTTCAAGAGTAGGCTGAAAGACAACATCATAGCTTGTAGGTGTACCATGTAGTAGCCATGGAAACCTTTCAAGGCCAGCACCCATATCCACTACTTTATAGGGCATATGTTTAAATCCATCTGGAGCTATTAGAAACTCTGTAAATACAGCATTACCTAGCTCTAATCCACGAATAAAATACTCTAAAGAATAACCGAAAGCACCTGTTCCAACCCATAAATCCTCCAAGAAAACAACTTCCTCCGGCCTTATTTTAAAAACCTCTGTTAACATTTTATAATCCAGCTCTATACATCTATCCTTCCAATAGCCTTCCCTACCATTATATAGACTATGCTGCCCAATCATAACGAAGCATGTATAATGCTTACCAGTAACTCCTACGTTAGATATATCGTTAAAACGTAAACAGAACTGAGGAATAATTAAAGGGTTTGCTGGAAACTCGAAAACCACGGTTCCATCTTCAAGCCTATAGAAGTCAACAATACTTGCAGCTGTAAAGAATAATGGTGGATACCACCTTGATACTACAGGATATCTACCTATACTTTCATGTCCATGTTTAACAAAGAAATCCTCAATAGCCTTCCATACCCCAACATAATCAAGCCTTATACTAGTAGGAGAATTACCGATAAACTCATAGTAGCTACATGGCTGATCTGGACATACATTTCTATTCTCATCTATAGTCCAAAATCCCCTACCACACTTTACACATGTTCTACGTTTAAACCCTAAATCCACTAGGAAATCAACTCTATAATACTTATCCCAATTCCTAGAGAAATACTCTCTTAAACCCTCCTTATTAACCATCATAATCAATCAGCCTAACTAAATATATATCACAAATATAAACTATACTTAAATATTTAATGTTAAACTATGCTAGCAACTATAAATTCATCTTGTTAGTAAGCCATTAGAAACTAAATGCTAAGAATCCTATATGAAGCTAACTCTATGTATTTCATATGAAATATATTTTAATGATTTAAGTCTGCAAAGATATGAGGCTATCAGTTAAGCTTTTATACGTTATATTACTTAGATGTTATGTTACCTGATATTATTCAACCAATAGTTACACTATTCATAGTTTTAGACCCAATATCGAATTCCCCATACTTCTACATACTCACAAAGAATATGGATGGTAAAGAGAGAAATAAAATAATTATTGAAAGCGTATTTATTGCCTCACTAATTCTTCTATTCTTTGTTTTCGGTGGAGACGTAATCATGGAGATGATGGGAGTAACTGTAGACGATTTTAGAATTGCTGGCGGAATGATATTATTAATCTATTCAATACTAGGACTACTGGAAATATTGAAACTACCAAAGTTTGAGGGGAGAAATATATCTGCAGTTCCAATGGCAACACCTCTACTAGCAGGACCGGGAGCAGTAACTATGGTTATATACATAAAGTATTCATGGGGGCTACCAATAGGTATAATAAGCATACTAGTGAATAGCTTAATATCTCTACCAATATTATTAATTGGTAAACAAGCATTAGGAATTCTTGGAGAAAATGGAACAGTAATACTTGACAAGATAATGTCAATGCTTATGGCTGCTTATGGAGTATCAATAGTAAGAGAAGGAATAATAAACATGTTAAGACTAATTTGAATAGCTGTAAACAATACGTAATAATGAGTTTACTCCATAATTTAAAGGTATATGAACATAATAGTTAAATGTTGACTTAACATATCTTAAAAGCAGTAACTGTTTAGCATAGTTTAGTAGTTAATGGTAACAAAGGAATATATTGTTAATGATTCTTATCATTGTGTTCTGTCAACTTTAGAAGTTTTATCACCTCTCTTATAATAGTATTTAATTTTTCATTTCCTATCCACTATATGCATTAGTCATTTTCTAAATTCTCATTGGATTTCTCAAGAATCCTACATTTACTAACCTGATAACGTTTTAATATTCACGGTTATACTTTAGGGTTAAGAGTGAGATTAATGGGAGGCTAGTATGGTTATTGATTTTGAGCTGGTTAAGATTGCTGTGAAGTTATATAGCTATTAGGTATTCTACTAGTAGAATAAGGATGTAGTAGCTTAAACTCTAAGATTATTCTATATTCACTATGCTTGTTGATGTATTATGACTGATTTTATTATTGCTAAGTCATATTAAATACTAAAATTAATTGAATACATAGATGAAATAAAGGCTGCTATTCATTTAAATTTCAATCTAACTGATATCCTGTGGGCCTATGGAAAGTATTATAATTGAAACTCCAATAACTATCATAATATGTAGTTATCATTCCCTATCCTGTGGATAAGTAGGTTTAATCAAGCCGATTTTAAGATATCATCCAACTCTAAAATATGAAGACAGCTTAACTAAGCCTACTTATAACATTTATGATGTCTTGATTCCTATCGGAATTTTTTCAAAAAGATTTATATAATTGGTTAGTATATTTATTCTGGGGCTCTATGAGGTGGATTATTTCTATCCTTATAGTATTCCTCCTCTTAGCCTCCTTAACATATGCTTTAGGATTGAATAGTAGAAGGGGTGTATTTATACTTTTTACTGATGAGTATGGTGGTTTGTTGAGTAATGCTAATATTATAGCGCAGATAGAAGGGTTCCCACTAGATAAGCCTTTTACAACCATTATTTATCGCGGTAGAGTTAATGGGAGTTCAATATTTATAGATTATGAGTTGATGAGGGATGTTGTGGAGAGCTGGATTAAAACATATCCAAGCGATGAGGAGTCGAAGACAGCACTTCTTATCTCACTATGGATTGTTAGAGATGGTAAAGTATACAGCTTCCCACTAATAACAGTAAGCTACAATCCATTAGAGGTTTCAAGAGGATTAGTAGGAAAAACAATAATCCTAGACTTCAAGTCAAATCTATGCATAACCAGAGAAGACCTAGAGGATAAGATAGGAGTAATGCAAGAATGCGTTATAGTATGGGATCCAGTTCCAGAACTATCATGGGAAACGTCAAGCTACATAGAAACACCAATACTAGTAATAAACAATCAAAACTCATATAGTGGAGTAATAAATACTGGTATAAGCATAGTCGCAAACCAAATATCCGAATACAAAATAACACTAGTATTATGCAATAACCTCTCAGCCAAACTATACCAGGGACAAATACCAAACATAAACCCAACAATATCAGGAACAAGCAAAAGCGGATACTACTACTATGGAAATAGTCGATATGTATATCCCCAGCAATCATATTATTTCTATGTTAAGGCCAGGATTGGTCATGCTCATTATAAGGAGGCTATATATTGTGGAGGATATCCATACTATACGGGTAAGGAGAAGACTGAGGATTACGTTAAAGACATACAGACAAGTGGAAGCCAAATAATTGGTGGAGTAAAGCAGGGACTACCAGCATGCATAAATGAGATTCTAGATGGAAGCCAAGAGGAACAATGCATCATATCAAACACAGTATTAAGCGATGGAGACCTAGATGTTAATGAATTAATCTACCTTGGCCAAATCTTTGACTGGTATGATGTTTACGACCAGGATTTCGAGATAGGAATACCTGTAGGAGCAATACTATCTTATTACTTCGGTATAAGTGGTGCTGTAAAAGCATTCATGAATAGACTTACAGTCACATTTTCATCAGGCCACTCAGCAGCAATATTCATAGTTGGATGGTTAGAAAATCTTGGGCAGGAGCAAGGCTCAGGATACAATATCTATGAGCTTACATACATAAGAATTAGTAAGTATAGGTATGCTGCACCTCAAGGAACATTTAAAGTTCCTACAGGAGTATACTTTAAATGCGTTTAACAATAATTTAATCTATTTATAGTGAATTAATCCTGTAGGCTTATCTTCCTAAGTTAGGACTGGCAACTTAAGAAGGAGGCTACAATATGTTAAGCTGCTACATCTCTAGGCTGGATTATCTAATTGTTATGCTTATGTTATGGCTGAGTTATATTGCTTTTGATGGTTAGGATTTGTTGTGGGGTTATGTAGTTACTTCATTGTTTTTAAATCTTTTAGGATGTCTTCAGTTT
>JAWBQF010000052.1:0-11492 GCA_038845975.1 Methanomethylicia archaeon
CCTAGCTACATAGTATTCTAAATATCATAAATCTATAGTTTCAACTTTTAAACTTACCTAAAATTAGGATCCTATCAACTTTAAAGTTTTATATCACCTTATCATTTCTCTTACTAGATCTTCATTTTATCAATCTTTAATTCTTATTTTCTACACGGTATCTGATTGTTGGTGATGTATATGATCTTATTTAATTATAATTAGGTCATATATACATCAAGATTACTATATAGGAATGATAAATAAGTATAAGATATTCTTTTATGTCTTCTCTTGAGTGTAACTTACATTCATACAATATTCCTTAATATTATATTCATGAATATAACCCTCATAACATAACTAGCCCGTTTAAATAATAATTAAAACGCCTTTTATAAAGTCAAAGCATAAAACGATTTCTAATCCATAAGATGATGTTATTCTGCTAACTTTCATTTTTATTTTAATTGAGCTAATTGCAAAGCCTCTAACATGCTACTATACCTCATCATAGCGATGTTTAGATGAATAATTTAACTCTCAAACTAATTAGTTTGTAATAAGTCTTATTATAAACATTCTAACGTATGCAATTAAGAGAGATTTTATCAAGGAAATTTTAGGAAATTTGCAGGGTTTTCTCTTAATCGTTGTTATCTATCGTAAATTGAAGACAAAATGTAATGTGACAAGTAAAATGAAGTAAGAAACTCGATATAAATGTGCAATTATATTTTCATAAACCAAGCAATACCTGAATTTCTACCATCTTCTCTAAACTTAGTAAGTTTAAAGTTATTATTTTGTAGGAATTTGATAAGATCTTTTACATTATATTTTGCTTTTCTCTGATTATGATATTCCAAACGAATCTCTTTTATTCTTTGAAGAACATATTTAGGTGTACTGTATAAAATCTCAAATTCAGCTCCTTCACAATCAATCTTTAGGATATCACAAGAATCAATCTTATTCTCATTGAAGACATCTTCTAATGAAATAGTATCTATTTCAATATATTTATCATTACTTTCAGAGTATAGTGAATGGAATGGTGAAGTACTTGCTAGAAACAATTTTCTCTTTCCCTTACTAGCGGCAATACCTAAGTTAAAGGGAAAAATATTATTTTCAAGTTTATTGAGGTTTATGTTTTCAAGCAATAATCTATAACTTGTTGGCATCGGCTCGTAGGCATAGATCATTACATTTTTAGCTGTTGATGCTGCATAAATTGAAAAAATGCCAATATTAGCACCAACATCAATTACCGTGGAGTTATCTTTGATTTTACCATAATCTTTCTTTATAAAGATTACTGCAATAGTTGCAGTATCAATACCCTCATTTGTTTTTAATTTAATACCGTTTCTAAATCTGTATGTCCTAGCTTCATTTTTTAACCCAATATAATTTAGAAGATATGGGTACCAATTCACAATTTTTAGGATAATAGTTGGTATGTATAATAGGTGGCTGACAGCCGTCAATGAAACTAACTCTTTTAATTTTCTTCGCATATATTAACATTAGCTTAGTTACCTATAAAATTTATTTCATCTTTTCGGGTTCTGTCCGGATAAGGATATGGACTGAAATAAGGCTTAATCTTTTTCTAGGTTTTTTGCTCTTCTTTTGCTGTATTCATTGAGTTGTTGGTTATTTAGCTCATTTCTTGCTTTTTTGTTTTTCTTTGACTCAGAAAGTCGTAGTAGAACTTAAAGCCTTAGAGGCTGTTCAGATGCCTTAAAGCTAGGCTTTTTTCGCTCTGGCTTAGCTTTCTAAGAGTATTTCTCAAGTTGACGTTGATGTTGTGGAAGAATATGCCTATTCTATGCTTCAAGTTGGTGAAGATCCTTTCCACGAAGTTTCTCCCTCCATTTGTTTGATGCTTTTGCTCCAACCTCAATTGTTCAATCCCTTCCTCAATCCAAGGGGCTTTATCCCTTATTTATCCTATTTATGCATTTGTTAAGTACTTTTGAAGGAAAAGCCTAGTTGCTAAAGAACTCTATTAGGATAAGCCCTTATTTCTACAAGCTCCTTAGTATCAACATCTATGGAAGCATAAACCCAAATTTCCCACCCCTAAGCTTAAGGCAAGCTTCATCTATAGCTATGGTTAAATGCTTCTTTGGTTTCCCCCATTCTTTAGCTTCTAAAATAGCCCTGAACCTCAAGCACCACTCGTTTAGATTACTGGCAAATCCCACCAAAGCTCAAGAAGCCTAGAAGCTTTCCTACAAGAACTCAATATAAGCCAAGCAAAAAGCCTTCACCTCCAGCTCAATTGGCTTTCTATTTCTTTAAAGATATTTAAGCTCCTAGCCCAATCTATTAACTGGGCTGAAACCTCCATAATATTAATTACCCAGCCCAACTTTTATCCGGACAGAACCTCTTTTCGGATGTGACAACTTAAGAAGTTATATAAATTCTGCTTTTTATTATTTATGTTAGTATTAGGGGTTTGTAGGGATCTTGGAGTAATTTGAGAAGGGTAAGGTTCCGTTAAAGTTAAGATTCTGATATAGCTTTCTATACTAGATGCCCAGTTTAAGGAGGATTTCTAGAGTATTATCTGATCTATGGTTTCTAAGATGCTTTCGGTAAGGTAAATAAGTTTAGGAGAGGATATAATGTAAATTATTAGAATTCCTAAGAATAGCTATAGATGAAGCTGGAGTTAAGGCTAATGTAGATCATTGTAATAATTATGAAGATATCTATAGGAATATTATGATATCTAACAATTCATTAATGAAGTAAGGTATTGTGAGGTGAACCTAAGTTCTTCATTGATAGTGTACCATGGCTTTCTAAAGCTCTCAAGAAATAAACCACCATACGTTAAAAACACTTTTCGTGAGAGAAGCATAGTAGAATAAGGTACTTATCATTCAATAGGGACTAAGATTGATTCTGTTTATATTATTGTAGTAATCATTTCAACAAAGATTATTAGTCTCTAAGAATATTAAAGCTTATAGAAAATGATGTCATGAGCAGAGTTTATGGTACTCAATGATGGACAAAAAATTAATTAAATGAATTATTACAAAAACCTCAAGTATATTATGATACATATATTTATCAAAGACTAGAAAATCCACATGCACATTATCTTTAGCTGAGACTAAAATTATAGTAGCTATTTATGGTAGTAATGTTATGGTTAAGAGCTTGTCTAACTCTTAATGGCTAGTAGACAATTTAACGTGAGATTTAAAGGTAAATTAGGAAAATATTTTAAACTTCATTTCCATGTTAACTAATCTTTGCTAAGGGGTTTAATAGAACTCTAAGTTTACGTGATATTTGTAGCTTACACTGCTTGCTTAATGTAATTATTACTGCTACTAGTGTTGCTATTGATATTATTATTCCTACTGTATATTCTTCCCTTACTTCAAGCTTTATTGTTATTTCTTTTTGGGCAGGATAGGAATTAAATAATAGGCTTGGTATTGGTCTATATGTTTCCTTATTATGTGCTAGCCATAAATGATTGTATGACTGCTTGAATACAACAATTCCGGTTATGTTTTTAACTGTGTATTCTAATTGTGATTTCTTAATGATTATTGGCTCCTTAACTTCTGCTACTTCCATTTTCTCCATTATTGTTATGTAGCTTATCGTTGTATTTCCCTCAACATATATTTCTAGATTGTTTGTTCCTTTTCCAGCGTCAACTATGGATTTTATATACGTATTATCATACTCTGCCTCATATATTGTATTGTTGAATTCTAGCTTTACATTGTTTATCGTACCGTTAGCTTTTATGCCTATAATGTATTTTCCACTCTTGTAGATTTGAGCTTGTACTTTGAGTACACCGTAATTATTTATTGTTAATTGTTCTCCATGCTTAGGTTTTGATAATCCACTTATTGTATTTGGGGAATATATATTTATTACTTTTATCCCTGAACTATATAGAAACTCTTCAAGTCTAGCTATTACTCGAATTATTTCCTCCTTATTTGCTACTACAAGATCTCCCAGTACTGCTTTACCATTTTTTAAGGATATTTTAAGGCTATGACATCCTGATGGTAGATATACTGTTTGTATTGGAATGTATTTAAATATTGTTGTTGGTGAGTATAGATCTATATTTGTTAATAGTGAGTTGTCAAGATATATTCTTAGGGAGGGAGGCTTAGGGGTTAATAATGCTTTAATCCATAACTGATAAACTCCACTCTTATCTATGTCAACATTTACTGTTATTGTTGAGTTTATATTTTCAGAATATACAACTCCATTATGTATATATCCCTTAGTAACGATTTGGTTTAAATCTTCCTCCCACCATTCCTGACTTACTGGAATCCATCCATTCATGGAGAATCTTGAGGGACTATATTTATCTCCTACTAAACATATAGCAGCATCCATTAGGTCTGCATCGAGAAATATGAATGTTGAGCTACTTATGTTTAGGATTTTCTCCAGATCATTCATGTTTAGCTCATCAATCATGAATATAGCTCCATTAATATTAGAAATCATAGTTAAAGCTTCGAGACAGCCAATAATGATTAAACTATTATTTGTAGCTATGAAGCTACTTGGATTCACATATAAATTCTCATAAACTCTTAAATATTTGGACTTGTAGACAAGCTTAAATGTTTCATTAAGTTTATTTTCAATTCTATTGATCTCCTCACTTCCCATGACTTTACTTGTACATGAAGTAGTAGTTATATCTCCTCTAAATATAATGTATTTAACGTTAAGCATATTTAGTAAGGGAATTATACTGCTAAGTTCTTTACGATGTATCTGATTATATAGGAAATGTAGGAAGTAAATAGTATTTCCAACTCCTCCAAACCATTCATCAGTATGTGTAAATCCTACACTAGGCTTACTGAATACACTATATCTAAGTGGATCTATCATATCCCATAAACCCTTCATTTTAGGTCTCCAAATAAATTCAGCCCCTATTTCAACTGGTGGAAGCCATAAAATCCTAAAGTTACCATCCTTATCTTGAAGCCAACGATCAACATCTACATAATCATTAGGAAAACTATAGGGTTGAAGATAACCACATAAATCCCCAGTTAGTAGTGGCCAGGAGTTAAGTAGGAGTAGAGTCAGTATGGATACAACCATGAATCTCGACTTAAACCTTGAAAACCAATCTATAGCGTAAGCTATGGATATTGAGTATGCTAGACATATCATTGAGACAAACTTATTAGGTTCTCTATATATGGTGTAGAAGGGTATGTTTTCATAGAGGAATTTATTGATAGGTTGAAAAGGCCAATTCAATCCAACAGCAGGTATACTGTATATGATAACCATGAGTATTGGAAACTTAACCTTTCTAATACAGGTAGGTATTAACATTGTAATTGGGAGAAAGCTTAAAATCCACCATAAATCTCTAAGTATTGGTAATAACATAGATTCAAAAAAGTTCCACCATCCAATTCCGAAGTATCCATGAAGCCTTAAAACATTAATTATGTTTGACTCCATACTTAAGCCCTCAATATTTTTTATAGATACATGACTTCTAATCAATCCTGAAACCATAGGAAATGTTGTTATCCAGTAGCTATTTAGAAGTATAGCTAGTAAAACTGTAGTTACTGTTAGCCTATAGGTTTTCAAAATATTTCCTAATTTCCTAGTTTTAAACGGATATATTAGGACTACTAGTATTACTAGAGGGGCTATATGGTATGATACTGATATTATTAGAGCTAGTAAAAGTGATGACTGCAAAATTGGCTTTAACCTCTTCTCATCAATACCTTTAAAGTATAGTGCTAGCGTTAAAGGCGTTAAGGCATATGCTATAAGTATTGATATATGTCCTGATAGAATCCTATCTATAATCCAGGGGTTGTATATGTATAAAATTACTGAGGCGAGATTAGGTATATAGCTTCTCACGAAATATCTTGATAAAATATACATTGAGAATCCAGCTATAATAAATACAATTGGAAACAGTAACCTACTAGTATTCTCGAAGCCTAAAAGTACATACATAATGTAATAAATAATGTATTGAGGGAGATTTGCTAGAGGTATTGGAGTTGTTAAACGTCCTAGTAAGAAGCTTTCATCCCATAAACTTATACACCTAGTGATCTCTCTATCCGGGAATATGGGGAGTACGTAATCTCCAATAGCGAAGTAGCCGTTTCCAATGATAAGCTTCATAAATGGAAGAACCGATAAGAGAAGAATAACTAGAGGCTTTAATATATTGGCTATCTTAGATCTTATTATCTGTCTAATAGAGTTCATATCTATTCAACTGTAAGAAGACATCTTAATGTGAATATAAGTATCACCATAAAATGAGTAGAGCTGCATAACATCATATATCCTAAATATCATCTTAGATTCCAATCCTTATAAATTGTAATACATTCATAGCTATTATTATCCCTATCATATCCTACAATGTCTATTATAAATCTTCCTTTCAACTCAGATTTTGGTATTATTACGGTTAGGGTATTTGATTTGGAAAGGTTATGTCCAGACTCGTATGTATAGACACTATCATACATCCAGCCTACTGGATGCCATTCTTTACTCCATGGAGAATGTCGAATTAATGCTATAAGATCATTTATAACAGCATCCATCGGGAGAGGTTGGAAATAATCATCTAGACATAGCCATCCACCCCTTCCAACTCTTATAAAGCAAGGCATTGATAGATTAAATACTTCACTACCCTTTATAAGCTTCCAGTTTGAGTATGAGTAAAACGATATGTTCATTCTAATCATAGCATTAATATCGAAACCCCAATCACCCTTCCACAAATGTAATCCAAGAGTTTCAGCTATTCTTGAACCTAAATAATTCCCTATTCCACCATAGCCTGCAAGAATAGGGTTATTTGCATCGGTGAAATACATGTATGAGTCGTCATCACTAAGCTTATCAAGATTTTTCTCAGCATATCCATCCTCATAAAGTATCCATATGTTAGGCTGTGATGCCTTAGGCCCAACAGTTATAAATACTAGACCGTAGTCTCTCATCCAATCATAGATTAGAGATTTACCATACTTTGAATTGTCAGCAATACCACGTGAATGATTTGGATCAATAATACATGATGGAAGGGAGCCAATTAAGATAGGTTTATTTACTGATGATAGAGGGTAGAAGATAATTAAAATACATTTACTCCTACTTATGGCAAGTTTTTCCAGAAGACTCCAATCAGCTCGAGTAATGTTTAGTCCATATCTTTCAGCATTAAGTATGAATGTATCGATAAGGTTTGTGGTGTTTCTCGACATATATCTATAATCGTAGAAAACATATATTGGTAGTGATTCATTCAGAAAATCTTTAAATGTGTAAAGTCTAATATATATGTTTGAATATCCTAGAGCTTCAATATTGTACTGAATATTAATCTTATTCATAAAATCTATACTTTCAGTATAAACATTAACAACATTAATCTTAAGAACATTATTAAAAGTAGGGGCTTTAAATGTAAATGATGAGTTTACAGCCTGTTCTTTACTTTTAGCTGTAAGAGTTATATTGTATATTTTTCCCTTAAACCAGTAGAAAAAAACCTTAATAGACGTGTTTTCACCTGGCTTTAATACTGTTTTATCAGGTATCCATGTAAATGTTTTTGAGCCATTTATGAATAATGAATCTAGCTCAAACTCATATCTTCCAATATTATGAGCAGTAAACATAAGGTATCTACCATCAGGGAGAATGGAAGCATTTATGTTGGTTAATGTTAGAGCAATTTCAAACCTGCTTGGAGTAAATGTCAACATGTATAGAGCAATAATGAAGGAAATAGCTAGACATATAATAATAAGCTTAAAATACTTCATAAATTAATAACACCCAGCCTTCATCTTTACATTTTGACATATTCTAACTTATATATTTTAGCACTTCCATTAAAAACTATTTTAAGAAGTGATTCACTACTTAAAAGTTTAATTAAATCTTCAATTTCTCTTCTTGTCTCACTATAGCTTGATGGAACCCAATGTCTTCCTTCAGGATTACTTCCAAGAAATATATAGGAAACATTATACTTAGATAGGGTAGCGTATACACTCATGGCTTTAGTGAGGTTTGTTTTCTCCTGAACAGTTAAAAGCTCATTGAACATTTGCCAATCATTAAAACTATAAATCTTCCAAAAGCTTCTCGGTGGAATAATAATCATATCGTTTCTTACAAAGTATGGAAGCCACCCACACGAAAAATCTGTTAGAATAACGCCGTTTGGTAAGTTATTGAAAAGCTGATAGCTTGAAACATCTTCATGTACATACCATAAACTATTAGCACCAAGATTCTTTGAGGATTCTATTACTTGATAGGGAAGGCACCGCCATGAAAAATCTGTAGTGGATGGTAGAAATGAGAGTATAATAAGCAACACTATATAGAATAGTACTGAATATCGTACTCTTAAAACTAGTTTTACTCTAGTTCTAGAAGATAGGGATGAAATAATTGTTGTAAATACTCCTATGTAGAATATAATTTTCGGCGTAAAGTATACGAATACGCCTATAAGTATTGATAGAGGTATTGAGAGCTGTCTTAGAATCCTAAATGAAAACGGAGTCCACGGAAATTCAATGATAGCTACTTGAGATATAAGTACGGAATATATAATTATAAGCTCCCTACGTCTAGCAATAAAGGGAAGAATCACTGTTGAAACTATTCCAGAATATAGAAGTACATCACCAAGAAAAGCTTCAAAATCCCGTGGAAAACTAGGCTTATCATCAGCTCCAACAGGCAACATTGATTCACCGCCAGTAAGACTTGCGACAACATTGGTAATGTATGTAGCTGAGGCTGGAATTGATAGTAGAATAGCTATAGAAAATATTGTAAGAACACCTAATACTAGCTTAGTATCTTTTGATTGAGATATTAAAGGTATAGCTAATATGAAGACCATAGAAATCAGGGATAGAAGTAGAAGTAAGGATGTAGCATGAATATAGAGGGAGGATGCAAATAAAATGCTAGTATAAGCTATGCTTTTAACTGATTTATCTCTAAAGAATTCAAGCAACTTAATAAATCCAAGCATTGAAACAGCATATCCGAAAAGCTCTGGAATGGAGCCATCAGCAAGAGTTTGAAAGGGCTGAACTGTTAGAAAAGTTAAAGTGAAAAATGATAAAACACCTGCTTGTAAGCCAAATATTTTCCTAACAAATATATATACTTCAAGAGCAATTAAGACCAATATGAATGGAGTTATAAGCATAAATACTGATGGAGATGGTAAATTTGTTACTACGACATTAGCAGCCATCATGAAGTGGAATGTTTTAGGATATATTGAGGGGGGAATGGCTACACCATCAATTATGTTTCTAATATCTCTACAGTGAAATATAGAATCTTGGCCGAAGGGCATAGATGAATTAAGCATAATGTATGGTAAATAATATCGAAACATGGCTAAAAGCATTAGAAACAAGGTAAGTATGTATTCCCAGCTAAATATAGGTTTCTTAGACTTATCCTTCAATAAATAGTATATGCTAACTATAGTTGTAACGGTAAGAGTTAAGTATAAACTTATTATCCAACTTAACCCTAGGTAGGAGGTTAGAATTAAAGGGGGAATTGAGGTAATAATCATACTTAATATAATCGATGATGTTAAACGTAGAGTGAAATCACTCTCTGGAAAAACTTTACGTGAAAACATGTAGCCAGGTAGAAAGTTTATAATAGTAATACCGAAGATAACTCTTAGTAGCTCAATAAGAGTCATAATGCTCAGCACAGCCAATATCTCTAGCCTACACTAATATTTTTCCAAATATTAACCATTTGCTCAGCTGCTTTATTCCAAGTGAAGTATTTTTCCACGTTTCTACGTGCTTTCTCACCTAGCTTCCTTCTCTTTTCATCATCTGTTAAGAGCTCTATTATTCTCTCCTTAAGCTCTCTTTTATCCTTTACTAGAAGCTCCTCCAATCCAAGTTTCTCCATAACCTCCCTACATGCAGGTATATCCTTAACTATTGACGGTGTACCACAGGCAGCAGCTTCAACTATTGTTAATCCGAAACCTTCAAAATCTGAGAATAGAATATTTATAAGTGACTTCTTAAATTGTTTTGCAACTTCACGATTGTCGGGTATAAATCCTAAGAATTTACATCCAGCCTTTAGTGCTTTATCTCTTATTTGCTTGTAAAGTGGGTATCCCTCATAGGATCCTATTATAGTTAATGGTGGAATATTTTTATATGTTTCTTTAAGTTCACTATAAACATCTATTATATGATGAACACCTTTATATGGTATAAGTCTTGATACGACTATTATTTGGTTTCTATTCTGCTGAGGTATACTGTCAAAGAGCTCCAGATCAACACCATTATAAATCACATAAATTTTATTTCTTGGATAGCCAAACCATATAAGTTTTCTTTTTACTGTTTGTGTTGGCACGAATATAGCGTTAAAACTTAGAGTTGAGTTTAAACGTTCTGAGGCTATGCATGCCAATGCTGCATGTAAAGGTAAGTTTGTTTTTGCCACATCCATTGTAAAGAGGTCGTCAACCATCAAAGTTACAGGAATGCTATTAAGTTTACCTATAATATAGGTTGGGGCCGCTGGTATAAATAAAGCTGTATTTAGAATGTCAAATTTGAGAAGAGATGGAATATTTATTATAAGATCCTTAATGTAGAATATTCTGCGTGTATAGTGGTATATGTCTGTGTGAACTCCAAGCCTATGAATATGAATTCCATCTACTAAGCCTCTTAAGCCATTTCTATGTTCATGACAATAAACGTGAACCTCATGCCCCATCTTAACTAAAGCTTTAGATAACTCATAATATTTCCTTTCTCCACCTCCTGCTTGATGTATTCCTCCAGATCTACCCTGAACAAAAAACTCAACTAGAAAAGCTATCTTCATCAATAAATACTATGTCTACATAATATAAATCTTTATCGTTCAGAGAGGAGAATAGATCATAACTAAATTTAAAACTTAGACATAGTAACTTACGATGTATAGTCTAGTATGTTAAGTTACTAACTTAAAGCTCTCATTATACTTCCAACACTCTGTAAACTTAAATGCAAAATATATATGATAACTTAGGTTTACAAGATTATGCTTCTACTCAACTAATCTAAATACTACTCTGCAGAATTTAATAAATAGGATAGTTTAGTTAGGTTTAAATACATTGATGTTAGTAGTTTAATTGTGAGGAGAGATATTGTTACTGAGCTTCTTGAAGAGGAATGGGAGAAGAGGAGACGTAAAGTTATTGAGACAAGAATGATTGAAACTGAAGACATAATGATATTATCAATAGTAAGATTAAACCATGAAGTAATGGAGATAATGAGTAATATGGCTACAAAAGACGACTTAAAGGGTATGGCGACTAAAGAAGATATAAAGAATATGGCTACAAAAGACGACTTAAAGGGTATGGCGACTAAAGAAGATAT
>JAWBQF010000053.1:0-10592 GCA_038845975.1 Methanomethylicia archaeon
TATTGCTTATATTGAATTTAAGCTTCATTTTGCCGATTCAATCTCAAGAAGATAAAATTACTAAAGAAGATAAAAATAATCAAAAACAAGAAATAAAGAAAGAAGAAATAAAAGAATTCTATGAAGTTAAGCTAATAACTGGCGATATTGTAGAAGCTGGAATTACAAAGGATAATAGAACTGTAATACTTTCAATAAAGCCATACGATCCAAAGAAGCTTAATAGAGGGTTTAGAATATTTGAAGATAAAGATGGAGTTTATGTTATACCTTCTGATGTTAATATAAAGAAAGTTGATTTAAGTTTATTCAATATTAAATATTTGATAGAAGAGAAATACTATAATTTAACAACTATGCCTTTAATAATAAATGTAGATAAAGAAAAACCAATTGAAGCTCAGAATTTTATTCAATCAATTATTAAAGAAAAAAAGGCAGGAAAAATTGAGAAAAATTATGGGATAATTCCAGCATCATCTATTAAGCTTTTACATGGAAAAACTTTCTACGATTTATTATCTAATGAAAAAATAAAGAAGATTTGGTTAGATCATAAAGTAAAAGTTTCATTGCATGAAAGTGTTCCATTAATAGGTGCTCCTGATGTTTGGAATTTAGGATATAATGGTTCAGGAATAAAAATTGCAATATTAGATACTGGAATAGATTCTAATCATCAAGATTTTTATTTTATGAGTGGTGCTTCAAAGATAATTGACCAAATAGATTTTACGGATGATTACAACCCTTATGATTTTAATGGTCATGGAACTCATGTTGCAAGCACAGCAGCAGGAACTGGTATTGCTTCAGGAGGATTTTATACAGGGGTTGCTCCAGGTGCCCTTTTAATGAATGTGAAAGTCTTAAATAGGTATGGGTGGGGATCATGGAGCTGGATAATTAGTGGAATAGAGTATGCTGCTTATTATGGACCAGATAAAGTAATAAATAGTGGTGATGAAGCTGATATACTTAGCTTAAGTTTAGGTGGAGGGCCTACAGATGGAACAGATCCTCCTTCATTAGCTTGTGATGCTGCAGTTGATAATGGAAAAATTGTTGTAGTAGCTGCTGGAAATAAGTATAGATACTTTGGAATAGATACTCCAGGTGCTGCTAGAAAAGTTATAACCGTTGGGGCTACAGATAAGTTTGATAACATAGCATGGTTTAGTAGTAGAGGACCAACGATAGATTACAGAGTTAAGCCTGATTTAGTTGCTCCTGGTGTTTCTATAATGGCAGCTCAAGCTGGTAGTGGTAATGGTTATATTTCATATTCTGGTACAAGTATGTCTACTCCACATGTTTCAGGAGCTGCAGCTTTAATAAAGCAAGCAAAGTCAAGCTTAAACTCTATAATGATAAAACATTTACTAATAAGTACTTCAAAGAATTTAGGCTATGATGTTTATACTCAAGGAGGAGGAAGACTTAATGTTATAGCAGCTTTAAAGACAAATCTTACAATATCTCCAGCTACAGTTAGCCTTGGAAGAATATTAAAAAGCTCTATTTATAACTTTAATTTAACATTTACAAATATTGGAAGCGATACTATTAAGATATCTTTGACTCCAGCACTTACTAGAATATGGTATCTTGATGATCAAAGTAGCCATGTTAGCTTAAATGTTACTGAGTTAAGCATACCAGCTGGAAGTAGCAAAGGAGTTAATGTAATAATAGATACTACAAATTTACCAGTAGGTTATTATAGTGGCTTTCTTAATACAAACTATACTGTTCAAGGTTCAAATGTACATGCAATATTTGGTTTTGCAATAAATAATAAATTAGATATAACTTTCTATGGATTAGATGGTACTCCAATTCCATACACATTTGTTGGAGCATTTAAAGCTAATGCAACTTATGAAGAATATCAAGCTTGGTATCCAATCTGGTGGGTTTGGAATTATACTGATAGTAATGGAAAAACAATACTTTATACTTTGGATGGAATCTATTATATTGTTGGTTATGATGGTGGAAAACCTGAATATGCAGATGCATATGCTATAAGGAAAGAATTAGTAACTAGCGATATGAATATAACGCTTAGCCTTCAAGGATCTAATAAAATATCCTATGTTCCACCTGCTCCAAATCAAATTATAGCTGGCCTTTCTGATAGTATTACTTATGTATATTATAATGAAACATATGGTTATAGCCGTAGATTGTGGTCTTTGTGGTATTATCCATCTACAACAGATATTTACATAACTTCAACAGATCTTCTCTTTAGTTCTTATTATCAACATTATGATAAACAATATATTAATGTACCAGATCCAAGTGTTTTACTTTCTCCAGAACTTTATTCTACTTTATTTGTTAATAAAAGCATTACTGGAAATAAGATAGTAAGTTTTAGTACATCTCAACTTGCAAAAGTTGAAAAAGATTATAGAGTTGCATTAACTCCTTTAATATCTGCATGGATATATAGAGATGTTTCTTGCTATTCGCCTGATTGGTATTACTATGATGTATGGAATCCAGGATTAGATTGGACAATAACTTCGCCAAAGAAACTTGTAGAATATTTAGGTTGGGAAATTCCATCCAATAGCTTTATTGACTATTGGGTGCATTATGGAAAGATAGAAGATCAACCAAATATTATAACACCATACTTTAACTTTTATGGTTTAGAATATGGATATGAAACTTCAAAAAGCTATTCGATAGCTAGCAATTCTCATCCATTAGTTCCAAATATTTATGTAGATGTGTGGAGCTATGATAGTGGAAATATAGCTGATCTTTACTTATGGACAGATGTTTTCTGTAATCTTCAACCTAATCTTGAAGAATATCTATATAGCGATTATGGAAGATTTATAATAAAGAGGAATGGGACTCAAATATATGATAGTGATTGGTTCTATGATATAGAAGGAATTGAGCTTAATATAGATCTCCCTGCAAAAATTGAAATTGAACTTTATGGAGATAGTGAAATGTATTTATCGACTTCTGCCTTAACAAAATTAGAGTTTGAAGTACCAGTAAATGGATTAGCATATGTATATTCTCCAATTTCATTAAAAATTGATGGATTAGATTTGAACAATACTCATCCTGGAGGAAATATAACTGGATATTTCTTCAGTTATTATAACATTGAGAATCCTTCAGTAGAATATTCTCTTGATGATGGAAATACTTGGAATACAGCTGAATGGTCTCAAATATCACCAAATAATGTTGGCTTTGTTATAAAGAATGTTGAAAACAGCTTTGTTTCTTTAAGAGTTAATGCTACTATAAATAATATTAAAACAAGCTATACTGTAATTCGTGGATTTTATGTAGGTGAAATGATAACATTAGCTGATTTTCCAGAACCATTTGTTGAAAATGGTGTTTTAAGCTCTACTTTTGTAGTTGGTGGAACTCAAAGCCATGGTTTTCTAGGCTGGGGTGCATGGACTGTTGATGTTCTTGGTGGTATGCTTATTGCTTCAAGGCTTGGACATGAAGCTTATTCTAATATTAATGTTGCTCAAATTATTGATAGCGATTTTATTGCATATGATCCTGTTACAAGAAGTGTAAATGTAGATTGGAGCAAGATAAGTACTTCAACATTAATATCCATTGGTAGTGCCGGAGTAAATCTTCTTGCTTACCATTATAATATGACAAATGTTATACCTTTTCACTTTGTCTTTGATGGTTCCAATGCCTATATCTATAGTGAGCTCACAGGAAAATACTATGATTCTGAGTGGGGTTATGACCATGTAGTAATAGCCCTTGTTAAGGATCCTGAGATAAATAAGTATGTTCTCCTGATCTTCGGAGTTACAGGAAGGGGAAACCAGGCAGCATCCATAGTACTAAGTAACTATGAGCAATACCCTGAACTACTACAAGGCAAAGCAGTCATAATCAAATGGCAAGACCAAAATGGAAACAACTTGCCGGATAAAGGAGAAACCTACATGCTAATAGAAATAGCATCGTAAAACTCGTTTATTTCCTTTCTCTTTTTTTATTTAAAATAATTTTGTTTAATTAAGCCATGCTAATTCGTTAACTTAAACGCTTTGTTTTTTCTTAACATCATACTATATAGGTAGAACTCTTGTTTTACACACTCTTCCCAACTGAATCTTTGTGCATAAACACGTGCCTTAATACTTAACTCCTCTCTTAGTCCTTCATTCGATATCAATTCTAACAATTTCCTTACAAGACAATTCACATCTCCAATAGGACAGGTGAGTACAGCCTCTGTCCGGTATATCTCATGAATTGGAGGAATATCGTAGCAAATAACCGGAAGACCATAAGCTAGTGCTTCCCCCACAACCATCGGAAACGCTTCTTCTATGCTCGGAAACAATAAAATCTTGCTTTTCTTCATAGCAAGTATAAGATTGTCTTGAGATATTACTCCTCTTAAAATAATGTTCTTTTCCAAATTATATTGTCTAATTCTATTTTCAATAAGCTTCCTTATATCCAACGTACAATATCCTATAAGGGTTAAAACAGCGTTTGGTTTTTCTTTAACAACTTCTTTCCAGGTCTCTATTACATGAAGTACTCCTTTTTGAGGGGTGTGTCTTCCTACAAATAATGCATCATAAATTTTTGGACCAACATAAACAACGTCTTCTCTAACATCTATCCCATTTCCTACTACATATATTTTTTGTCTTACTCCATAATTTTCAAGCTGTTTTTTAAGGCTTTTACTGACGGCTATTATTAACTGAGCTCTATTGTACAACTTAATTAGCATGTTACAAGTGATATGAACATAGACCGAAATACATAGAGACATGAAAAAGCCGAAACCTTGGTCTCTATACCTCTTATACTCTGATAGAATCCCTTTATATGGAAGTCCTGAGGGAGTCAATTGTACAACATAGACTAATGGGATTCTTCTAAAGACATGTACCACAAAAGCAGGTACTGCTGTGCAGAACAATTCTCCACTTGGAGTCATTACAATATCAAAGTCTTGCCTTGAAGTTATTTTCACTCCGTACACTGTTGCTTTTATCATGTAAAATATCCATAAGATAAAGCGTATAATTGACAAATCCTCATATTTCCCTAGAGGTATCGAAAACTCTATAGGCTCATAATTAGAAGATTTTGTATGTAACTTCAATGAAGGGTAATTCTCAATTACGGTAAATTTGACGGAGTATTTCTCTCCTATAGAAACTAATTTAACGAACCTTTTTAAGCCTCCAGAAGTAAGTACTTGATTACGAACAAGATGCCATAGGAAGACTAAGATCTTCATTTGCCACACCCCTGAACTCTAGTCCCTTGTTCGAACCCTTATGAGTGTAATAGTTCTATCCAACTTACCAGTCCCTTGACCACCCATTATAAATCTTATTTGAACCGAATTATGAGGTATCCTTATATAGTAATCACTGACCCAATTTATCGTTCCATTCCCCCATTTGAAGAAATATGCGGCAGAAATAGGTTCTGTTAATCGAGTGAGTGTGCCATTACCAAGAAGAGCCTCAACAACAAGATGAACTTTTTTCTCCGTCCACCATTTTAAACATATATAGGAATAATCAAAGGTGTTTGTTTCTGCTGTAAAATTCAAAAAATTTAAGGATAAAGCAACCCATGAGTCATTCAAGGTAATGCTTATAGTATCCTTTGAATAGAAAATTTTGTGAGTCCCCCCGCTCCCAATGATTTCTGGCTCTAAATAAAGTTCTGAAAGCCTTATTATTTCTGGCTGCTCATATTTATACAGAGCCGCTTTTCCTTGCATTATAACAGGTTTTAGAGTCCCACAAGAATTAGCTAAGTCTTTAGTTAACATGTAAGGGTATATTTCTAAGTGGCCTTGTTTCCCGCCAACATAGATATAATTCACATTATTTTCAGCAAAGTATTTGGCTACTAGAGGCGAGCATGGATCTTTACATAATGTTGGATAAATTTTAAGGTAATAGGTATTCATTACTTCATGACGTGTTGCAACACCCATAGGTATTATAACAGGTCTTCCGAGTATTGCCGGAATCCACTGACCAGCATCATTCGGCATGACGAAAATACCCTCAATATTGAAATCCAAAATTTTCTGAAAAATTTTTGCGTCATCTTCTCCAAGCATTGTATAGGGTGCAATTGATGCGTGCACACATCCATGCAACATCAATAGTGTAGCAATTAAAATCGCTAGATATACTATGATAGTGAATTTTGACGTTAACAAAGATATTATTCGTTTACGTCTATCTTCGCTAAATGTTAAGAATGTCTCATTCATTAAAATTGCTTCCATTGCTGAAAGTGGAAAACTTGTCATACAAAAAGTCCTATTTGGATCTACTCTATACCAAAAGGGAACTTTAACCAGCCATAAACCATTAGGATTATTTTCATGGAGGAAGAACAATAACATCCACCAGAAACACAGAAGTAGCACTTCTGTTTTTTTCTTCTTGATCGATAAATGTCTTCTTTTTAAGATGAGGAATACGATAATAGGTATGAATAATATGCCTGCAAACCCGTAAACAACATATACTCGGCTAAAGAATGAAATAGCGGCTTCATAAATCGTTTGATTTAAAGAGAAAATAGGGGTCCAGAAGGGGTTAATACTGGGCTCATAATACTTTTTTGCATTTAATTCCTCAAAAATCATGTTAAGCAAAATTGGAAAAGTAAGAAAAATAGAGATTAAGACGGAGATTATAAGAATTAGAAGGCATTGTAAGACTTTTTTATAATTTTCGTATAGTACAATATTTGTTAGAATTATACTTATAAAAGCTGTCAAAAAGTAAATTAGAGGAAATGGATGAGTTATAATTGTTGAGGCTAAAATAATTGAAAAAGGTAAGACTATGGAATAATTAAAATATCCCTTGAGATAAGCAATCGTTAAACTTATTGTCAGAATCATGTAAGGGAGACCCGCAAGTTCCGCGTTCCCTCCCCAGGTTATCCAGCTTAAGCTAGGCTCAAGAATAAATAAACCATAAATTAACATCCCATAAATGCCAGTTCTCCAGTCTTCAGTTATTACCTCAAGAAGAAAATGCATTGCTAAGGATGTTATCCAAACTACAATTTGGGTAGCTAAAGCAACTGCCTTGTAGATAGGGATACCTGTAGCAATTGTAATTTCTGCAACAAGAGACGGAAAACCGATCATGAAAAGCTGAAGTTTTTCAACTAACCACTCCTCCTTCGCATAAACTCCCCATGAAACCGGTAGTCCTCCTTCCTCTATGAGCCTTCTGCTTATTAACGAGAAAAATTTAGGATCATCTCCTGGATAGGTAAATTCTCCATAAAGAAAATCTAATCTCACGAATAGTATCAAGAGGGCGATGATGATGAAAGACTTCATATGACCGCTATTTACTGAACTAAACTTTTTATTATAAATCTCAAATATTACTCTTAGCATCAAAACGCCTATTACGAGATTTAAAATCCAAACGACTATCTTGTTAAAAATATTTATAAATAGTAAAAACATGTTAATTATTACATTAATCGATGCTCCGCTTATAACTATCAGTGAAAAAAATGAAGGAATAGTTATTTTATTAAAAAATCTGCGCATAACAATATGCGAAAAAATCATTCCGAGAAAAATCCACTTTGTCAACATGTATCCTAACGAGATCATTATATCTACTGCCGATATTGGTGTCAATGACAAGAATAATCACCTCTTTTTTCCACTTGTTTTTTGGATAAAATAGCTTTTATTGCAGAGTATTCTTTCTGCGCTACTCCTAGCCATGAGAAACGTTTTATAAAATCTCGTGGTTCTGAAAATCCTGTTGAGCTCATAAAATCTTCTTTAAGAAGATTTATCACTTCATAAGCTACTTCTTTTATCTTTCCTATTTTTACAAATCTAACATATGGACAGTCACCGTAAACCTCACGTAATGTTGGTATATCGTAGCATACCACTAAAAGATTATGAGCCAGAGCTTCTCCTATTGCTAATCCAAAACCCTCTATGACGCTTAAGGTTAAAAAAACTTTGCTCGATGCCATTAAACTATCAACTTCTTCATCTTTAAGACTTCCTAAGAATTGGATGGATTTTAAGTTTGATTTTTTAGCAATAGTTTTAACTTTATTGTATAAACATCCTTTTCCTACCAGTAAAAGCCTAGCTTCAGGAAGCTTCTTTTCAATTATTTTCCATACTCTTAAAATGTCAAAGATACCTTTCCCCTCATCAAATCTACCTACATAAATTACATTAAATTTTCTAGTTTTTTTATAAGGTACATATTTTAAGTTTTCTCTAAGGCCATTACCACTTACAGTGATGTTTTTACACCCTATTTGTCGTAATTGAAGCGCGACCGTGTGGGAAACAGTTATACAAACATCTACTTTTTTTAAAAAATAATTTTCTATGTAAGAACTTATTGTCCTAAAGAGAGAGGGCAAAATTCCAAGCCCTAATTTTCTCATGAAATAAAATGTTTTACTTAAGCTAAATGAAATCTTTGCATTTAAATCTGTATAGTCTATCCACCTTAGATGATGAACAACTACTATAGAGGGAATAGAAAGTATCTTACTTGCCAAAAAACCCAAGAGTAGGTTATACAGGTTATTATTAGTCATATAAACGAAATCATAATGCATATTTCTTAATGTTAAGATTTTTCCTCCTCCCAACAACAGCCACCCTATTAGACTTAAGAATAAATTTTTCGGAAGTTTGATCACATATGGTACGTAATCGGCTTCTACAAGAGAATTAATCGGTAAATATGATTCAATCGCGTCAAAGTTGATTCCAAACTTCTTAAGATGCTTAGAAACCTCTACAAATCTGCGTTCTGAACCACCAAAGCTCCAGAAATATGGATGATAGAGTATAGCCAACCCCTTCAAGCCATTAATTCTGCTTTTCTTATTTTGATTTTTTATTTTTGGCAATACCAAAGAGACCTGCACCTGGCAAATTCTTAAAAACCTTTTCTTCAAACATTCCTAGTTTCTCAAAAATATTAAACATTAGTTTTATAAGAAAAAGTCCGGTTCTAGTAATATTTTTTCTTTTTCTTAAAAATAGATCATAGCTTATTACGCCTACTAATGTTATTAAGCTTAACGCGAAATGTGAAAAATACCATACAGCCAAAGTACTAAATTGATTTCTCTCTAATTTTTTAACAACCTCAAAAAGACTATATCTTCTAAGATGGCTTGCACTAGGATCTATCGTATATCCTACCAGCTTCTTTACTAATGATTCTGCAGAAAAATTAACTGGATGCAATACATGAGGTACATATATAATAAGTATTCCATTATCCTTGCAAACACGATTAAGTTCCCTGAGAGCAGAATCATCGTCTAAAACGTGCTCTAAGACATCTTTTGCTACGGCATATTTGAAGGAATTGTCCCTGAACGGTAAGATTTGAATATCTGCTCTTACAAAGTATGCACGTGATGATTTAGAGGCAATCTCAATGGCCTTTTCAGATAAATCTACTCCAACTACTTCGGTAAGCTTTGATAATTTATTAGAGGTATGTCCTACTCCGCATCCAACTTCAAGTAATCGATCGTTACGAGTTCCTAAGTTTAATAATATCCCATAGATTATTTCATCCTTAAGTGTGTCTCCAGGAAGGCGCAATTCATGAAGATATTTTGAATATTTTTCATTATATTCTTTAACAATGTTTTTATATTTTTCCATACTATTCTCTTCCTGGGAGCTTAATTAAATCTTCCAGCATCATTGCGAATATACGCATAAATATTATAAACCCATCTCTAATGCGAAGCTTTTTTAGTCCCACTCTAGGACGATACTCAATTGGCAACTCAATGATCTTTGTCTTCTTGTTGATATAGTAGTTCAACTCAACTTCTATATCAAAACCTTTAGCCTTCGGTTTAAAATCTTTAAAGTAATGATATCTAATAACGCGAAATCCCGTAAGGGGGTCTCTCATTTTAACCTTGTTTAACAAGCGATGCATAAGTTTAAGCAGACAATTGCCAAAGTGATGCAAATCTGTCGGAGGATGCTTAGAGAAATTATGATGCTTACTAAATCTGTCGCCAGTAACCATTCCTATTTCCGTATTTTTCTCAAGAAGCTTAATCATTTTAGGAATATAGTAAGCGGGATATGTATAATCGCCATCAATTATAACCACGTATTTAGTTTTAGGATTTATGTATCGTATGGATTGAGCTATTGCTCTGCCTTTTCCTCTATCCTCCTGTATCACTACTTGAGCATTTAGCCGAGCGGCAATCTGAGGAGTTCCATCGTTACTTTTTGCATCTATAACTAGTATGTGCGGATCTTCTAAGCATTCTCTAATTTCCTTTATTACTAGCATAATACCTTCTGCTTCATTTAACGTAGGTATTATAATGGTAATTTCTTCATTATTCATTCCTAAATTCTTCCTTTATAAAAAAAAGGAAGTAGGTTTTTCATGGTGCTATTTCTATTAGCATGTAGGTTTCTCCTTTATCCGGCAAGTTGTTTCCATTTTGGTCTTGCCATTTGATTATGACTGCTTTGCCTTGTAGTAGTTCAGGGTATTGCTCATAGTTAC
>JAWBQF010000054.1:0-9545 GCA_038845975.1 Methanomethylicia archaeon
TGAACCGTGAATTTCTATAATATATTGTTTAGCTAATCTTATATCATCGTCAGGTAAGTTGATTAATGAATATTCGCATCCTTCACAGTCCATTTTCACCAGGTCCATTCTTCCCTCCCTTCTATGGATTTCCTTCAAAATGTCTCCTAAATGCTTTAACTTTATGGTGGAGGATGTTTTTGTAGTCATATGTAACCCTGTTGCGGAACCATCATAACTTATATTGAGATTAGCTTCATAAAAACACGCTCCATAATTTGATGGTATTATTTTTCCCTCAGAATTATTTTTAGAAATGTTTTTAAGCAGATAATGGTAATGCCTATCTACAGGTTCTAATGCATAGACACGGGAAGCACCCTTAGATAGGAATAAGAGTGAGGTATCACCAATATATGCTCCAATATCAATAACAATTGCATCTTTAACATCAACATCGCTATATATTTCTTCAAGCGGTTCAAATAAACCATAAAGAAGATCCATGTCTGCAAAATCTGTAACAAGATCGCCAAATGGAGTGTGGACGACGAATTTATTGTTAAAGCCATAGACATGATACCCTTTAGCTGTAAGGCTGCGTAGAAACCTAAAAGTAACAGTAGAATTTACTGGGACATTATGATAATAATATTTCACACCAAAAATCCTCCTCAAAACTTCTCTAAAAAGCATATTAAAACCCATAGCCCTCAAAGTAAGTATGACGCCTTTCAATAAGTTAATCATGAAACTAAACACATAACTTACTATGGCGTAGGCGATAAATAAGTTTAATTAAAAATTGTTGAAACCTAAGATTAATAGACCTGATATCAACATAATAATAGAGAGACTTAACTTGGGTTGTGGTTATTCAAAATCATCATAAACATCTATAATTTCCAAAAACCCTTTTACAAGATGAAATTATCTTCTATAAAATTATATATTTGTTACTAAAGGATTTAAGGAATATTTTCCTTTAATACAATTTTTGTGAAAAAAATTCTGAATAATATAATATTTGAAAATATTTTTACGATTCACCTCCATAATTTATTAAAATGTTAAAAATAGAAATAACACATTGTTGTATTGTAGATATGTAGATAGATAGTATATTACTATTAAATAAAGTTATTTAATATGTTTTAATATTGGAATGGAAAATCTTAAAGTTTGAACTGGGAAAATGTTTAAGTAGAACTTTATGTTTCCCAAGGTTTCAATTCTTTGGTTGAATTATAATAGTTTAAGTTTCATTGATATTGTTTTAGAGTCATTACAAGCTGTAAATGAGCTTGATTATCCTAATTATGAACTTATAGTCGTGGATAACGCTTCTACTGATGGAAGTCATAAAGTAATTAAGAATTTTATTGGGAAAATATCACATGCTAAATTCATTAGGCTGGAGAGAAATTTAGGCTTTACTGGTGGAAACAATGTGGCATATAGGTTGAGGGATCCTGAGAGTAATTACGTGGTTCTGTTAAATAATGATGCTATTCCTCATCAAAACATTTTAAAAGAGATTATTGAGATTATGGAGAACAATATCAGCTTAGGTGCATGTCAAGGTGTAATACTTAGATATGGTAATCATTTAATAGATAGTGCCGGTAATTATATTTGTGAAATGCTAGGATGTTATAGTCTTTTTAGTGGAAAACATTATGGAATTATGAAGAAGCCCCTGTACATTACTTATGCTGACGGTTCTCTCTCAATTTACAGAATAGAGGCTTTAAAGAGGGCTACTAAATCAAGCAGCAAAATATTCGAAGATTACACATTCGCATATTTTGATGACCTCATTTTAGGATTGAAACTTTGGAATAGCAACTATAAAATAGCTTCGTTCCCCTTTATTGCAGGCTATCATCAGAGGAGCACTTCCTTTAAGAAATATAAGCCCCTTCAATTCTACCTAAGCTTTAGAGGGCGAGTAGCACTTAACACCATTTCAAACAGTAGATATAAAAATCTAATAGACCTTATGTTTACTAAAAGTGTTTTCTTCAATGTACTTTCCTCTGGATATAGAAAGATCGCTGCTAAAAATAGAGAAGAAGCACAGAGAGTAGCTATTAACGCATATTTAAGTGGAAAGAAAATCGGCCAAATTTTAAAAAGAAAAGGAGAAAATATAGACTTATACAAAGCGCCAATAATAAAAGTTGACATACACGAAGGGTTTTGGGGTATGATTATACCACGTAGATTGATAAATCCTCTGATTAAAGAGAAACTGGAGAAGACATTGATGAGCCTACAGAGCTTAAATACTACATGTAATATTAGCCTTAGAATTGACCTCAATCTCCGCACAGATGATGTATATGAAGGTACTTGTTAAAGGGGCCAGCAACCTTCCAAGCCTTTAAACAATTTAGAAGTCTTTAGAGAAATGTTATGATGTTTAAACCATCTAATTTCATAGCTATAATTGAGTTACATCTAGAACTAAAATATCCATGTGAAGAACCTTTTAGCAGTGCTCTTCATATTCTTATATGTTTCCCTATCAAGTTTTATGGTCTTCACTAAACTTAAAGGTGAAGAAGAACCTAAGAAACTAATGGATGAATATTGCATCGTTAGTCTAGTGCTATTTATGGATCTACTCCTGTCACTGGCAAAGTAAACTTTTAATGCAAGACTTAGAGAAAAGAGTAATGAGAAAAATGAAGTTGGATAAGGTTGATGTAGTTCTTTTAACAAAGAATAGTTTGAAGCCATGTCTTAAAGAGTGCATTGAAAGTATTTATGCTAATATTCTTGTCAACCGTTTGATTGTTGTTGATGGCGGAAGCACCGATGGAACTATTGAGTTTTTAGAGAATTTTCCAAATGTTGAAATTATAGATGATTCTAAAGGTAACCGTGCAACTGCAAGGCAGAAAGGCATTGAAGCTGTTGAAACTGAATGGCATGTTCATGTAGATTCAGATGTCATTCTATGTCAAGACTGGTTTAAAAAAGCAATTAGATACATTGAGGAAGATATAGGTGCAATTTGGGGTGTAGCAGTTCCCATAGAGCCACATACTTTCAATATAGTGTATGCCATGAGTAAATTCTATAGGATGCCTATTCGTGACATGCTTGTTAAACAGATGCGATCAGAAAGGTGTATGACACATGACACACTTTTCAGAACTGAACCTTTAAAGGACATCAAGATTCCTAAAGACCTACATATTTGGGAAGATGATTATATTGGGAGGTGGATTATTAAGAAAGGCTATAGATTTCTAAAAGTTAAGGATCCATACTGTCTACATAATGTATCAGAAAAAGGTCTGGATTCAGCTATATTAAACGGTTATCTTTTACACAAGTATGGTATATGGAATTTCAGAAAAGTATTAATGCGCTTTGTTCTAACGATTCCAAAATCTGCTTGGATATATACAGTTACCAGAGATTTTGAAGCAGCGAAGAGACAAGCGCTCACATATATATTAACAATGAAGGGATGGCTAGCACTATGATTCTTCTACAGTCCGTATGATTAAATCTTCTAATTGAAATGGCCATTTAAGGTTTAGAAATTTATCCAAATAGTTAAACAATCATTATAGTTATAGTAAACATATATTTAAAGGCACTAAAACCGCAACAATAAGAACAAAACATATAAGCTTAATAAGATATTGGTTTCCTTTTGCAAGATAAAAATGAAGGAAAACTTCTCCAACTTTCAGAAATAGAAGCTTAAGGGGAGAGATTTTGATGTGAACATTATATCGGTTGAGAATACTTTTCATTTGCCAGTTAAGGGTTTGTATAATGCTAGTTTTGCTTTTTCATCTTTTTGGAGGGGTTTGTTTAGGAGGGTTAAGGGGGTTAGGTATGATTTTGTTCATGGTCATAATTTGCCTTCTTGATTTTGTGTTAAGTCTAGTTGAATTGTAAGGTGTATGAAGATTTACTTGTAAAGAAGAGAGGTTATTGAAATATTTTTATGATGTTTGGAGCAGTTTTTAGTTTTATATTTTCGTTTTCCATAATCCTCGTCGATGATAGTAGAAATTAATCGACTCTTAATGAGATTAAGAATTTTGCTGCTTTAAATAATAAAGAATTGGTTGTTAGTAGAAGTGATGTAAAGACCAGAGCTGGACAGATAGCTATTGATACATTTCTCTTAAATTTCAACGATGAGTAAATGTTCTTCCTAGATGATGACTGTGTATCGAATGATGGATGGTGGAATAAAGTTTTAGAGAATCACAAGGTTGAAGGAATCTGGGAAATAAACTGGGATGCTGATGAAGGTAGGGAGAGATTCTTAAAAAACACTTTGAAATATATTGCAAAAATTATTTAATAAGGATATAGTTTAAGCAATTAAACAGAAACTTAAGCTGGTGAAACCACATTGTCGGAGTCAGAAAATAAGCCTATTAGCTTAACAAGAAAAGTTAGACTTTTCATCGCTTTTTAGCTGAATCTTCTTTTTAGTGGAGTTTTGTCGAAGTCTTCGTCGTTGGATATTATTTCTTTTGCTTTACTCCTTAATGCAGAAGCTAAGTGTATTGCGTCTTCGTAGTCTAAGTTGTATTCTTTCATTAGTTTGACTGCTTGAGTTATATCTTCCATTGTTAGAGGTGTTATTTTTAAGCCTGATAAGCTTTTTATTGAGTTTACTACTTCTTCGATTAGTTCTTGGTCCTTTAGGTTTTTACCTGTTAAACCGGCTATTATTATCATTGTTTGGTATAATGTGAAAGCTGATGTTACATATTTTCCTCGCGGGGCTTTTTCAATTTTCTTTATCCATTCATAGGATGTTTTGCCAAATGTGGGGTGGTTGCCAAGCCAATAAATGAAGATGTTTATATCTATGTAGACTTCAGAGTCCACCATTTCCTCATAACCTCAATTATAAACTCGTCTAAGTCTTCCGGCCATTCAGTTATCTTGAAAGCACCATAGTACTTATCGGCTATAGGTTCAGGAGGTTCTATTATAATGCTTTTCTCGTTCATCTTTATTTTAACGTAGCTTCCCTCCTTTATTCCAATCTTCTCCCTCATGATTTTAGGAATAATAATCCTACCCTTTTCATCAACTTTTATGATCTCCATAAGTTCCACCCACTAAAATGATAATTCCCACATATTTAAATGTTCCCACCAAAAAATAGAGATAGTACATGCATACTGGAAAAGGCCTGATTAAATGTTATTGGAATTTTTAGGAACTAAAGTAGTTAAGAGTAAATATTTGAGGAAAACTAGCAGGTAAAAGTGTGTGGTTAAGAGGAGATAGATGTTTGAGATTATTCAGAAAGTTGAATTATAACTTTAATTTCAGTATAAAGAGGGTTAAGGTAGGTGATTATTAAAGTAGAAATATATGATCAAAGGTAATTGCCATATGGCTTAACTTATATTTGGAAAATTAATGTGAGAGATTCACCTCATATTTATATACCTTAAATTTAACTATTTATTTGAGTACTCATGGTGGAAACTCTTTCAAAAGAAGAGAAGTTAAAATTGTTGAAAGCTTTAGAAGAAGATTTGGAGTTTAGGTATGCAGTGGCAGGTTTAATTGGGATTTCTGAGATCTTGAGGAGATTAGATAGACTTGAAGAAGGTCAAAAAAGGCTGTAGGAGAATCAGAATAGGTTATGGGAGGAAGTTAGAAACCTAAGGGAGGGGCAAAATAAGTTATGGGAAGAAGTAAAAAGCCTAAGGGAGAGACAGGATAGGTTGTGGAGGGAAGTTTCATCATTGAAGGTAGCCGTTGAATCTCTGGGAAGGAGGAGGGATTTAGATTTAGAGAGAACTGTTTTAGAGATCTATAGGTATGCCCTTGAAGAGAGGGTATTGAAACTGGAAGGGTTGAAAAGTTCGTGTATGTGGATGTTGATGGTAGGTATTATAGGAGGGAAGCTAAATTGGAATTGGATGTATATGTACATAATGAGAATGTTTACTTCATGGAAATAAAATCTCATGGTGAAATTGAAGATGTGGAATGGTTCAGGGAGAAATGTGATATTGTGAAAAGGATAATTGGAGGGGAGCCTGAGAAATTAATATTCATAGCGATAAACATGGATAAAGAAGCTGTGGAAAGAGCTAAACAATTTTATATAGACCTAATTTATGGAGCAATAATTGAATGATTATACACCCTCCAACTACAAATTAGTCTTATCATAAAATTAGCTGTAATAGGTAGGATTTTCTAAATAATCTTGTTCCAGCGTTAAAAATATCTTCTTCGGATATTACAAATATTCCCTTCATAAGATATGTTGCCAAAAAAGGGAAACCCATACTATTATCTACTGGGCATCTACATTAAGTGAAATTGATGATGCTGTAAATACCATTTTAAATGAGGGAAATAAAAATATTGTGATATGCATTGTATACTCTGCTATCTAACTGCCTATGAGCATGCAAATCTTAACATGATTAGATACTCGAAGCTGGCATTTCCCGACTTTCTTATAGGTTATTCTGACCATGCATTACCGGATGAAAATATTATGACTTTAACACTAGCTTATCTTTTTGGCGCAATAGTTATAGAAAAACATTAGATAAAACATTACCTGGAAATGATCATTATCATGCCATGGATCCGAAGGATCTGCGCAACTTAAGGAAAAATATCTCATCAATTAGAAAGGTATCTGGAGATCATGTTAAAAGGCCTATAGATTGTGAAAAATCCAGAATTTATGCAGGAAGAAGTATTGTAGCAAAACACTTCATTAAGGAAGGAACTATGATTAATGAGGATGATATCGATTTCAAAAGACCTGGAACTGGTATCTCTCCTAAAGATATACACCTAGTCATTGAAGAAGAGCTAAAAGGGATATAAACATAGATGAATTATTAACTTGGGATGATTTATATTAATAAATAATACTGAAATTCTAGCAAATATACGAAGTTAACTCAATTTATCAGTAATTTATGTTAAAGTGTATAAGCCATCAATGTATGGAAATTTAAAATTCTGATATAATATTGTAATATTGGAGGAAAATTATGAATTTTAAACTTTATATGATAACTTTAATGCATTAAGCCTGTTAATCAAATAAAAGTTAAGCTGAAAAATAAGTTGTAAATTATAAAAATGTTAAAGAATAAATACTAATTTACTTAGAATAAATATGATTAGCATGTTGACAAATATATTTGAGAAATTGAAACAAAATGAGGAACTTTGGAGCTTATTTACAAGTAAGGAAGAGTACACTCCGCTTTTTCTAGATAAACATGAAAGATTCCCTTACTATTTGAGTATGCATCGTAATATTTTTGAGCCTAAAGTATCGAAGTTTTTGGTTGAAAATGGTTTAAAAATTGAAATTCAAGAAAATAAGAAATTTGTAGTTTGTTTGACCCATGATATTGATATGATTTACATTTCAAAAAAGATATATCATTGCTTAAGAGCATTGAATTATAGGCAATTTAAACAAGCCTTTAAGATATTATTTAGTGACTTAAATAGAGAATGGAATCAATTGTGGAATTTTAAATATATTATGGAATTAGAAGAAAAGTATAATGCAAAGTCAAGCTTTTACCTTTTAGCGCTGAATAGAAGTAACTTACATTTTAATTATGAAATTGAAGATTTAAAAAATGAATTAGGAAACATTATTGACAAAGGTTGGGAGGTCGGTCTACACGGTGGATATGAAGCATATAATAATTTAGATGAAATTCTAGAGGAAAAAAAGAGATTAGAGAAAGTTTTATGTAAAGACGTTATTGGGTACAGGAATCATTACTTAAGGTTTAAAATCCCCGATACGTGGATTCTTTTAGAAAAAGCTGGATTCAAATATGACACGACCTTTGCCTATGCAGACTGTGTAGGATTTAGGAACGGTATGTGTCACCCTTTCAAACCCTTTAATCTAAAAACAAATAAAGAAATTGAGATTTATGAGATACCTCTAACAATTATGGATAATACATTATTCGAAAAAATGGGATTAGACTTAAGTAAGGCATGGAATCTTACAAAAATGCTTATTGACACCGTTGAAAAATATAATGGTGTTATAACTATATTGTGGCATAATACATCTATGATTGGTGATACTTTAAAATTTTATGAAAAAATTTTAAAGTATTGTTATGAAAAAAATGCATGGATGACGAGCTGCGAAGAAGTATGGAGATGGTGGAGTAAGTATACAGAATGATGAAAATGTCTGAAATCGAAGTTAGAGAATTAAAAGAAAGTGGATATGAGATTTGGGATAAACTTGTTGAAAAATCGCCGCATAGTATAATACTTCATAATAGTGATTGGTTAATTGCGCATAGTAAGTTATTAAGTAAAAAGTTAAAAATTTATGGATTTTTAGAGGACATCAAATGATTGGTGGATGTTCATTCTACATGTATAGATTAAAGTTCTTAAAAGTAGGATCTTCAAATGTTGAAATAACTTCATATTCAGGTATTATATTTACACAATTACCAGAAACAAATGTAAGAAAACGAGAACATGTTTATATAACTACAATAAGGTCTTTATGCGACGTAATCGACAAAGAGCAATTAGATATTATACAAATAGTTAATTCTCCTAACTTTATTGATATTAGATCTTTATATGGAAGAGATGGCGTAGTAAAGTATATTACACATATTGCTTAGATTTAGATCTTGAGATAAACATTCCTAAAGAGGTGAGATGGAGCATAAGAAGAGCAATAAAGTTTGTATTGGAAAGTAAGGATAATGAAAGCTTTAAAGACGATATTTAAAATGCTTATTTTAGTAGTCTCTCCAAGACAATTTAGAGAAAAACCAAAACACTATTGGATTGAAAATAGATGCCACTTATGGTGATACAAGTGAAAAACTTTTGATTTTATTGTGAAAAATCTGAAAAATTAATAAAACCTAACAAAAATGATTTACTGATACATTGGAAAATTTGTGGATAAAATTATTAGTGAGGAGAGAAGAAATTATTTAAATTTTAATTTAGTTGAAATCTTATTGTTTGTTATGGGGAAGAGTTCAATGATAAAGGGATTACATGATAGTGCTAGCATAGAGATAAGTATGATTTATTCTTTTCTTAAGGTTGCTAGGTTAAAATATGAGTGGTTAGAAGATGTTGAAGACCCTTATGTTTATATTAAGATGCTGAAGGGAAGGGCTGATATATTTACTTTTTGGCAAAGGCCACCAGATATTAAGCCAAAATACGATTTTCCTTTTGAGTGGGATAATATGGCTGTGTTAATTATTAAGAGTTATAAATTTTGGTGGGAGAAGCAGATAAATAAGAAAACGAGAAATATGGTTAGAAAATCTCAGAAAATGGGTGTGAAGGTGTTATGTAGTCCTTTAACGGATGATTTTATAAGAGGTATTGTAAAGATATATAATGAGACCCCAATAAGACAGAACAAGCCATTTAGACATTATGGTAAAACATTTGAACAAGTTAAAGAAAAATTTAGTATTTTACCTACAAAATATAAGGAAGATTTTATAGGTGCTTATTATAATAATGAGTTGATAGGCTTCATCCATTTAATATATTCT
>JAWBQF010000055.1:0-9504 GCA_038845975.1 Methanomethylicia archaeon
CGTAAGCCTAACCCTCCAAAGGTTAAGGAGCATATGTCGCTTTAAGAAGGAGGATGCTACAAAACATCATCAAAGAAAAAGGAATTAAATCTATTTTAGTCTAGTTTTAAGATGAGTTCTATAAGAAAGATAAATACATAATAGTCTAAAATTGAAATAATATAGTTTACGCCTTCCTTCTAAGCTTTGTAAACTTTAGATATGAAAAATGTTTACAACTTAATTTTGAATTTGTAAATTCAATTTTATACAGAATATGAAAAATCTCCATAGAAATAAGTTAATAAGGTTTATATATTTTTGTTGGTGTTTTTCTTGGGCCCGTCGTCTAGTGGTAGGACTTTAATCCTGAAACCTGCCTCACACGCAGGAGGTCAGGGGTTCAAATCCCCTCGGGCCCATTAACAATCCCTACTAACTCTCTCGATAATAGCCTTAAGCATGTTTAATCTTAGTATGAACTATATGAAAATATAAGATAGAAAAAAATAAAACAGAGATTTGCAAAGACTTTGCAGGTGCAAAGAATGCAAAATGAAAACTCTGTTTACATTGGCGATAAACCTACAATGAATTATGTTTTAGCTTGTTTAACACTTTTTCATAGCGGATTCAAAGATGTGGTAATAAAAGCTAGAGGAATGAATATATCTAAAGCTATAGTTACAGCAGAGCTTGTTAGAACAAAATTTTCAAATAAAATATGTATTAAAAATATTAAAACAGGAATCGAAGCTGTGAAAGGGAAAAATGGAAAAGTGAGAAATATAGGGGTGATCGCTATTACTTTAAGCATCGAAAATAGAGGGTAAACATGTGAAAATTCCAATATGTCATTTCTGTGCAAAGAGTAAAATTCTATGTCCAATATGTCAAGATAAATTAAATAAAGGAGAAATTAGTCAAGCAGATATTGAGGTTTCTGAGATTCTTATAGAACTTGAAGAGAAATATCCTCAGATTAGAGATATAGCCTTGGTCAAGGCAGTAAAACCTATGCCTAATATAATTTTAGCTCTTTACATATCAAAAGACGAACTTAGGCAAATTCTTAGCAGAATTTCCAAAGAAATTCAAGATAAGAAAGGAATATTACTAAAATTTGTTAAAAGAACTTCAAGTATAAGAAAGATAATGGATGATATTATTTCCCCTGCTAGAGTAGTATCAATAAATACTATATGGCTACCAGACGGAAGTTGGGAAAGTAATATATACATATCCCCTCGTGATAGAAAGAAATTGCCATTGCCTCCAGAACTTATAGAGAAAATAGTCTATGATTTAATTAATGAGAAAATTCATATTATATTTTGATTATGTCTTCTCTTTAAACTATTTAACCCTACGTGAAGGTAAGAAGGAAGCCGCAGTATGCTAAGTTGTTATGTCAGTTTCTTATAGAGTTCTATGATATTTTCTGATGAAAAGTAGGCTTTAACCGAGTCTCTTCTATTCCCTAAAGCTAGGTTAGTAATCTAGGCTGATGGTAGTGTATTATAAGCGAGATTCCCACGTCTTGATTACTAGATACTGTTGGATGGATACGTCTATTTGCTACAACTTCTATAAGATAACTTAGAAGAGGTTTAAGTGCTATAATTTTAATAAAGTCTTAGTAAGTATACAGTCGTTAGAATATGTTAAACCAGGACTATAATCTGACAAAACTATGCAAAATACTATAGTCAGTGAAAACGGTTCTGTGAACTTTAGATATGAGAAGTGCATGTAATTGATTGCTTAAGTTCACAAGGCAGTGAAAAACTTAAGCAAATACTATAACCAAATAGAGGAAAGATATATGGGATTAAGGTGCTTAGAATACTATTACCTACAAGGATCATAATAAGGTATATTGTGGATAGTTCAACATGGAGACTAAATAGGAAGAGCTGATAAGATACAATAGATCTAAGGAATTTGGAAGAATTTAGAAGTTCATGTATGCGTAAATAAGGAATCACGTTTCTAAGTATAGTCCTAAAGTCTGGAAATGAGCATGACCCAAAGCGGCTTAATAAGCTATTAAAGGCTTAGAAAAAAGCCTCCGAGAAGCCCTACATAGATGTGGTATACAATACTAAAGTCATAGGAGATAAACTGTCACCACTAATGTGAAGACAACATATCAATGAATCCCAAAAACAGTAAGAAGCCAATACTGTGTAACATTGAGCTTTATGAGAAGAGAAAGACTGTATGAATGGCTTAAGAGGATAATTATGAGATATGAAAGACTAGCAACAACTTATAAAGTCTTTATAGTCGTAGTATACATGGTAAATACACTTAAGATGTGAATTAAGAGATGAGTTCTATGTTAATTTAGGTCCTTTTTGGTTATGCTTTATCTCTATTGTATTGTTAGGATTTATCTGTTATTTTAGTTTATGATTTTCACCATTCTTGTAATATTTGTTAAGTATGAATGTTTCCTTTTTAATGCTTTTTATATGTTTGTTATCTAGATGATAACTCTAGGTTTCATAATCCTTATACCCTACTAATGAAATATGCGAGAGACTTTCTTATTAAATAAATGAGAACTTTAATTCCACAAATAATACACAACAAATAAGAATATCACTATAAAGAACCATAATTAGTTCCCTAGTTAATAACATTATTTTAAAGTAATATTTTCAGTCTGCCCTGATAAATAATATATCCTATGTAAGTATACCTTTACCATCAAATATTAATTTTATTTTATATTAGTTAATAGATGGCATTTCAAAATGTAGAATTTATGTTTCTAAATATAGATTGGTTTATGCTTAAGACAAAATGCTTAAATTGCGGTGGAAGACTTATAAAGGAAGATGATTTAAAAGCTGTTTGCATCAACTGTGGACTTGTAGTAAATAATACAGAGGAAGAAATCAGTCAACCATTAGCACCACATAACTATAATGTTTCTGAAACTTACAATAATCATGAAGTTAGTATTAAAAAGAATTTTATAAAATTACAGTACATTAAATTACTTGAAAGAGCCACCAGAACATTTAATATGCCGGTTTTCATAAAACAAACCACTATAAGACTCTTCATAAAATACATAAGAGATAATAGTGCTATAAGACAAAAACGATATGTATTAGCCAGCTGTTTTTTAATCTCAGTTAGAGAGATATTTAAGTTTAACATTAGGATAAATGATGTAGCATACGTGTTTAATTGTAATAGAGGTAAATTAATTCGATATGTGTATGAAGTATCTAAGTATTTTAACTTGAGAATCAAACCTTTAAAAATAGATGAATGTATTGCATGGTTAATTAATGTTATTTACTCTAATATAAAATTTACTAAGATGCTAGAAGAAAGAAGCATAGAACGAGAACATTATTTTAAAAAAATAGAGAAATTAATAAGCAATATACTACATAATCTTAAAATAGTAGATTTACAAGGGCACAATCCATATGTTCTTGCAGCCTCGATAATATATTGTGCTGATAAAATGCTTAGTAAAGTCGAGGAACGCAAATCTGTATTAACATTAAATACGGCATCTAAACTTTTAGGCGTTAGTAAGTACAGTATTAGAGATAATTACAAGCTAGTATCTAGAAGAATTTTGTTAAGAGTATTGGTTTGACATAGTTGTATCATGACAAAGGTACCTAGTCACAAGTTTAGAAGACTTTTACATTCATATGTTGTTGGTCCATACAGGATAAAGATAGTTGATAATATATATGCTGAAGGCCCTAAATATATTGTAAGTGTTAGAAAAGACTTAATAGAAGTCAAAAAGCTAATTAATTATCTGAAGGATAATTTTAATTTAGATTTAAATCATTTGATTTTAGACCAACTTTACGATAAAGCTCAGCGCTGGTTTAACAATGGTCAATTTTCAATACATTTAAAAGATTCTATAGATGCAACTTGCAAATATGCTGTTGCAAAAACCTTAGGTATAGAGAAATTTTTTCCACCATTACTTGATGAATTTGTAGATGAAATATACTTGGATTCCCCTAATTTAAACATGTATGTTGATCACGAGAAGTACGGGCGATGCATCACAAATATAAGACTTAGTGAAAAAGATATAGAAGTGTTTCTAACACATTTAAAGCTTGTATCAGAATCTCAATTAAATAGAGTAGAAGCAACTTTAAGAACAGAGTTTAGGAGCAAACTTTTTAGCTTAAGATGCGTAATAGACACCTATCCCCTAGCTGTGAATAGATTTTCACTAAATTTGAGAAAGCATAAAAAGATATTTACAATCACTAATCTAATTAATAACAACACTATTAGCATTGAAGCTACCGCTTTCTTGTTGTCAGCCCTTTTAAGAAGAGCAATAATTACAATAATAGGAGAAACATCAACTGGTAAGACAACCCTTCTTAATGCATTAAGTCTCTTCTGTAATACCTTAGATAGGAAAATATTCTTGGAAACATTCATTGAAAGTTATGACGAACCTAACTATATGCATCAAATTAAATTAAAAGTTGTTGATAATTTAACTATAAATGAGGAAAAATACTTAAGACGTGGAAAAGACATTGAAATATTAAAGACACTACATCGCTCACCAGATATAGTCTTCCTCGGTGAGATAATTTCAAAAAGTCATTCCAAAGCTTTAATTACAGCTCTTTCTGCTGGATTACGATGCATACAAACTGTTCATGCATCATCAATAGAAGACTTCATTTACAGATTTAAATATGGTTATGGGATACCTCTTGTATTCATGAGTAAAATGAACTTAATAGTAGTAATGGTTAGAACTCCCTGGATTAATAGTAATTCACGAAGAGTACTTAGCATTAACTTCATACGGAGTGAAAAACTTGATAAAAATCTAAGTATAAAGTTTTTAGATATATTTAAATATTCATATAAAAACGACAAACTGGTAAAAATGTTAAACACTAACGAATTAGTAAATATTTTAAGTAAGTTGAACGTTGTCAATGAGGGAGAAGGAATACTGCTAGCTGATTATCTAAGTATTATTAAACTTTTTTCATTATTGACTAAGCTTAAGATAGATTACAAAACTGAATTAGAAATTTATCGGAGGTTTCATTCTGTAAGAAGACGAATGCTAAACGGAATGTTACCTCCAAGAACATTTGTTAATGCTATTGAGGGAATAGTTTATCATGAGTAATGAATTTACGAAATACTATAAATTAATTAAAATATTAAGCAAGAAGGTAATTATTAGAATCCCTATTCAAAACAAAATTTTTGAGAAAGCTTTAACTTACTTTAATATAAATTTGCAGTATTTAGATATTCTAAATGCCTCAATAAATTTCTCTCTTTTGATATTTACGTTATTTCTTTTCTTAACAATCATATTAAATTACGTTACTCTACACCTACTAACTATTAACTTTATACTTACATTATCTGTATTTCTCTACCTATACTACTATGTACCTATTAGATACTTTTCACTATTAAAGAATTTTTCACTATACTCCTCTACTTTACTTGGAATTATATATTCGGTCACTACTATAGGTAAACCCATAACTTTAGCGTTTGAGATTTTAGCAGATTCAAAAATACCGCGTATTTCAAATGACTTTAAGGAAATGCTTAATAAAGCTTGTTTAGGAAAAAGTGCAACTGAAATGCTACTAGAGTATTCAAGAGTACAACCTTCAAGCACTTTTCGTGAGAATATAAAAGTGGCATTAACCCAGTCATATAAGAGACAATCCATAGAAAAAATCTGGGAATACAGTATATGGGAGGTAAATAGAGTGATGTTAATGGAAACATCTAAAATTGAAGTTATGTCTATATTAATCATTGGAGGAAGTGCATTTACTCCATTTTTAATCTATTTATTTATAATATTTAGTTTACTTAATACTCCTGAAGTAATTACAATAGTAACATTAACATTCTTAACTTTAATTATTTTTATCGGATATAAACTAATAAAATATCGTGAAAAAATCACTAGCTATAATTAGTGGTTATGTTTTATGAAATATTAAGAATAGACTTAGCTCAAAGATAGCATTAAGATTCTATATTAAGATAAGAAATTATGTTGGTAGAGGGGTAGAATATATTTCACTCAAACAAAGTTAAGAAGATTGTAGTCAAGAAAGTCTATATTCATACAAATACCTGAATAAACATGGCAAATAACATTCTAAGAATTTAAACCCATCAATAAAATACTCGATAGAACAAATAAAGTTGAAGAAAGAAAATCTAGCTTAAATGCATACAAATACTAAACTTAAAGAAAATAATATGAAACCCCCAAAATACTAATGCATACCAGTAAATTAGTACGTTATTAAAATTTTAAAATCCTATAAAAATTTAAGGGTAATATTAACAACAGAATATTACAGAAAGTGAGAAACTATAATAATGGTGAGATAGTAAGTAGCATTTAAGATCATGATAAACGCAAGCTCAATGTGAACTTACTGATACTCAGAAATGTAGTGGCCTCCTCATATTTTTTCAGCGCTTTGACCAAGCATCATTGTTAATATGTCTCCCACTAACTTTTAAACTTAATTATTCTCAAGCACACCTTGTGTAGCTTTATTGGAAGCCATCTTCCTCATTTATGGTGTTGTTATGGCTAAAATTATTAGGTTTGACTTTATGGGATGTGCCTTCTATTATTGTTGGACTGGTCAGCTTGATCTCTAATTAGTTTTGTGGTCAGTAGTTTGATTAGACCTATGTAAGCTACTGGGGACGTAGGCTTTACGCTTGGATGGGTGTTTACAACCTAGACCAGCTAAAATTAAAGAAAGTAGGTATATGAAGTATGTTTGTGTAGATCTAGGTAAAAGTAAGTGTAGAGATGTAGTTGTTGATGAAGACATGTTAATTGAGGAATTTGTTTAGTAGCAATGTTAAAAGAATTGAATGGTTACTTCTAAGTTTTTAAGGTACTTGTTTATGCTGAATTTACATCAGTATCTACTTACCTTAACTTATCAAGAGTAAGATAGGCGATATTAAGTGTCTTCAAGCTATAAGAAGCTTACTAGTTGAGCTGGTTATTCTCCTCAAACGCCTTTCATGAGTGTAGGGATGGAACTCATTACTCTAGTTATTTTATGATGCTTATATATTTCGTTTAAGCTCGTCTAGAATGGCTTTAAATATTCTAAGTTTTATTATTATAGTGTTATAAATTCATATTTATCATAGTTTATCTTAGGCTTCCTTTTTAAATTTGATAGGAGAAATTAAAATTGTTAGGTTCTAGAGATAAGACTATATACGTTGTTCGAATCTTTACTGAGGAGAATGCTTTATATATGGGTTTGTGATGTTGCAAATGCTTACACTTCCATCATTGCTTAGAAAATAAAGGCAATGTATTGCTTTAAAACAACTGTACTAACTGATGAACTCCTATAAACGACATGATATAAATATAAATTTAAACATGAAGTATAAAGTTAGAGATTGAAACTCAATGAAAAATAATTCAGTAAAAATAGAAACTAAGCTATTCGATAATTACATCATCATGAAAAGGAGATACGATGGTAAGCATGCATCCATGCATATGAGGTTAACAACCTTCACACTAAACAAAACATAGATCAATGAAAAGATAAGAACTCATAAAAAAGGATAAAAACATATCCAGGTTCGCAAGGTGAGCTTATGCTTAGAAAAATTTAAATTTAGGTTCATCATATGAGGAACATGGATGATGATACATTAATAATTGTTACGGCTGATTGGGAAAAAGCAAGTATGTATCTTAAAAAGGTTTGCGATGAAGTTGCAAAAGAGTTGAACTTGGCTCTTGAGGAAAAAAAAGAAGATTGGGAATTTCTAGTAAATTTTGGGCAAAGGGATGATATTGGTGGGGTAGATCTTCCTCAGGCTTTTATTAAGTTAAGTGATGGAAAAGTAGTTCACTTAATGACTAGAGTTCCCCTAACCAATGATGGACAGCCAGATTTAAAAAGTGCTAAAGAGTTAATAAAAAGAAAAATAGCCGAACTAAGAGGATAAATGTAATGAATAAAATAATGATAATATACTCAGAAAAGGGAACTATTGAGAAAGTAGAAGAGTTAAATATTGACTTTTGGAAGCTGGATGATATAAAACACATTATAAAGAGTTTTATAGATGTATGGAACCCAAAGGAGTCTGACTTCATTGTTCTAATGGATTATCTTAAAATATCATTACCACCTCCTCTCTCTTCAAGCCAATTAAAAACCTATTCAAATTTAAACGTAAAGATAGAGGAAGATGTTGCTACCATTGAAGTTCCAATATATGTTATATCATATGGTGAGCATGAAGTAAAGAACAACCATCTTGAAGAGAAGATAATAGTTATTGCTCCATATATTGATAATAAAGTTAAAAATGAAATTATGAGATTATCTGAGGAATTAACTAAACATGCATAAAATACGGGCATTAAAATCTTGAAGTTATTTATGTTTATATTGATGATACTTAATATTAGTACTTAGACAGAAATAAAATTTATCCATTCTTTAATAAGATTTTTGCGGCTAACATTAGCCACTTCATCAATTTAATGTTATCACTAATGGTAACCACATAGAGCTTATTAAAGAGCAAAATTTATCTTGTAATTGGGCACAAAGGTTTTTAGTAAATTTTGGGCAAAGGGATGATATTGAAAAAGTAGAAGATTTAAATATTGTCTTTGACTCTTGAGGAAAAAAAGAAGATTAAGAATTTTTAACCTATCTTCTTAGAGTGATGCTCCATTATCCCATGAAATATATATTCCTCCTACTGGCATGTCTCTTAATATTATTACATTGTTATTTGAGTTAGATCTATCCTTAATGTCTCATAAATTTCACTATTAACTGATATAACTACAAGTAAGCAGCATGAATTAACTTATGCTAATCTTCAATATCAGTTTTGATCCCTTAGGTGCTAGAATCTTTTCTAGGTCTACCAGATCTAGACTTATTAATCAATCCATCAATATCCTCTTAACATACCTATTAACTCAATTATGACTGTATGTCAACTCACATTAAGCATCCTAGGAACATTAACTTAATACACCTACCAACCAAAACCATCTTAACATTAGAACTCCTATAACCCTAGAATTCCCAACACTCCTCAAAACATTAACTAAACCATCCATATTAGAACTATACAAATATAAATACATAACTTTACATAATAAACTTAGAACATCTAAGCTATTCTAGATAAACAAAAATATATAAAACAACTAGAATAAATAGAGCTCTATCCCTAATAAGCCTATGACCTTACTCATACTACTACCATAAATAAGGGAAGCAATAAGTAAAGCTAAAGTTCACAAGCTCGTTCTCTCACCTTTGTGAACTTAAGCTATCAATTACATGTACTTTCCCTATTTAAAATTCATAAAGTTTCTCTGGCTTTGTTAACTTTAGATTTATTTGGGGGTTTCTCCCTTGTTTACGGTGAATTATGGTTAAAGTTGTTAAGTTTGTTAGGTAGAGAACTCCATTTACTCTA
>JAWBQF010000056.1:0-9040 GCA_038845975.1 Methanomethylicia archaeon
GCTACATGGAATAACTCTCAGAACATAGGTTACTTCCCTATAGCTTAGGCCAGCCATATAGCAGAACAGCCCTAACCCTGGAGCGAAAACCTATTAATCCTAACAAACCACTATTCTCAAGGGCTTTAAGGAGCCACCTAATGGACATCACCTCCAAAAGCGGCTTCTCAAAGCTCCCTAAAAATAACTTGACAGTATCAATACTAACATAACAATATTTATATAACCTTAAACTTATAAGTTGTTAGTTTAAGCTCTAATGGGGTTTAGATGAAAATTGTTTTTCATCCAAGATATACAGTAATCTATGCTTCAGATCCAGCTGCAGAACCTGGTAGGATGGAAACCATTCTAAGAGAAATTAAGGACTTATACGTTTTTACTGAACCTAAACCAGCTAGTGAAGATGATTTAAGAAGGGTTCACACACAGAGACATATAGACTCTATTAAGACAGATTCTCTTCTCTATGAGGTTTCATGTCTCTCTGCTGGCGGAGCTATTATGGCTGCTGAGCTAGCAGTTGAAGGTGAAGCTAGCTTTGCTCTTATTCGTCCACCTGGACATCATGCAAGTCCTGATGGTTGCTGGGGGTTCTGCTACTTTAACAATATTGCTATTGCTATTAGTAAGCTTCTTGATGAGGGTAGAATTAAGAAAGCCTTAATTATTGATTTTGACCTACATTTCGGAGATGGAACCTTCAATATATTTAGAAATGTAAGTAACGTTACATATTATCATTTACCAAGTGGAAATAGAAGACAGCAACTTGAAAGCCTTAAGCAATTCCTAAATGAGAAAATAGACTACGATATTATAGGAGTATCAGCAGGTTTTGATAGGGCAAAAGAGGATTGGGGTGGAATATTTGAGATTGAAGACTATAAAATTATTGGCCAGTTAATTAGAGATGCAAGCTTAAGAAACTGTCAAGGGAGAAGATTTGCAGTTCTTGAAGGAGGCTACAACCATAATGTTCTAGGTAAAAACGTAAAATCCTTCCTTGAAGGATTCAGTTAATAAGCAATTATAATTCCTTAACCTTTAGATCATATTCAAATTAACGAAATTAATGTTAAATAACAGGATTTGTAAGAAAGCTAGAGGAAATTAAGAATTCATTATTAAGGAAAATAATAAATGAGAATCCAGTAATTAGATTTTAGAAGAATGCTAGAATAGGATATTAAGCTGAATTGGAGTATTGTATTTCCTGTTTAAACCGATTTTAAGATGCCCCTATTTTTAACTTCATGTATATTCCTACTAAGATAAAAGCTATAGTATCTAAAATGAGTAATATTACTGTCTTCACGTATTGCTGGATGAAATCCATCATAGCAAATCCAAATACAAGACCATACCGGAACATTGCAAATAGAATAAGTACAGCTAAGACGAAAACTATTAAGTCAACCTTGAATACAGCTTTTCTCACTTGTAGACACATATTATTACTCTACCTTAATTTAAGATTTTCAGTCTCTTATAGATTGTCTTGCCAGTTTAGAAGTTTAATTAGTTGATCTTACCCTATAAAGGTTTATAAGGCTAGTAGGTTAAAAATAGGGTTAAAGACTATATTAGTATTGTATTGAGAGGATTTAAATGAAGTATGAGGTAAAGTATAAGCCATCCTATTCTATGCTGGTAGTAACTTTAGAGCCTAGTGAGAAAATAGTTGCTGAATCTGGAGCAATGACCTATATGACTCCAAACATTGAGGTACATACAAGAAAAAGAGAGAAAAGCTAGGTACTCTAGATCTAGCTATTCTCGGTCGCCAATCATTCTGGGTAAATGAATATACTGCAGTAAATGATTCCGGTGAAGTTGGATTTGTTTCTGCACCGATAGGTGATATTGAAAGGCTAGAGGTAAAACCAGGGCAAGGCTACATTATACAGAAAGCCTCTTACATAGCATCAACAGAAAATGTTGATTTAGATATTAGATGGGAAGGTTTCACGAAGGGCTTATTTAGACAGGGTTTATTCATGATAAAGGCTACTGGTGAAGGAAATCTATTCATAAATACTTTCGGTGCTATAGATAAGCATTTCCTTCAGCCCAGTCAATACCTAATTGTTGACAACTTCCACTTAGTAGCTTTTAGTAGTACATGCAACTACAAGGTAATGAAATTCGGAGGATTAAAAGAAACAATTCTAGGTGGAGAAGGGCTAGCAACAAGAATTGAAGGTCCAGGTGAAGTATATATTCAAACAAAAAATCTTGGAGAATTCATAGAATGGATTTGGACTCTACTTGAACCTAGAGTACGTACAAGAGCTCGCTAGAATAAGATATCATAAGAAGCGGTAACCTGTAAGTATGATCATCAATCTCCTCATAAACACGCCAGCCATTAAATACCGCATTTAATCCATCATTAAATTAATTAAGCATGGGATTCTTGAGAATTAACATAAGTTAGCGAAGACAAAATTTACATTGATAATAGTATACTCCATATATGTGATAGGTTGCTTATAGTGAACGGCTAAGCTTATTGTTAAGTCTAATTACTCCTACTTTAAAATTGATGTCCTGCTTAGAGTATTTTACTTGAGTTGGCAGGGCTTTGTTAACTTAAGCATGTTTTATCACCTCTATTTTGGTATTGTGTTTCTATGAATTCCTTAGCTTTTATTTTCCTGTTAATCCATGTTTCGTTCAGTATGTATATTATTGATTTTATAAGCATTAATGCATGCTCATTATCGCATTTATCCTCATGCACGGTATGTAGTTATCGAATAGTCTAGTTCTATCCTAATATACTGTATTATTCTCTCCATTAGATTCTTAACTTCTAAACTATATAATTCATGTTTTAAGTTTAATATTTTACATGATGCTTTATAATAATGAACTCCATCACTTAATACAACTATATTTGAACCATAAATAGCTCTAATCTTTTAAGGAATGTTAGGGATGTAAGCATGTTTGCAACATCGCAAACCCATACATATAGAATCCTTCTTAATAATGGCTCGAATGCAACGTAAACAACCTTCTCTTAAAACATACACTTATAATAGTATCATCAACCATAACAATCCTAACATCCCTCCTATCAAAATCAATAGAAGATTAAAGATCTAAACCACGATAATATAGAATAACTCCTAACAATAATGAAGCTTAAAATATCTGAAGCCATTCTAGATGAACGAAAATATATATAAGCAATAAACAACTAGAGTAAATGGGGTTCTCTCCCTAACAAACTTAACAACTTTAACCATAGATTCACCGTAAACAAGGGAGAGAACTCCCAAATAAATCTAAAGTTAACAAAGCCTTACAATTAGCAATTAGGTTTATAAGTATCCTTTTTACTATATATGGGGACTTGCTATGTCTTCCATTACAAGGGAGACTTTTGCTTCTAGAATTGGCTTTTTAGGAGCTACCTTAGCGACTTCCGGTGGCATAGCTGGATTCGTTATGATGTCCTACATAGCTTATGGATACTATGGCGCTGCTTATTGGATAGCTTTTATACTGGCTTTCTCTCTAATAGTTACTGCAGGCTTTCTAACAGAAGCTGGTTTAGGTGTTTGGGGTAGAAGGGCTCTTCCTTCAACTGTAGCTAGGCTTAAATATGGGAGGTTATGGGAGCTTATAATATGGATATGTATTCTTGGAGGTGGTGGGGGCTTCCTATATGGATTTAATGCAACATATGCTGTTGTACTTGGATACTGGCTTTCATATCTTATTATGAGTCCTGTGAAGGCATGGGGAGCTGATCCTGTTACCTATTTCTGGGTAAATCATCTTACAAATTTTATTGCTGTCTTCATACCAGCAATAATTATAATACTCATTTGGTGGTATATAGAGATTAAAGGTGTAGAGTTTTTCGGAATGTTTTCAATTATTGGTAGAGTAATTACAATGCTTGTTGCTTTAATATTGCTTATAGCTTCATTACTTATATTTCCAAATGGTTGGGAGGGAATAGCTTACTCTTTCCATGTAAAACTTGACGCCCTCCTTTATCCGGAGGTTTGGACAACAGCATTCCTATGGGCATTCTGGATAACAGGTATAGGTTTAGGAAATATGACTGTATTTGCAAGTTATCTACCTCGAGGAGGTGATGTAAATACAACAGCTATCCTAGGTCCATTAACACATGCATTTACATGCTTTCTAGGTGGGCTTGCATTCTTCAACTACGCTATAGGTACTGGTGTACCGCCAGTATGGCTTGGCTCAATAGGCTTAGCATTTACTGGTATGCCGAAGATATGGAATGCTTTAGGAGCTCTTGGAGTCCCATTAGCTTTACTATTCTATTCTCTTGTCTTCTGGTCTGCATTACCGTGCTCTATTGCATGGTTCGAAAATATAAATGCTGCACTCATGGATAAGTTTGGATGGCCTAGATCTAAATCAATAAATCTACTAATAGTAACTACAATAATAGGTGCTGTAATATTTTCATTACCTATGTATTATGATCCATGGGAGACATCATATGGCTTTACACTAATATCAACACATTGGTTCTGGGAAGCTATTTTCTGCGCTATTTCTACATTCACATTGTTCATAATAGCAATATTTGTGTTTAAACCCAGTAGATTACTTAGCGTTCTTAATGAGCATAGTGATATAAAGCTTCCACTCTTCTTCTACTATACCTTACTGGCTATTGGATTTTTAAGCTCAATCTTCCTTATATATCAAACAGTTGTAAGCTTTTCCCCTAGTGATGCTTGGGCTCCAGGATTCTGGGTAGGTTTATCAATGCCTCTCTGGGCAATAATTCTAGGAATCATAATATGGTATAGGAGGTAGTAAGTATGCGTTTACTTATTGTACTAGTTTTAGCTATTGTAATTTTTATGTGTCCCTATATAGTATTTTGCGAGCAGGAATACCATTTAACTAAGGTTACAATTACATATGATACTGGGAAGAAAGAGGTAAGGAATGTAGAGATTGAAGGTGCTCTCTACACATCTAGTAAAAACCTTGTCATAATTAGAATTCTAGATCCTAATGGTAAGCCTGTAGAGGGATTAACTGTAGAGGTGAAGCGTTATCCTGGATATACAGGTGGAGGTGTAAGCTTTTCTCCTACTGATGTACTAAAAGGAACTAGTGGAGCTGATGGTTCTGTTTCTCTCCATCTAACACCTGATAAAGGTGGAGTTGTAGAGCTATACGTGGATGGTGTTAGAGTTAGACCACCATTATGGATTAGATACCAGTATCTCCCATCATCAACCTTAATGTTTGTAATTGTAGTTGGTGTTGCATTATTATTAATGGTTGCATATCTAGCATATAGAGTAATAAGAGGACCTAAATAACAATATAAACACCTTTTTTATAGCAGCTAGAGTTTTGGGTTTAGATATTATGGTGGACTATTGATCTATGGGATTTTAGGTATGGTCTCTATGATATTGTGTTTTTTAGCTGCTTCCTTAATTATGCTATGTATTTTCTCCTCTGTCTCCTTATCTATTAGTGGGGCTTTTGATGTATTAATTAATTTTTTAGCTGCTTCTTTAGCTTTTATAAGCATGTCTTTCCTACCTTTTCTCTCCCAGCTTTCTCTTGATTCTCTATCTATTAGTTGTGAGGGGAAGTAGAATTCTTTCCGTGCCCAGTCGATGATTGATTTTAATGCATATATATTCTTTGAGTAGTCTCCACCAGCCCCTACATTTTCAATAACATCAATACAGAAGCTTTCCTCCACTGTATTTACACCTTTAATTGCTCTAAGGGCGAGTCCACATATTTCATTGTCGATAACTAGCTTTACATATGATTGACAACTTTCTGATTCAAGCATACCTGGTCCTTGAATAACGTTGAGTCCTGCAAGTGAACCTATAGTGAATCCAATAGCCCCCTCAATAGCTGACTGAATATCAACAGTTTTAGAATCGCTAATACCTATAAAACCTACTGTTGGTAGATTGAGATATTTACCGATCTGAGCTATACATGAATTCATCATCACCGTCTCTATAGCTCCAAGAGATGAAGCTGCTGCTTTAACATCGAATGTTATTGGGGACCCTCCAAGTATACATGGATTTCCTGGATTGATTATTTGGGCTAGTACTAGTCCTGCAAGATCTTCAGCTATACATTGGGTAACAGCACCAATTATTGTTGCTGGAGCTGTTAAACCAGCTATTGGCATAGCTAAATAGATTATAGGAACACTGTGTTTAGCACATTCAATATTTATCTCTGTAACTATATCACTCCATTTAAATGGTGGTGATGGACAGCAGTGAGCAGCCCATCTAGGTTTTCTTTGAAGGTCTTCAGGCTCAATAATCGTTGTAGCTATCCTATACATATCCTGTATACCTCCTAAGCTAAACGATGCTCCAAAGAATGGTTTAGATGAGTATTTGAAGGCAATAGCTATACGATATCTTTCAGCTAGTATCTTAGGTGCATCAGTAAAGACGGAGAATGGGGCAGCATTAATATGAATATTTTGAAGACTATCTGTAAGCTTCACAAAGTTTACCTCATCAATTAATGTAGGTGTTCTAACAGAATCCGTCTCCAAATCTATAACCTTAATAGCTGTTGCTCCAGGTGCAAAGTATACATTTCCTTCAGATAGATTTAGCCATGGTTTTCCATTAAGCGTATACATGGTAAATGATCTAGGGATCTTTCTTAAGGCTTCTCTAGTTAAGCTTTCAGGAATTTTAGCAAGTCTACTTTTAAAGTCTACAGTAACTCCATAACTATCTAGAATTTTAAGGGCTTCACTATGATAAAACTTAACTCCAACTCTCTCAAGGAGAAGTATGGATTTATTAATAGTATTCCTCACATCATCACAACTCAAAATATTAAAACTAACCATACTAATTTAGAAACTCGAAATATATAAGTCTTCACTATTATATTAATTGAATGCTTATTAATCGTTAATAAGTAAGAGATACTTTCTCTTTCCTATTTCAAAACATCATTTATTAGATATTTAAGAATTATGGATTTTTTATCGATTTTAGCTTTACCTTACCAAATATGTTTATAGCTTTACTAAGAATTAATGATGTTTTCAAATCACTTAAAATATTTGCTTTCCATTACTTTTCTCGAAGCAGTGTCTTTGCAACATTGACAGCTTCTAAAGCGCTTTCACCATATCCGTCAGCATCTATCTCCTCAGCCCATTCCTTAGTTACTGGTGCACCACCAATAATTATCTTAACGTTTCCTCTAAGCTTTTCCTCTTTAAGTCTATCTATAACTTTTTTCTGATTTATCATTGTTGTTGTTAGTAATGCAGACATTGCAACTATATCCGGATTATACTCTTTAACAGCCTCTATAAACCTTTCAATAGACACATCAGCACCTAGGTCTATAACATCAAACCCGCTGACTGTAAGCATTGTCGCTACAAGATTCTTACCTATATCATGAATATCCCCCTCAACAGTTCCAATAATAACCCTTCCAAGACCCTTAACCTCAGCCCCCCTACTAAGTAATGATGGCCTCAATATTTCTAAAGCCCTATTCATAATTTCAGCAGCAAGCATAAGTTCAGCTATGAATATCTCGCCGGAAGCGAATTTTTCACCAAGCTCCCTAATACCCTTAGCTAATCCCTTCTCAATAGCCTCAATAGGATCAATATTGAACCTAACAACATCATTAACAGCCTTAACAACCCCATCAAGATCGTAGTTTAAAAGAAATTTGTAAAGATCATTAATAACATCTTCCTTACTCATAAAAGTACCTTAAAGCTCTAATATATAAAGCTTTACTAATAAGAGAAGGATACTGCCCGGAATTTTAATAATTATTCTTCTTTTTCTACTGGGATTTCACTCTTACAATAAGGGCATCTAAAGCATCTTATTATATCTTTTGATCTTTTTTCTGGAGGTGGAAACTTACTCTTGCTCTTTTTGATCCCAAATTAAGCCATCTAGAATAAACTCTACTCCTTTATTGGATTTTCCTTCTTCAGCTAGGACATTTTAAGCTCTCTTGTTCCATTGAACTAATATACAAATAGCTTTAGGAAGAGATTAATTCTATAAATAGCTTCTCTATTCCTTAAGCCGGAATCTAACTTCTTAAAGTTTGCTTAAAATTAACGTTGTTGAGGAGGGGCTTTGTCCTCTTAAGGTGAACGAAGAATTTTTCAACCAAATTTCTCTTCCCTATGTTAAGTGTTTGTAGGAAGTTTCCCTACTTTCAAAACTTCCTTATATCAAGCTCTTTATCTATTAGAAAAGTTGATTTTTCTTACAAGCTTGCATAATCCTACTAACAAAACACTCGTAGTTAAATATTTCTTGCTGTAAATACTTGAGAACAAGACATATTTTCTCGTCAACAGCAGCATAGATATAAACTTTTACCATTTGATTTAAAGTATCCATAGCTATAAGCTCTCTATTCTTTCTTGGAAAATTAAGCTCTATGGCAAGCTTGTTTATCCACTTCCAAACCGAAGATTTACTAGCTCTATTACCCTGTAACCTAAGCTTCCAGAAGTTTTCTATAGCTTAAGCACTCTATCCAATCTATCATTGCTTGTATCTTTGTTTCTAAAGGAACCCTATGTCACTTAAATAGCTTAGAAATTAACTTTTTAAGCTTTGTGGCTTAATTCTTTGTTGTTTAGGTCTCTTCTTTGATTTTATGTTTTCTTTTTGATTTTGCTTTATAGGTTTATTAGCATGTTGTATACGTATGCTTTGGCTTCTAGTTCTTTCTTTATGCTTTCCATGTTTTCGCCATGCAGTATTCTCCATACTGGCGTTTGAATGTTGAGAATGTTGTTTCAACAGCCCAACGTCTACCGTAGCCCATCATCCCCGCCCATCCTTCATCGCCTATCCTTCTGATGAGCCTAACCGCTCTACGTCTTTCCGGAGGCCCTCTATCATCTCTAGCGTTACGTCTAGGCTTTATAACGGGTTTTACACCCATCCTTCTAAGGAGATTGTAGGCTTCAGCATTATCGTAGGCTCCATCCATAACGGCTTCAGAAACCCTCCTA
>JAWBQF010000057.1:0-8994 GCA_038845975.1 Methanomethylicia archaeon
CTATAAAGTGTATCTCCTAAACAAACATTTCTTGCATGACCTATATGTAAAGCTTTATTAGGATTAACACTCGTATGTTCAAGGAAAATTCTTTTATTTTCACCAATATTCGTTTTACCATAATTATTCTTAAGTTTTAAAATCTCATTTAGGGTTTTTTCAGTATATTTAATCCAATCAACATAGAAATTAATATATCCAGGAGGCTTAATATCAAAATTTTTTAATAAACCATCTTTTTTAAGAATTATTTTTGAAGAAATTTCTTTAGCATATTCAATAGGGTTTAAACCTATTTTTTTTGCATCTTCAAAACATGAAATACATGATATTTCCCCAAATTCTATTTTTTTAGGAATTTCTAATATAGGCTTAGATAATCCTGCATTTTTAAGAATTTCTTCAGCTTCTTCAAATAAGTATTTTATAGTCATTGTTTTCTTTTTGAAAAATCATTTAAGGATTATATAAGTATAATTTCTAAATCTTATTAAAAGAAAAATTTCGCTCTCTTATTATTTTAATTAAAAAAATAGTGTCAAAATATGGGGCCGGCGAGATTTGAACTCGCGACTTTGGGCAATTGTTTCGGGAAAATATTAATTTTTTCTCCCGGTCCCTAGCCGGGTATCATAACCATGCTAGACCACGGCCCCCAAATCAATTTCAAATCAAAGTTATTTAAAAGAGTTACTACTTTTAAATCTAATCTCTTAATTTGTGTTGTATTTTTTAAAATTTATCTTAAAAAAAATGTTTATTAAAAATAACAAATCTAATATTGCTTTTTTTAACTTTTTTGGGCTTCTTCTCTTATATTTCTTAGCATTTTTTTAATATCTTCATCCAGTGGTTCTATTTTATGTGTTTTTAAGATCTCTTCTGCTTCCTCTTTTGCTCTGAGTAAGATATTTTTAGCTCCTTTTTTCTCCCAAATTTCCCTAGATTGTCTATTGCTTATTTTAGGTAAATATAATTGCTTACGCATATGTTTTATCGTATGTTTTTGCTCTAAAAATTGTCCCCTAGGTCCAACTTTTTGTATCACCTCAAAGGCTAAAGTTTCATCGTTTATTTCCAATTTTTTAATACCATGCAAAACCATTCCAAGTATTTCATTATCAATTATGAGCTGCTCATAACTTACGCTAAGTAAAAACTCAAGCATTCCTGATGTAAGATGCATTAAGTTAACCCCTCCTAGAACTCCATAGAGTGCTGTAAGAGCTTTCTCATATCCAGCTTGTTGATCTGGAATCTTTGAGTCGCTCACGGCACCAACTCCTACATATGGCACTCCATAAAACTCACGAAACAATTGAGCTGAAGCTGCGCACATTACTCCTGTTTCTATAGATCCCAATATTATTGAAGCTGTGTGCATATCCATTACGGATGGAAGTGTGCATACAAGTGTAGGTGTACCAGGATTTATAAGATGAGATAAAGTCAAACCACTTAAAACTTCAGCACATTGTTGTACAAGAAGCCCTGCCATTGTTACAGGGGCTGTAGCCCCCATGATGGGTTCGCTTGAGATTATTGTAGGGACACTCTTTTCGGCGCATGCCTTTATTACACCTAAAGCATTTTCACTCCATACTAATGGGCTTGTGATACATGGCGCAAGAGAAATGATTGGCCTCTTTCTAAGTTTATCTTCTCCTCCAACAACTATTGAAGCCATTTTAATTTGGTTGAGAGCCCCTTTATAGCCCTCAGCGTCATGATAAAAATGTTTTTCTGTATAATTTAAAGCTATTTCACATTTTACGCTATCTACTCCTTTTTGAATTACATCTTGAGGGTATACTGGTGATAAATAACAATGAACATTTTCTAAAGCATCTGTGATTATAGTAAGTTTTATAAGATCGTCAAGAGTTGCAGGTCTTGAAATAAAATTTTCTCCACCTTTATATTCTATTACTTTAACAGCGTTAGCTCCACCTGCAAAATAAACTTTTGTGCCTTCAAGCGTAAGATCATATTTTTGATTTCTTCCATAAAGTTTAACTATTCTTTGAGATCTATTTATTGCCTCTTCTACTAAATCTTCAGGTATTTTTGCTATTTGTTTTTTATAATCTATTTCACATCCAGCTTCTTTTAAAATATTTAAAGCCCATTCAGCTTCATATACTACTCCAACTTTGCTTAAAACTTGCATTGATGCTTCATGTATTCTTTGCATTTCATCATTATCTAAAAGCCTTAAGGGTTTGGATACTGTTATTCCATCCATTTTTATTTTTCCTCTTTTATTCCAAGAAGCATTTTAACTTTAGTTACAGCATCATTTGCGTCAGAACCCCAAGCATCAGCACCTATCTTTTTAGCATATTCTTCACTTGTTGGTGCACCACCAATTATTATCTTTATGTTTTTTCTTAATCCATTTTCTTCAATTTTCTTAATAACTTTATGCATTTCATTTATGGTTGTTGTAAGAAGAGCTGACATAGCTAAAATGTTTGGTTTATAATTTTTTATCGCTTCAATAAATTTTTCAGAATCTACATCTACACCTAAATCTATAACTTCAAATCCATTAGCTTGAAGAAGAGATCTAACAATATTTTTGCCTATATCATGTATGTCCCCCTTAACTGTTCCTATAACGATTCTTCCAAGCATTGTTGAAGTTTTACTTTCAGAAAGGAGTGGTGTTAAAATATCCATACATGTTTTCATGATTGATGCAGCCATCATAAGTTCTGGCAAAAATACTTCACCATTGCCGAACATATCTCCAATTTTACGTAATCCTTTTGAGAGAGCATCAACTATTACTAATGGCTCTACTCCGTTTTTTAAAGCATTTTTAATAAGGTTAATAGTAATTTCTTCATCATATTCTAAAAATGAATTACTTATTTTCTCTTTTAAATCATTTTTTATACTTTCTCCCATAAGCTTCCAACTCACTTTCTTGAAATTCTTTAAATGATCTTAATTTTTCGTAAGCATGTTTTGACCCTTTTACTTCAAAATCTACAAGTTCAGCATATCCATAATCATAAGTATCGCCTCTACACATGGCTTTCTCTTGAATAAATCTTAACTTAGGATTAATAGCTCTTAAATAAGCATCTGCGTTAGCTGCACACCAAGAAGCTAAATCTATTTTTTTATCTAAATTTAATTTAATAGCAATATCCAAAATTACACACCTTCCCCCTTCTGAAGGGCCATGCCCTTTTATAGCAGTACGTTTAGACGAAAATTCTGTAACTTCATCTATATAACCAGGCCATGCATTTACACCTGCAAAAGCTTCTGTTGAAGCCCATATTCTAGCATCCCTATATGGTAAATCTAATTTTTCTATAACTTTTAAAACTCCAGGCCAGCCATTTTTTGCACTTTCTAATAATGCTTGATTAACTTTATCCCATCCTAATTCCATATCTTCAGCTAAAGTTTTACATACTCTTAATAAAATTTCTATCCAAAATTCTGTAGAGTATTTCCATTGTTCTTCTAAACTTAATTTAACACTTGAAACTATTTTATTGGATATTGCTTTGTTACTATCCATTTAAGTAACCTCCACTAGAAGGCCTTATTCTTCTTTTTCTAAATAGTAACCTTCTGCTAATTCTGAATGGGGAGGAATTGTTACATACAAATACCTTATTGGCTTCTTTACAGTTATAGTAACTTTTGCCCCTTCTTTTAGAAGAATAGCATCTCCACGTTCAACAATATATTTTTCTCCTGTTTTCCTTTCTACAATTTCCGCTTCTCCTTTAAGGATTAATAAAATTTCATTATATCGCATTTCAGGACCTATAGTTTTACCAGAAATTGTTTCTGCCATACCTGCTGAAAATTTTCCAGGTATATAAAATGCATCTTCCCATGCTACTTTAGCAGTAGGGGCTTCTCTTTTAGGTAGTTTAGCTTTTACAATTCCTTTCTTTACTTCTACAAAAGACATTTTTACTCACCTCATTTAACACTCTTCGATTATTAAATATTTCTATTTAAACGTTAATTTAATTAATTTTTAAAAATAAAAAAATTAATAGCATCTTTTTTCTAAAAAATTTAAAAAGTTTTATATAGTATTACTTATTATATAGTATTACTTAACATTTAAATATAACCTTCAATATCTTTATGAAAAAAGAGAGAGAGGTGAAGGTATTCTTTGAGAGAAAGTATGAAAATTTCCATAGTAACAATGTCGATATATTTTATGATATGCGCAATTTTTCTTCAATTGAATTTTGTAAGAGCTCAAGAGCAACCGATAATAAGTTTTACATGTACGGTTCCTATAGGATATGATAAAGAGTATGCTGCTATGCTCATAATAAAAGATTCATTGGCTAAACATGGCATAGAAATGAATATTGTTCGAGAGGATGCTGGAACATTTTTTGCTAAAATTTGGGGTGCAGAAACATTTCGTTTAACATATGAAGAAGGTGGTTTTGATGCAGATTCTTATTGGTGGTATTGGAGACCTGAAGATATGCTATTCTTTTCTAGTTTCACAGCAAAAGGTTTTCCACCAGAAGGATGGAACGAATGGAGCTATAATAACGATTATGCAGCTGATATGTTAGATGCGGCACTAAGAACTTATGATATAAATGAAAGAAAAGAATACTATCGTAAATTTACTGAAGAATTTCAAAGAGACCCGCCCTTCATACCTTTATATTACTTTGAAATACCTAAGGCTGCAAGAGCAGATATTGAAAATTATGATCCTATACAATATATAGGTCAAAATGCTTTCGATTGGAAAGTAAAGGGGAAAACTTATGATGATTATGTTACTATTAGGGTTGCAGTTCCATATACAGAAAACTACATAGATCCATTGTTTGGTATGACGAGTAGTCTACCACAATATGCATGCATTGCTCCAGTATTCCCAAATCTTTTAAGAAGTGAAAAGCAACCTGATGGAACATATACACTCGTACCAGATTTAGCTGAATCTTATGATATATCTGGAGATGGTTTAACAATAACATTCCATCTAAGACGTAATATCTTCTGGTCTGATGGAAAGCCATTTACAGCTGATGATGTAAAAGTTACTTATGAAGGGATGCTCAATCCTAATACAGGAATACCCGCTCTTGCTGATCTTAGAGAAATAAGGAGTATAGAAACACCTGATGATTATACAGTAATTTTCCATTTAAGAAGACCGCATGCTTTAATATTAGTCACATTTGGAGGGTACTGTACTGGTGGAATAGTTCCTGCTCATATCTTTGGGAAAATACCCTACGAGCAATGGAGAGGATATTGGACAGATCCAAGCCAAGTAGTTAGCTTGGGTGCTTATAAAATTGTAGAATTTGTACCTAATACACGCTACGTGCTTGAGGCTAATCCTAACTATTGGCGAGGAAAACCATTCGTGGATCGTATTGAAGTAGTCATAATACCCGAAACTGCAACTGCTATTTCGGCTTTAAAGAAAGGGGAAGTTGATATATTAGTTCCAGAATATGCTGGACCAGAGCTTTTAGCAGAGCTTTCTAGCTTGGAAGCTGCTGGAATTGATATGTCATTTGTATTATGGCCAGCAACATCTTACTTAGGATTTAATCTCAATCATCCGGTTTTAAATAATAGATACGTTAGGCTTGCTATTGCAAACTTAATTCCTATTGATACTATAATAAATGATGTATTAAAAGGACATGGACGACCTGCTAATGGGCCTATATATCCAGGTTCATGGGCATATCCTTCAGATATTCCTCCCCTAGCTAAATATGATCCTGAGAAGGCTATGGAATATCTTAAAAAAGCAGGATACATAAGACCACAAGTTATGACTGCAACTATGTATATATACATGGGAGCAATGCTTATAATAGGAATTGTTATAGGTTTTGCAACAGGACTTATAATTTTTAAAAGAAAGTACAAGAAATAAAGGGATTTAAAAAATGCTAAAGCGTTACATCTTGATAAGACTATTGCTCACAATTCCTACTTTGATAATCGTAACTTCCTTAATTTTTTTATTACTTCATTTAGCTCCAGGTAATCCGATAGACGTACTTCTCGCAGCAAGTAGAGGTTCACGTGAAGTTAGAGAAGTTTTAATTCGTCAATTTGGTTTTGATAAACCTTGGCATATTCAATATTTTTTATGGCTCTATAATACCTTTACAGGGAATTTGGGGATATCTTTACACGGTATTCCTGTTGCTTCATTAATAGCTTCTAGAGTATGGTATACTTTAGAGCTTATGTTAATATCTCAATTCATTTCTGTTTTTTTAGCTGTAACATTTGGAGCCTTAGCTGGTTATAAAAGAGGCTCTAAATTGGATAAAACTTTAACTTTTTTAGCTTTACTTGGTTATTCTATACCAGATTTTTGGTTAGGTTTAATATTCATACTTATTTTCTCAGTAATATTAGGATGGTTTCCAGTAGGAGCCTTTTCTTTAGGTCTTTCTGAAGCGATAGGTTTTGCATCAATTATAGAACATTTAAAATATCTTATTCCACCTTTAGCAGTACTAGTTATAGTGTGTACACCTTATTATTTTAGGCTTCTTAGAAGTAGTGTTGTAGGAATTTTAGATGCTGATTATATAACTATGGCAAAAGCTAAAGGAGCAAGTGATTTCATAATAATTTATAAACATACTTTAAAAAATGCATTAATCCCTTTAACAACAGCTGTAGGCACATCATTAGGTTTAATTTTTGGGGGGAATTATATTATAGAGGTGGTATTTGCTTGGCCTGGATTAGGTACTTTATTAGTTAGTGCTGCTTTAGCTAGAGATTATTGGGTTGTTATGGGAACTTCTTTCATGACAGTCTTACTAATAATTGTTTCAAGTATAATGATAGATATAGTTTATGCTTATATCAATCCTAGAATAAGGTTTGGGGGTGCAGAATATTAATAGAAATTTTTATGCAATATTCTTAAGAAATTTAAAAAGGAGTAAAATTATGCTATTTGCTATTGGATGGATTATAATAATTTTAATAATGAGTTTATTTCCTTTTTTAATAGCACCGTATAATCCTAACACAACTTTTGCAGGGAAAACCAATATGCCCCCTTCTACTTCATTTCTTTTTGGAACTGATTATGTAGGGAGAGATATTCTAAGTCAAATTATATGGGGTGCAAGAACTTCTTTCTTCATAGCACTTGGAGCTGTAATAATAGAGCTTATTATAGCGTTACCTATAGGTTTATTAGCAGGATATTTTGGAAGTTGGATCGACCAACTATTCATGAGATTTGCTGATGCTATTTTATGTATACCAACAATAGTTTTACTTATAGTAGCTGTAACTCTTTTTAGAGCTCAATCAGAATTTTCTATAATATTAGTTATGGGGTTAGTAAATTGGCCCTGGTTAGCAAAAACTATTAGAGGAGAAACACTTCGTGTTAGAGAAGAAGATTTTGTAATTGCAGCTAAATCTCTGGGTTTTGGTGATCTTTACATAATTAGAAATCATGTTCTGCCGAATATTATATCCCCAATAATTGTTATTTCAACATTCGATATGGCTTGGTTTATACTTTATGAAGCAACTATATCTTTTATAGGTTTAGGTAATCCTACTGTACCATCATGGGGAAGATTGTTATATGTAGGGAGAGGTTTTTTAGCAACTGCACCATGGGTAACAATTTTTCCGGGTATTTTTATAATGCTTACAGTATTTTCAATAAATATGCTTGGTGATTTCCTTTCGGATATGCTTGCACTTAAAATAACATGATGAAGTGAAGAAAGAATGAGCAACAATTTATTAAAAAATTCTAGTAGAGAAATTTTGAATGTAAGCAATTTATCAATTCAATATCATTTATTTGGGGGAGAAATTATAAAAGCAGTTGATGATGTAAGCTTTTCAATAAAAGAAGGTGAAACATTAGGTTTAGTAGGTGAAAGTGGATCTGGAAAAAGTACTTTGGGTCGTGCTATAATCAAACTTCTTCCCCCTTCTGCGAAAATAACTTCAGGAAGTATAGTCTTTGATGGAGAAGAGCTAGTTAAAAAGAATGAAAAAGAAATGAGGAAAATAAGAGGGGCAAAAATTTCAGTAATATTTCAAGACCCTTCTTCTTCTTTAAATCCTACAATTAAAATAGGTGAACAAATTGCAGAAACAATAAAATTTCATCAAAAAGGGTATAACAAAAATGAAATTAAAGAAAAAGTTATAGATATTTTAAAGAAAGTTGGAATATATGATGCTGAGAAAAGATATTCAAATTATCCTTACGAGTTTAGTATTGGTATGAGACAAAGAATTGTTATAGCTATGGCTTTAATAACTAATCCTAAACTTATTATTGCAGACGAACCAACTTCTGCTTTAGATGTGTCTACACAAGCTCAAATTTTAGAACTTATGAAACAATTACAAAAAGAATTCAATTTTTCATGTTTGTTAATAACTCACAATATGGGTGTTGCAAGTGAAATGTGCGATAAAGTAGCTATAATGTATGCAGGAAAAATTATGGAATATGGTAGTAAAGTAACTATATTTACTAAGCCAGCACATCCATATACATATGGGTTAATAAAAGCAATTCCCCTCTTACATGAAGATGTGGATAAGTTATATATCATCAAAGGATCCCCTGCTGATTTAACAAATCCACCTAGTGGATGCAGATTTCATCCAAGATGTGATTATGTTTCAGAAATTTGTAGAAAGAAGAGCCCTCCATTAGTTAAAAGTAAATCGGGGAGTTTGGTTACATGTTTTCATCCTATAGAATAGGTGTGTTAAAATGAATGAAACGACTATACTAAAAGTGGAAAACCTTAAAAAATATTTCCCTATAAAAACTGGTTTATTTTCAACTAGTTATATTCATGCAGTTGATGATGTAAGCTTTTCAATAAAAGAAGGTGAAACATTAGGTTTAGTAGGTGAAAGTGGATCTGGAAAAAGTACTATTGCAAGATTAATAATGAGATTGATTGAACCCACTGGCGGCAATGTTTATTTTATGGA
>JAWBQF010000058.1:0-8963 GCA_038845975.1 Methanomethylicia archaeon
AACAAAATATATAAGATAAACAACTAAAGTAAACGGTATCCTCTCCCTAACAAACCTAACAACTCTAGACATAAACACACCATAAACAAGAAGAAAAACCACAAATAAATCTAAAGTTAACAAAGCCCAGCAAGAGATAGTTAAGTATATTAACTCGGTTTTTAACTTGTTAATTTGTTAATGAATATATTTAAGCAACTTAAATAGTGGCGTGATACTATGACTACACGTTTCCCTCATGTACTACGTAAAATCAGGTTTCCAGCTGTTGCAGGCTCATTCTACAGTAATAATAAGTCTGATTTGGTAAATCAAATTGAGTCTTGCTTTAAAAGTAAAATTGGACCTGGTGCCATTCCTGAGGTTAACAAAGATGGAAAAAGAAAAATAATCGGAATAGTCTCCCCCCACGCTGGATATATGTATTCCGGTCCTGTAGCTGCACATGGTTTTTCAGCTTTAGCTATTGATGGTAAACCTGAAACCTTTGTAATTATAGGTCCAAATCATACAGGCTATGGATCTGGAATATCCATAATGATCAATGGTATATGGCGAACTCCTTTGGGTGATGTTGAGATAGATTATGAAGTCAGTAAGCTAATTACTGAGAAAAGCAATATTATAGACATTGATGATGAGGCACATATTTATGAGCACTCTGTAGAGGTTCAAATTCCATTTTTACAATATATTTATGGTAATGGCTTTAAAATAGTGCCTATAGTAATGATGTTACAGGGCTTAAAAGAGAGTATTGAAATCGGTAAAGTACTAGGAGAAATATGTAAAAATAAAAATATTGTGATAATCGCCTCCTCTGATTTTACTCATTATGAATCATATCAGACAGCATACAGAAAAGATGAGGAAGCAATAAAAACAATTTTAGAGCTTAATCAAGAAGCTTTTTATAACACTATTAACACTCTTAATATATCAGTTTGCGGTCCAGGGCCTATTATGACACTTATTACGGCGGTAAAGGCTATCGGACCATCAAGGGCTATACTGTTAAAATATGCTAATTCTGGCGATGTTACAGGGGATTATTCATCAGTTGTTGGTTACGCTAGTATAGCAATGTATAAACATTGATGTGTAAGTAATGCTTATCTATGCATCGTCTCCACTCTCAGTTTCAATTTCAGGTGAATGGGTTTCTATCTTAGGAGAGCCGCAAATATCATTAGCTATAAGTAAGTATGTAGAAATATGGGTGAAAGAATCTCTAAGAAGTACTATTGAATTTCAAATTAATAGCATAGCGGAAAGTACAAACTACACTACTAAACTATTAAGATTAATTGAAAGCATGCTTATGGATTATTATGATGTAAGAAACCTTTCCTTTACGATAAACATTCCACTTGACTTAAGATACGGTCTTGGATGTATATCTGCATTATGTACAGCATTGTTAGCATCAACATCTAAAATTTATAATATTTCTATCAACGAAGATAGCATCATTAAACATTCTAAGGAACTTGAGGAGAAATTATTTGGATATGGTTCCTCTATTTCCTCCATATTAGCACTCACAGGTGGTATAGTGGCCTATAGAGAGGAGGAGGGCTATATTACGGTGAAATATAAAGGTGACTATAATATTGTAATAGGCGCGTCTGATAAGGCTTTTGTAGATGTATTAAGAATTTGTAAACAGTATAGTAGAAAGATAGCCCCATTACAATCGTTAATTAAACATAGCATAGGTCATGCCACAATCGAAATTGCTGATTGTTTTAGACGAGGTAATGTCAAAAAACTATACGAAGCTTTAAATGCATCATATATGCTTCAATCATCACTCTTTAAAATACCTCCAAGAATTAACAGAATCATTTCATCGTGTAGAATTCTTGGAGCTTATGCAGCAACACTTTCAGGTATTAATAAACAATACGTAGTATGCTTAACTTATAAAGGTAATGATAGATTAGAGAAATTCTTAAGTAAAAAAGGATTCCACATACTACCTGTTTCAATATCGAAAAGGGGGCTTGTAACATATGAATGCTAAAAAATGCAATAAACCATGTTATCTAATATTGTAATCTATGTTTCACACTAAGTATGTATTTTAAGATGAGGCTTACGATAAGTCTACTTAAACATTAAATCATAATAAAACTTATTAGATATATCGCTCAATAATAAAATATAATTATCAATCATAATAGGTAGCTTAAATATGAAGATATGTTCTAGAATGCTCGGTGATTATAATGGTTATGACTAATAACGTTGAAGAAATAGCTCTGAAGTATGCTCTTCAAAATGCCTATAAATATAATGGAAAGGCACAGATTAAACCAGTAATTCAGAAAATTATGTCCGAGCTTCCAAATCTTAGACCATATATCAAAACAATAATTCCAATAGTTGAGAAAATAGTATTGAAAGTTAACTCCATGACATATGAGGATCAAGTAAAACTTATAAGGGAACAATATCCAGATATGCTAATAAAAGAAAAGCCTAGAGAACATCATAAATCCCTACCTCCATTACCTAATGTTGAAAAGTATAAGACCATACGTACAAGATTCGCTCCAAATCCTGATGCTCCATTGCATCTTGGAAGTACCCGTCCAATTATCCTATCTTATGAATATGCTAAAATGTATAATGGGCAGTTCATATTAAGATTTGAAGATACTGATCCTAAGACAAAAGCACCGATTCTCGATGCCTATGAATGGATTAAATCTGATTTGAGATGGCTTGGTATAAAATGGGATGAGGAATATTATCAAAGCGACCGTCTTCCAATATATTATCAGTTTTCCAAAACTCTAATTGAGAAGGGAGCTGCTTACGTATGTTTATGTAAAAAAGAAACCTTTTATGAATTTATTAGTAAGGGCTCCCCATGTCCGTGTAGGTCGCTTACATCAGAAGAGAATTCAGAGAGATGGGATAAAATGCTTAATGGAACTTTTAAAGAAGGCGAGGCTGTTGTTAGAATAAAGACAGATTTAACCCATCCAAATCCTGCGCTAAGAGATTGGCCAGCTTTAAGAATAATTAATACTGAAAAGTTCCCACATCCACGTACAGGATCAAAATACCATGTATGGCCACTATATAACTTCTCATGCGGTATAGATGATCATGAAATGCTAATAACCCATATAATAAGAGCAAAAGAACACATAATAAATACATTACGTCAACGTTACCTCTATATGTACCTAGGTTGGAAATATCCTGAAACAATTCATCATGGCAGGATGAAAATTCAAGGAATAATACTTAGTAAATCTAAAATTAAATTAGGGGTTCAAAAAGGGGTTTTTAAAGGATGGGATGATCCAAGGCTTGGAACTCTTATGGCATTGAGACGTAGAGGCTTTTTACCTGAGACGATTAAGCAGATAATTATTGATATAGGTATAAAGCCGACAGAATCCTCAATAGACTGGGCAAATATTTCAGCGATAAATAGGAAATTCTTAGATCCAAAAACCAAAAGAATTTTCTTTGTTGAAAATCCCATCAAAATCATCGTTTATAATGTCAATAATGATTATACATGTAAAATTCCATATCATCCTGAAAAATCCAGTATGGGCTTTCGAATATATCAATTTAAACATGGAAATATAGAAGTTTATATATCTTTATCAGATGTAAATATGCTTAAAACCGGATCAAGCATTAGATTAATGAATTTATTTAATGTTAGAATCATCAATATAAGCAGTAATAAAGTTGAAGCATTTCACTTAAGCGATGATCATGAAGAAGCCGTAAAGTATAAGTACCCAATAATTCAATGGGTTCCAGTAAATGATAATGTAGATTCATATATAGTTATGCCAGATGGGCAAATTGTACATGGACTATGTGAAGGCATAAGTAAAACCTTTAATGTAGATGAAGTTATACAACTTGTAAGATTTGGATTTGTAAGGGTTGATGATATAAAGGCAGATAAAGTTATTTTCTATTATACGCATGACTAGCTAAGTTTCATCGACAGATAGTTAAAAATCCAAATTTTTCTAATTGAAATTTAATTCTTTCATGATTTAAGAGTAGAGTTCGAAACAATGAGATGAATATTAAATAAGTTTATTATTTATAAATATGCTAGCACTCTTTCAAGCGTTTGTCTTTAATGCAAATAACCCTCATACCTTTATGCTTCAACATTTGTCTAAGTTTTTTATCTCCTGTTACTACAATGCAGTCATTCTCTATTGCAAATTGATAAATAGCATCATCGACGCTTAGATTTCTATTATTAGAGTTTACTACATGAAGTTTTTTGATTATAAAATCATACGCTGTTAATGCATTTAACTTTAATTTGATACTTTTAGATTTTGTGAATTTAATTATTTCCATTAATGTAACATCTAAAACAACAGGAATAAATGGCTCCTTGATTATTTCTTCAAGTTCAGCAAAAACATCTAAAGGTTTTCTTACCATGTACAAAAGAATATTTGTATCGAATACTACTATTCTCCTATTATACTCGGCCTTACTAAGATTTTTACAAGTGATCATTGATTAGCTAAGTCCCCAACTAATACTAATGAATTATAACACCATAGCCAATTAGGCGCCATCCACCACTTATTCGTCGGCTTATAGCTACTCTAGACTTAGGTTCAGCACATATGGGTCTTTTTAGGCTTATCGTGGCGATTCCACGATGTATTGAAGATACAATACCCAAAGTTACAGCAGTCCCCGAATTTATCATAAGTGTTTCATTAACTCTAAGATTTTCAATGCTAAGCTGTTGTTTAGTTCCAACCATTCTTTCAAAGAGAACGTATTCCATTGAAAACTCATTTAGCACCGGTGGAAGAGTTCCTGGATTTCCAGCAACGTTTCCTACAAGGGCATCTGCTTTGGTAAGTGATGGATCTAAGAGAGTGGAAACACCTATCAATCCTCCTGGTCTTGCCTGATTAATCTCAGTATCCCCGGTCTTAAGGCCTACTACTTCTGTAAATATTGGTTCATACTCAGCAGTTTTTCCTTTTTCAGACCTTAGTCCAGGTCTAATTTCTATTTCATCACCAACTTTTAATATACCTTGAATTATCGTCCCACCTATAACTCCTCCTTTAAGGTCCCTAGGTCTTGTTCCAGGTTTATTTACATCAAATGATCTAGCAATATACATTCTAAATGGTTTTGATAGATCACGATTAGGAGTAGGTATGTATTTTTCAATGGCTTCTATCAGTACATCTATGTTAATTCTGTGAATTGGAGCTACTGGTATTATTGGAGCATTCTCAGCAATAGTATTTCTTATAAATAACTTTATTTGATTATAATTTTCAATAATTTTTTCTCTTGAAATGACATCGATTTTTGTCTGGGCAATAACGATTTTTTCAACACCTATGATTTGAAGAGCAATTAAATGTTCAACAGTTTGCGGCTGAGGACAAGGTCTCGTAGCATCGATGACAAGAATTGCTCCATCCATTAATGCAGCTCCTGAAAGCATTGTAGCCATAAGCATTTCATGGCCTGGACTATCAACAAAACTAACTTTTCTCAAAGCTACTGTCTTAGTATTACAATAGCTACATACCTCACTAATTGTGTAACATTGCGGGGGAGGACATATAGGACATTTTCTAAATACTGCATCTGCATATCCAAGTTTAATGGTCATTCCTCTTGTCAATTCTTCAGAATGTCTTGTTGTCCATACATTACTAAGTGCCCATACTAAAGTTGTTTTTCCATGATCGACATGTCCAGCAGTACCTATATTACAGATAGGTTGTAAGACTTTCCCCTCACACAATAGAGACACCTATTTAATATCTGGTTCCTCTGGATAAAGAATTTTCATATTTATTTGCACGATATCCTCTGTTACGGTATTTCCTCTGAAAAGTTTTCGTTTTCTTAGTCCTTTCTTTTCAGAATGAAAACCAAACCCATTAGATGCAAGTATCTTATACTTTCCTCCACCCTGAAGACGAGGATGCATTGGAAAGCCACTCTTATCACTTCCACCTGTTATCATTAACTTTGCGTTCTGATAATTAAATAATGATCCATCAATAATATCTCCTATTTTTAAGCCTACTAAAGCATTAGCTTTTACATCAGATACTGTTATCTGTTGTGCTTTTCCAGTTTTAGGATCTGAGATGACAAGTCTGAACTCCGGCAAATTTTACACCTCATATTCCCCATAATGGGTTTGATTTTCTCTTAATTTCCTTTAACTCCTCTATAAGTTTTATTGATAATTCATCCAAGTAGGATATAAATTTATTCCTCAAAATTTTCACATGTTCTTCGGGAACATCAATGTATAGAACATCTCCCTCTTTAACTTGCCTACCAATAATAATGTCACCCTTAATTGAGACTGCTACTTGAAGACCAGCTGATGCTTGACTTAGCGATTTTCCTTTATCCTGTATCTGGAGTATTATTCCTACATTTCTTCCATTCTTATCAATTAACTTATAACCAGGCTTGATTAAACCGCCAAGAACTTCAACACCAACTATTGCCGGGTCACTTCTTCGAAATACATATCCAGGTATAATTTTTATCTTTCCAGGTTTAATAAGTTCTTCATATTCCTTTTGTAAGGCTCTTTGCTTATTCTCCTCATACCACTTAACATATTTTTCAACAAGATTATATATAACATTATCCAGAAATATAGGTACATTAGCGCTTTTAGCATAATCTTCAGCATCAGGCGATATTTTAACATTAAAAGCTAAAATAACACCGAGGTAAGGGTCTTGTTGCCTTACAAGAGCTGCCTCAATAACATCCCTTCTATTTATATCCCCCACATCAGCTATTCTTATTGGAATTGATTTACTACTAAGATAAAATATAAGAGCTTCAAGTGATCCTAAGGCATCCGTCTTTAAAACTATACCATTTATTTGTTTTTCAATCTTAACACTTAAAACTTCTTCTTTAATCAGTTGAGCATACTTTAAAGCTTCAACTTCATCCCTAGCCACATAAATGGGAGAACCCACTAAAGCCTCATCTAAATTTGGAGCAACTATCTTAACTCCAGCAGCTGCAGTAACTTCGTCTATAGTTCTAAATTTATCTTCAGGATCTCTCATTTCGTCAAGTGGCTTAGGAACAAATAATGCGCGAACTTTAGTTATTATAGGGTTTTTTAATCCACCTATAACTATTATATCACCCTTTCTAAGAATTCCCTCATATATTATAACGTCAATAGTTGCACCAAGACCTGGAGACTCACGAAACTCAAGAATAACTCCTTTAGCAGGTCCTGAGGTAACTGTAAGTCTATTCATAAGGTACTGTTGAGCTAATCCTATTAGCACCATAAGTAGTTCGGCTATTCCTTCACCTGTTTTAGCACTAGCAGGAATTATAGCTATTGTCCTCGTGAAATCTTTTATTCTATCAAATCTCTCAGCTTTAAATCCTAGACGAAAGAATTTCTCTACGATCTCGTATATATGCTTATCTAAGATTTCTTGAGCTTGATATGATTGAAATTTAAGGGATTCAATAAAAGAAAGAGTATTTTTAGATATCCAGTATGGACACTTATCAAGTTTATTAGCTACAACAAGAAATGGAGTTTTCTTATCTTTAAGAATATCTATACACTCATATGTTTGTGCCTCAAATCCCTTAATCAAATCTATAACTAGGATAGCGATGTCCGCTATTGATCCTCCCCTCTTTCTTAAATTAACAAATGCCTCATGACCGGGAGTATCAATAATAAGAAGTCCCGGAATTTTAATTTTAGCCTTAAAACTCCTTATTAATTGACCACATATAGTCTCAATTATAGACGTTGGAAAGAAAGTTGCACCAATATGTTGAGTTATTCCCCCAGCCTCTCTTAAAGCTACACTAGTCCCTCTAATTTTATCCAATAAAGTTGTTTTACCAACATCCACATGGCCTAGTACAGCTACTATTGGTTGTCTTATGTATTCCTTATGAGACAATTAACATCACCTGACTAATTCACAAATAATTATTAGTATGAGATGTTTTCCAAAATATTTAAGTCTTGTTGTTTTATAGTAGTTACAGATTTAGTAATAACATGTGAGATTAATAGTTTCTATTTTTCTCTATTTTGTTAGGGCTTTGTTAACTTTAGCTTTGTTAACTTTAGCTTTATTTTAAAGCTCTCTCCCTTATTTATGGTGTTAATATAGTTAAAGTTGTTAGGTTTGTTAGGATAACTCTATTTTTTCTAGCTTTATGTTGCTATATATTTCTGTTCATCTAGATACTTCGGATATTTTAAGCTTATTGTTGTAGATATATCTATATTATTGTTTAGATCTTTAGGTTTCTACTGAGTTTGATTGGAGATTGTTAAATTTTATGGTTGATGATACTTTTATAAGTATAGGTTCTAAAACAAGATTGTTTATGTTGTTTTGAGTCGTTATTGAGAAGAACTCTCATACATGGATTTGTGATTTTGTAAATATGCTTACATCCCTAACATTCATTAAGAAAATAAGGGCTATTTACGGTTCTAACATAGTTGTATTGAGTGATGATGCTCAATATTATAGCATCATGTAGAATACTGAATTTAAAACATGATATAGTTTATTAAGTTAGTTAGTGGAAAGAACCATACAGTATGTTAAGGATAGAGCTAGTTGTTCGATAATTATATATCATGCATGAGGATAAATGTGATAATAAACATGTATCAATGCTTATGAAGTCAATAGTATAGCTCACAAACATGGATTGATGACAAAATAAAAGCTAAAGAATTCATAGAAGATACAATACCAAAATAGAGGTGATAAAACATGCTTAAGTTAACAAAGTTAAAAACACAGACGTGGCAACTTAAGGGGTTGTATAAGTTTTGTTGTTACTTTTTATGTTGGTATTGGTGTTTGTAGTATCTTGTGGTTTTGAGGGGTTTTGTTGGGTGTTGAGGTTCTAGTATAGTTTTTATATTAGAT
>JAWBQF010000059.1:0-8305 GCA_038845975.1 Methanomethylicia archaeon
TAGTTTAGAGGTTAAGAATCTAATGGAGAGAATAATACAGCATATAGGATAGAACTGGATTATTCGATAATTATATACCGTGCATGAAGGATAAATGCGGTAATGAGCATTAATGCTTATGAAGTCAATAGCATAGCTAAACGAAACATGGATTAACAGGAAATAAAAGCTAAGAATTCATAGAAAACATAATACCAAAAATAGATGTGATAAAACATGCTTAAGTTAACAAAGCCGTTGACACTAGGATTTTTATTAATTTATCGTCCTCACTGATGGTAGCTACATAGAACTTATTAAAGAGCGTTATTAATTTTATAGCTATCTCTTTAGCATAAGGCTAATGATATAATTTGCTTTAGGAGTTGATGAGAACATAAAGCAAACAGTATATATTATCAATTAAGTCAGTAATAGCATTCTACTAAAGATTGAATATATTAGGTTATGTGTCTGAATATTTAATTATTAGAGGATGTTAACAGTTCTAGCCTATCTTAATCTTAAAATTTTAAAGTTTATAAGTTAGTAGTTATGTTTCCGTTATGATAAGTTATAGAGAGTGGAAGTTGGTGTTTATTTCTCTCATGGTGTCAGCTATAGTTACACTTTCTGGATACTATTTGTCTTCATGGAGGCTTCCATACTTAAGTGAGATTAAAGGTTACATTTCATTTACAGTGCTTCTAACTCCATTTATTTACGCACTTATAAAACTTTACCTATTTGAAAGGAAAAGTTAGGTTTATAACATGATGAGTTCTACTAGAATTGTTTCGAGAACTTTAGATATTGAAATTGGAGCTGAATATATAGACCAGCTCGAATACATAGTGAATAATGTGTATTTAGAATCCAAAAAGCAGTTTATAGATTTCGTTGTTAGAAAGCCTGATCCCGTTAATCCCTCCATAATTTTTAGACTTAGAGATAGTTTAACAGGAATGTGGGCTGAATGCTCAATAACTATAGGTGGAAAACCTACGGTTTCAATTACTGTTCCTTCATCCTTTAGCGTTAAAGAGCAGGATATTCTACTTAAGGAGCTTGAAGAAGTTTTGTATTTGCTAAAGGAGACAGGAGGTTATGGTAAACTCTATTTTACATTTACGTCAAATATGGAGTTAACACATATAAGAACTAGAGAGTCATATAAAGACATATTTTCAAGACTTTTCTTTAATAATCTTGTGTTTGTATTTGCTCTTTCAATAGTTGTAACGAGTACTATATGGTTTTTATCACCGGATTTAACTCGTTTTTTAATTAATATAATGTTGTTTCAAGCGGTTCTTCTACTGCTATCAGATAGAATTGTATTTGCATTCTGTAATTGGAGAATCGATGAACTAAATAGATATACTTATCTTGTTGAATGTAGAGTTCCCTTAAGTGATTATCAAGACTTCCTTAAGAAATGCTATGTAAAGAGAACCGAGATAAAGAAGGATATTTTTAATAGAACATTAGCTTTAAAGAAAGATATAGATTTTGAAACTGTTAGGGATGTTTTACTGAAATATGGTTTTGAAGCAACTCCACAAAATACAGCTCTTAGAAAAATTGATGTATATTCAATTGTTAAAAAAACTGCTGATAAATGTGGTTTAAGAATGCCTAAGAGAATTGGGGTTTTAAATATTGCCATACCTAATGCTGGAATGTCCGGTACCTCATTTAGAATGTCAACCCTAATGGTTACAACTGGAGCCATAGCTACATTAACTGAGGATGAGATGGAAGCTGTGCTTGCACATGAGTTTAGTCATTTGAGAAGAAAGGATCAAATACTTTTTTTCATTTTGTCTTCGATTGAATATATTTCAAGAATATACCTAATATTTTCAGTCCCTATCTTCCTAACAATTCTAGGCTGGTTTTACCTTTTCTTTTCTTTAACAGCTCTTTTTTTCATAGCTAAGTTTATTGAGACACGAGCAGATACTGATGCTGCATACATGACCGGTAATCCTAAGTCACTTGCATCAGCATTGAGAAGAATAGGTACTAGACGAATTCTTATGGAGAGAGATAAAAGAGGTATACTTATGGCTTGGCTTAGATGGGACCCACATCCACCTGTAACATTTAGAATAAGAAGGCTTGAAACTATAAGTATTAATCAAGATGTAAAGATATGGAGAAAGTCAATAGCTGACTGTATAAGGGATTTCATAAATTCAGTTTTAAACCCTAAACAATAGCGTTATTTACTCTATGTTCTTATCAATTTCTAATCAAGCTTAAAATCATCAATTCTCAAAAGTAAATATATTAACAGCCTTATATTAAAAACGTACACTTTATATAATAATCCGTGATAACTAGTGTAGTGATTACTCATGGTTGTTTATATTAGTGTAGGACTTCTTGAATCTCTACTAGCTTATGCAAGAGATAGATATCCACATGAAATAATATTGTTATTAAGAGGAAAAGTTAATAGAGGGAAAATATATATCGAGGAGGTTTTAGTAGCTCCATTTACAGTACAAGGTGAAAACTTTGCATCATTTAATCCGTATATGTTACCAATAGATTCTACAATCATAGGTACTGTGCATTCACATCCATCCGGTGTTTTAAGACCATCGATTGAGGATTTAAACCATATGTATGGAATGATAATGATGATTTTAGCATATCCATATAGAGATATTAATGATGTTTCCGTTTTCAATAAGAATGGAGAAAAAATTCCACTAGACCTTATACATAATTAGTATTGATTAAAATTAATCATTTCCATCAATGTCTATAGGATTAGTTTCTTAAAGTAAAATTTGTAATTATTCGTAGAGTATAAAAATTAAATAATTTTCGCCTATGCTAATTATATATAAGGTCTACTAGAAATAGCTTAACTTTATACTTCTCTATACTCTATATCTTGAATGGATTATTATGTATACTATGTTTATGAGTACCCTCATAGATGATGAAGCTTTAAACATTATTTCCTCTTACTAGCGCTTAAGTTTCTTCAAGTAGTCTTATAATAGCCATAGCGAATAGACATATCATCCATCTACAACCAGTAATCAAACATATAGGATACTGTTTAATATTTCTCTTATCAATCCACACTGGAAGAAGAGAAAAACTTAATTAAAATCTACTCCTTATCAGAAATCTTCGGATCTTCATACCTCAAACTATGTAGAGAAAGCTTAAATAGTTTGAAGATAATTTCTTTATTAAGCTTGAGTTTTACCTTACTTTTAGAATAAATATATCAAGAAAAGATGTAGCTATCAATATTCTACTAATGCTTCTAATGTTTAACATGATATCTTGATGATGTGAGGATCATGGTATTTTATATCTAAAGGTTCACAAGGTTATTCATAGCATACTTAAGTTTATAAGTATCCAAAATATTAATACGGTTTAATATGACTTATAGGTTAGCAGTTATTGATGTTGAGCGATGTGTTGGCTGTGAATTATGTATGTTTGCATGTTCAAGACGTTTTGGTGAAGGGGGCCTTGCTAAATCTGCAATTGCTGTAAGATCTATTGGCGGTGTTGAAAGAGGATTTACTGTTATTGTATGTAGGGCTTGTCCAGATCCTCCATGTGCAAAGGTTTGTATAGTAAATGCTTTAATAATAAGAAAGGGAGGAGGAGTTATATTAAATCAATATAAATGTATTGGATGTGGCCGATGTGTTGATGCTTGTCCTGTTAAAGCAATATTTTGGAATAGTGAAGTAAATAAGCCTAATATATGTGTCCATTGCGGATACTGTGCTAAATACTGTCCACATGAAGTACTTAAATTGGAGAAAGTGGTTTAAATGAAGGAATTAAGTAAAGTTTTATATATTGATTTGACGAAAAGAAGCTTCCATGTAGAAGATAGACTTGATCTTTTCGAGAACTATATTGGTGGAGTAAGTGTAGCAGTTAAACTCCTCCTTGAGGAATGCCCTAGAAATGCTAATCCCTTAGGATCTGAGAACCCAATAATATTTGCTGTTGGACCGTTAACAGGTGTTTTCCCACTAGCATCTAAAACTGTTGCTATGTTTAAGTCTCCTCTAACAGGTAATCTTGGTGAAAGTCATGCAGGTGGTAGAAGCGCTGTTGCTATTAGAATGGCTGGATATGGAGCTATTGTTATTAGAGGATCTAGTGAAACCCCAATATATCTTGCAGTTCACGGTGATAAGGTATATTTCCGTGATGCGTCAGGAATATGGGGAATGAGAAGCAGCTATACAGTAGGTAGAATAATAAGAGAACTAGAACCTGGAGCAGGATTTAGAACAATTATGAGAATTGGTAGAGCCGGTGAACAACTAGTATCTTATGCATGTGTCATAACTGAAACTTACCGTCACTTTGGCAGACTTGGACTTGGAGCTGTATTTGGTAGTAAAAAGCTTAAGGCACTAATAATATCTGGTAAACATTCAATAAAGGTTCCAGATTCAAGAGTTTATAGAGAAGTTTATGATAAAATATTTGATTCAGCTGTTAAGTCTCCGCTCATGAAGAAATATCATGATCTTGGAACAGCCTATAACATAACACCACTAAACGAGCTTAGAGCTTTACCATCATTAAATCTTAAACAAGCAAGCTTAAGAGAAGCTATAAACATATCTGGAGAAGCATTAGCGGAAAACTATTTAGGACGTAGAGTAGCATGTATACACTGTCCAGTAGCATGTATACATTTAGCATCTTTAAGAGAACCATATGAGAGGGAGCCGTACTTCTATAAAACAACTATGGTATCATATGATTATGAACCTCTATATGCATTAGGATCAATGCTCGGAGTAACCAATACAATAGGATGGCTTAAACTAATGGATGAAGTAGAAGTTCAAGGGTTAGATGCAATAAGTGTAGGTGTTGTATTAGCTTGGGCGACTGAAGCCTATGAGAAGGGATTATTAACAGATAGGGAGACAATGAATATTAAGCTTAAATGGGGGGATTATAATGCATACATAGAAGCTGTAAGGAGAATAGTAGCTCAACCTAACGAATTCTATGCTTCATTAGCTAGAGGAGTTGAATATGCAGCATCAAAATATGGAGGGCTAGATTTCGCATTATCATTCGGTGGAAATGAAATGCCAGGATATCATACGGGCCTAGCTACATATATAACATATTTAACCGGCTCACGACATAGTCATCTAGATAGTGCAGGATACAGTTTAGATGAAAAGAATATTAAAGCAGGGGGAAGACAAACACCATATGAAATAGCTGAAGCATTATTTAAAGAGGAGGCATGGAGGCAAATACTTTCAAGCTTAGTAGTGTGCCTATTTGCAAGAGGAATTTATAAATCAAGTACTGTTTTAGAGTCATTAAAAGCTTCTGGATTCAGTCCAAAATTTGAGTTAACAGAGGAAAATTTAGTTAGAGTAGGCATTGAAACACTTAAGAACAAGTATATGTTTAAGGTTAGAGAAGGATTTAACTATAAGAATGTAAGAATACCGAGAAGAATACTTGAAACATCAACTCCCCTAGGATTATTAAATGAGGGAGAGATTAGAGAAACCATAAACATATTCTTTAAGTTTCTAATGTAGATTTGCTGAACTACGGAAAATTGGAGCTGTAAAATCCTCTTTAATTGTTGTTAAGACAATATGGGTGTTTGTCCTCTCGATATATGGTGTTGATAATAGACCCTTAACAAATGAGCTTAACTCACTTCTATTTTTAAACCTAGCAATAACATATACATCAACTCCACCAGTAACATCATAAACAGCTTGAACACATGGATTTTTAGCTATAGCTTTCTCAACATCTAAAAGCTTACCACCAGATACGGTAACTTCTATAACTGCTGTAAGCTCATAGCCTAGCTTATCAAAATCTAAACGTAAAGTATAACCTTTAATTACCCCCTCATTTTCAAGCTTTTTTACATGTTTAGCTACGGTTGCAATTGGAACTCTTAACTTTTCTGCAAGCTTTCTTAATGATAATCTTCCATCAATACTTAGCTCCTTCAATATTTTAATATCAAGCTCACTTAACATGGTGACCCCCAGAGATCAAAATAGATTTAAAAACAGATTAATAAACATTTTTATACAAGACATCTTTAAAACCAAAACAATTGAACATAAAATTGAGTGGAAAATTTAAAAATTTTTAATTCTACTAATAAATTATGGAAAAGCTTAGTCTAATAAGTGATTCGGAGTTTATTATACTATGCTTTTTAGACTTAATTGGAATGCTCAGAGGAAAAACAATACCTGCTAGAGTTGTCTCTGAAGTTATTGTTGATGGGGTAGGATTTGATGCATCATCAATTCCAGGGTTTGCTGAAATATGGGAAAGCGATATGATCATGAAGCCAGATCTAAGTACACTTGTAAGATTTCCAGACTATTTTTATAATTATAAAGTTGGAGGAATTATATGTAACATATATGTACCTGAAGGGTTTCCTTTTAAATATGATGGTAGACAAATATGTATTAGAATGGAGGAGAAATTTAAAAGTCAAGGATTACAGCCATTAGCTGGAGCTGAACCTGAGTTTTATCTTGTTAAAACTAATGGTGAAACGATATTCCCAGTTGAGAATCATATACATGATAATCATAGATACCTCGACGTATCTCCTGGAAGAGATTTAACTGAACAGTATAGAATGGATTTATCGGCAACACTTATAACTATGGGTTTCAATGTTGAGAAACATCATCACGAAGTAGGTCATTCCCAGAATGAGATTGTACTTAAATTTTCATCAGTTACGGAGAATGCTGATAGAATTCTATGGTATAAAATGATAGCTAAAACTATAGCTTTAAAAAAATATAATTGGGTGGCTACATTTATGCCTAAACCATGGATTGAAAAACCAGGAAATGGACTACATATACATTTATCACTTAAATCCGTAAACAATGGGGAGAACATATTTGCAGACACCAATGATAACTATGCCGGTATTTCACAAATATGTAGATACTTTATTGGAGGACTACTTGAGCATTCACGTGCATTATCAGCTATAGTAGCATCAACAGTTAATAGTTATAAGAGGCTTATACCTGGATTTGAGGCACCAGTATACATATCATGGGGTAAAAGGAACAGATCAGCTTTAATAAGGGTACCGGAAAAACATTTGAAAAAACCAAGTGAAATTAGAATAGAGTATCGCTGTCCAGACCCATTATGTAATCCATATCTAATGTATACAGCCATATTCGAGGCTGGAATGGATGGTATTAAGAAGAAAATAGATCCAGGAGATCCAATTAATGAATGCATTTATCACTTAAGTGATGAGAAAAGAAGGGAACTAGGTATTAAGACTCTACCCTCATCACTAAAAGAAGCTCTTGAAGAATGGTATAGTGACGACATATGTATTAAAGCATTTGGAAAGGATGTTGCTGAAAAATACTATGAGCTTAAAATGGAGGAATGGAAAGAATATATAAAGCAAAACTCTAACCCAAAACCAGACGAAATTACAAAATGGGAGATTTACAAGTATCTCTACATGTAAATAGTAATAATTTAACCTACTCTCTTTAGTATAAGGCTGTTAGCATATTTACTTTAAGAGTTGATGATTTCAAACTTAGTTAGGAATTGAGAAGAGTATAGGACAAAAGAACATACGCTATCAATAAGTCAGCAACAATATTCTATTAAAGAGTCTGTCTGAAAACTTCATAATTAATTTGGTAGTTAACTTATTAACCTAATTAAATCTTAGCAGTATTTAAAGAGTTTTCAGATGAGTCCAAAGAGTAAACTAATTGTTTTAAATAGCCTTATTAGTCTTTACTATAAAAGCGAATCTTTAAAAGATTAATTTTGTAATTTATCCAAAAGTTTTGGTTATTAAGTATTTTTATGATACTTATGTTTGTGAAGCTTAAAGTCATATCAGTATAGGATAAGATTATGTTAAATAAAACCTTTAGGGTTAGTAAGAGTAGGATACGCCTGTGAACTTAAGCCATCAATTACCTATATCTCTCATATTTAATGTTCACAGAGCCGTAGAATAGGCTTTGTTAACTTTAGATTTATTTGTGAGTTCCCTCCCCTATTTATGGTGTTAGTATGTCTAAAATTGTTAAGTTTGTAGGGAGAGAACTCCATTTACTCTAGTTGTTATGGTGCTTACATATATTTTCGTTCTTCTAGGATGGCTTCGGATATTTAGTTTATTGTTTTAGGTTATGTATTTATATTATTGTGGTTTATCTTAATCTTCTATTGATTTTGATAGGAGGGATGTTAGGATTGTTATGGTTGATGATACTATTGTAAGTAGGTTTTAAGAGTA
>JAWBQF010000060.1:0-7901 GCA_038845975.1 Methanomethylicia archaeon
ATGGCTTAGCTCAGAAACAGCATAGAATGCAGATGGCAACCTACAGTTTACTTATTGAAGAATCCTATAAAACCATAGTGAAGAGGGCAGTAATATACTATTCAAGAGCTGGAAAGACAATAATAGTACCAATAACAGACTCATTAAAGAGCCAGGTAGCCGATGCTATAGATAAAATTTATAGAATGATAAGAAGTGAGGAAGAGCCTAAAGTTAGAATAAGCTTAAAACGATGTGTAAATTGTAACTATATGAGCTACTGTAAATCCAGATCTGTAGGCAAAACTTTAAGGTTTGAGAGAATTATTTAAATTATCTGTTAATTAGAGAAGGATTCAAAATGCTAGGATTTTATAGAGTATGCTTCACATGTATTATTATACATGTGAATACTTATTATGCATAAAAATTATTGTTAGTCTTCATATCTTATTATCATTCTTCTAAACGTTTAGTTACACATAGATTTTATTGCCGTCTTTTTCTCTAGCTTTACATCGTAGAATACATTCTTCCACTTCTTAGACTTACCATATACCACTTCATACTATTTATTACCTCTTAATTTACTTCTACATTATCAACATCTATGCTAAGTTCATACTATCTAGATATATACCTGCATGGGCATTCATCTTCCCCATTCCAAATCATCATAACCTATCATTTTAATCTTACTTAGCTATCTATAGCTATATTGTTAACGTCTAAATGATGGAAAAAACTAATATCCTATCCATACTACTAATCCAGCACCTCTACAACAGCATAAAATAATATTCATGAAGACCATAACGGTATTAACAATGCAGATGATCTGCTAATTGTTGATTTAAACCTCAATTTTACATTACGGGAATGAAGAAATAGAGGCTAATAAGCTTCCACTTAGACCATAAGCTCTATTAAGTTTTAAGAACAATAAGAAAATTATAAAATTAAAAGGCATTCTATAGTCATATCTATGGGGATTATTATCCATAAGACTTAAGCCTAAAGTGGGTAGTTAAAGGTGATTACTTATGGAAATTGGTTTGCATCTATTATGTTAGCGTTTTGATATACCTTAAAACGATTTCTTGTATGTACTTTGATTTTCTACCCTTAACAGCTTCATAGGCATCCCAGCTATCTGCTATCATGAGGCAGGCTGTAATCATCCTGCTTAACTCTACTTGGATACTATCTTGTAGATAGTAGAAGTCTTGAATTTCACGTGAATTGTATTTTAATACCTCATTAACATTATTTCTAAGCACCTCAAATACCTCAATGATCGTTGAATCTTTCACCATATTCAGTAAAGATGTTGTAATTATCTTCAAGTTCTCTATGTTTTCATTGTAATCTTCATAAATCATTTGATTAACGTAATTGGATTGGATTCTTTCAATTGTCAACACTCTTAATCCTTGATGGTGTAAAAGTATTGCCTGTACAGTAAGACTTATTAACCACGTAGGCGTAATGGGATACCGTAACTTAAGCTGTCTATACATATTGCATGTTTGAACGTAAATACTTGCCGATACTACTTCATGCATTGGAAACGTTAAGGCCTCTTCAACTTGTTTCTCTACGTTAACTGCTCGCTTCTGATAATACCATAATATCTTACCTATATCGTGAAATAATGCTGCTAATTTTGCTGCTTGAATAAGTTTAATGTAGTTAGTATTTACATATTCTGTTAATGATTGAAGTATATGTCTAACTATGGTGGCTTGTAATAACTTTTCTATTTTTTCAGTTGTTCCCAAAATATGATCCTTAAGAAGTTGTTTTTTAGATTCGCTCCGGTCTCTCTCAAATCTAGCATAAATTACCATATAATATAACCCAATTCTTCATTAAATCGAATGTTACGATTTGCTTGAAGTCCAAGATAGTAGATAGTAGGATTTTCTCCTTCAACCTCACGTAATTCCTTTCTTATCCTTGTAAGGTATTGATGGAGACTACTTAACGGATAATGTATGAGTTGGGTTATAGTTGGACCCTGTAAAGCCTTAACTTGCTGATCATTAATTAGTAATACTAACTTTACGTATTTACGTTGGCCTTCAACTTCAATCTCTAAAATCTTATTGTAGTTACTTTCAATGAGATTCTTACTTATAGAGACTACATATCGTTTAAGTAAGGTATTGATCCCATCACCATTAGTAATTTCTTTTATGGGTCCTAAGTATAGTGGTAACAATGCTGCTGACCGAACAAAGCTTCCATTGAATTCTTCATCTATGATTTTAAGAATATTAAAAGTTCTCTGTCTATAATGTGTTAAGATATCTAGAAATCCTGAAATTCTACTAGTAGTAGGCAGTACATATTCTTCAACTAAAGTTAGTAGTTTAAGATAATCCAAATCCCCACTAGGCAGTCTCCAATTAACCTTCACTTTCCTACATCGAGTATTAGTTGATGCCTCCCTAGCTAGATAGCTTATCACAGCCTCAGCCATTTTAGCATCGTATATGCCTCTGCACATATCATGAATTCCTGTCGAAAAATTCTCTCCACCGATTACAATGTGTACTTCATAATTCTCCCCATTCTGTACACCATATCTTGCTACTCTTCCTATACGCTGTATTAATGCATGCGGTGGAGCTACCTCTGTAATTAATGTATTAAAATCTAGATTTACGCCCGCCTCAACGACTTGTGTAGAGAAAAGAGCTACTCTACTTAGTTTACTTAAACTATTTAATGATTTCTCCCGAGCATAGGAGGTCATTTGCCCATGTAAAAGTACAACTTCATAACCAGCCTTTCTAAACATGTCTGCATAAGACTCAAAAAAGGATATACACCTCTTAACACTGTTAAACATTAAAGCTACTTTACTACCCAGATCCTTATCCTTTAAAAGATTGTTAACAGTTTCATTCATATTCATGTAGTGAAGGTAAGTTGGAACCTTTTCCGTATAATTCTTAAATTTAGTATAGAATTCATCTTTTTCATCCCAAATAGTTTCTATTTTCGCTGTTTCAGCAAGTATTTTCCTTACTTGTAAATTATATTCATGATCTTCAGAGGCATAAAGTAATATGGCTATTTTACCTTTAGCTTCACTTGGAAAAATATACTTAAAAATCCATGGGTAGAACGTTGCAGTTAATATTATGGTCTTCAATTTTACCTTAAGATTCCATCTAATAAGATCCTTAATTACCATAACTATCTTGGCGAATTCCTGCTCAACATTATCGATTTCTTCCGGCGTAGCTATAAGATGTACCTCATCCAATACTATATGAGAACACCGTGATGTAAGGAAAGCAACATCACTATGCCATACTGTTCTCCACATCTCTGATACAGGGATTCCGTAAAAGTTCATGAAGAAACTATCGAAAGTTGTTACTGTGTACCGTGATGTTAGAAAGGGAGTTTTATCAACATCATCAACATAAATTCCAGCTTGATAGCCTACAGAATCTCCAAACTTCTCCCTAAGATTCTCAGCTAGCTCGGAGACAATAGCTCTTAACGGTAGTACATGAACTATCTTACCTAGCGTATCCACTAGATGAGATCTATATTGAAAGAAACGTGACTTACCATAACCTGTTGGAAGTAATGCTACGACTATTGGATACTTCTCAATAAGTTCACTAAGTAAAGATATAGCTATTCTCATCGTTCAACTATTTTAGTAAGCTCTTCTGCTATTAATCTAAATCGTTCATCTACTTTCTCAAATCCAGTAAGTAATCGTATAGTTGTATATAGAGAATCCATGATTGGAGCACCTGTAAGTAAATTATTTAGAAACATTCTAAAATGGGGGATAACTGTTTCAATTACTGCAAGCTCTCTTCTCCATTGAGTTTGCTGGACGATATTTCCAAGATGCATCACTGCTCTATTAATATGATTAATTATACGTGAAGCCTCCTCGCTTCCAATCGTAGTTTTTATAACCATATGTAGGTTTTGTAAAGATTCTCTATTAAAGCTGAAGTATACTATAACATCCTTATTTTCATTAAAAATCACTCCTGGAAAAACGTACACATTCAATATTGGAAGTCTAGCTACATCAAGCAATCCCTGAATATGATTCTTAACAAGAGCTAGCGAGAAATTATGGTATACTAAGTCGGGGGCTTCAAGCATTAAGTTAAGTGTATTGCTGGGAAGCATGTGTTTTGTGATGTCCTCATTAAGATTTATGGTAGCTCCATCACTATAATCAATTCTATAAAGCTTATGAGTAATCATCAATGCATCCTCTACTGTTCTCGGAACCTCACCTATAAGAAGCAATATTGAGTATTGCTCACCCATGATGTTTACAGTTCTTGAAGCACTTCTTATCATCTTCCAAACAAGGTATACTATTGAGTCGTGGATTCCTATCTTTAAATGGCCCCTCATCGGCTTAGGTCCAGCCTCCTCCTCTCTTATCGATATGAACTGGTATCCCTTAGCAAAAAGATAACACTGCTTCCTAATGATTGCAGCAACATTTCTGCCTATTCCCATGCCTGGTGATGGAAACCTCTTACCTCCCATTTCCAGATTAACTGAGTCCTTCGATACCTCATATATCCACTTTTCAGAAATACCTTCAGATGGTTTAAGTCTACGTGAACTGAAAAGTTCATCAATCTTCTTCTTAAATGTCTCAATATCCCCCTCAATAATTACTTTCCCTAGGGCTTTATCAACATCATACATGTACGTAATATTTCTAATAGTTTCAGATCCTACCTCAGCAATAGCTATACAGAGCGCAGTACACATTACATCATGAAAAATAGGAAGTGTTGTTGGTGGTAGAAATATTTCAAGTTTTGAAGACATTTACATAACCTCCATCGGTATGAGTAGTATTAGCATAGTTTCATTAATTTTAGTGGCAATTTTAAAACAATCTCTAAGAATTTTTACTGATGTATATTGTCTTGGTAATGGTATAATTACGTTTCTTTCTATTGATGGTGAATGCAGTTTAAACGAAAACCATTGGAACCATTCCTCTCTATTAATGGGCATAGGCATTCTTTCCACCATATAGGTGGAAGGTGGCTGAGGCATTGCTAGCTCTGCAAAGTAATATGTATTTACTAAATGATTTTCTCTTTCCTTATCTACTCTTCGCAGTTCTACTTCACTTTGCATGACCTTCTTGATAGATATCAGTGACTCCCTTGATCCTAATCTCGAAATCGACCATGCTGCTACTATAGGTAATGGTTTACCGCTTAATACTATGAACGTCATGGTTATAAGTGGAGCCACTACATAGCCTATCTGAACTGGAGCAAACATCTCAGCTACTTTAAAAGTTTCAGCAAAACGATTTATATCGGTTTTCGGAGCTTGAACCGACATTGTAAAGTATCTTATAGTCTGAAGTGTCTGCTCCGCGATTTGCTCATGAAGATGTAAAGCAGCATATTTAACATCGAATTCTTGTAGGAATTCTGCTGAAAACGTTGTAAAAGGTTCTTCCACTAGGCTGTATTCACGATTTAGTTTATTTACAGTAGCATAGGCACATGCTAATGCCCCCACAATTGTTGTAGGCGGAGGTACAACTATACTTTTCTGTGTGGCTGAAGCCGGAAACATTCTTATGCTATATCCCCAGTGAATTTCGGCTGTTATGGCTGTCAGATAAATCTTCATTTAGCTAATACCTTAATGAATAATCTCTTTCTTAATATCTAATATAAGGTCTCTAATACTATTTGTTACTATTACTTTAGCTCTTTTTCCAGTAACTTCTTCAACTATCTTTCTAATGTCTTCATCCTTACACCAGAGAAAAATGTTAATTGCAGCATCCTTAATATCTTCTCTAGCTCTATCCGCTCTATCAAGAGTCTCCAATACGAATTTTTTAAGGTCAAGTGCTGGTGGGCTTACAGTAAATCTAACCTTATCTGAAATAACTGCTACTGCTACTTCAAAATCAATGAAGGGAGTGAAGCGGGTTAGTTTTGCTCCGAAAAGTTTACAATCTAACATTTCAGCTAAAGCATCAAGTGCAACTTCTTTTCTTTGCTTGATCTGATTAGCATCAAGTACGGATTCGCCGGATACACTACTGATACCTATACCGCTTACATCCAGATTAAAAATCCATGCATATAGAGCTGAACCAACTTGGGGATAGTATGGTGATTGTGCTGGAGGTATTTCTTTTAAGCCTTGCCTTCTTAATTCAGCTTCAGGAGCATGTCTAACCATGAATTGATGATCTAGAGCTACAATACCTTTCTCTACAGTATCGTATGTTGGAATTGCATAGGAAACATGGAATCTTGACGTTCTTTTTGTAGGCCCCTGAGTTACCATAAATCCTCCAATATCTTCAATGACACAACATCTTATAATATTTCCCTCAATATCCTTAACATCATTTAATGTTAAGTTCTCTTTCTCAAGGTATTTTATTAATTGGTTTTCTTCATGGCTATAAGATATTTGGCTTGAAGTAAGCTTATAAAAGTTTAAGTCAAAGTGTTTAATAAACTCATTTCTAGCACACCAATAGCAAACGTTTAATCCTCTTTTCTGGGCTAAGTCTGCTAAGAGACTTTGGTATGCATGAGCTAAGCATTCACCACTTATTGCTGGAGTCCACCTGATAATGTATTCTCCCCCCTCCTTTCTTAGTATCATTGGAACTATTCTATGCCTAACAACGTTACCTACACTTTCAACCATGTTTAATGTTTCAACATTAACAAGCATTCTAAAACCTAGACTGAGAAAACTCATCATTCCACCTCTACTTTTTAAACCTCATTGATAATGCATGTAGTGCAATATTCCTGCATTTATTAAGACTTTCTTCTCTATGTATCTTGCAATCCAGTCCTGAAGTCAAGTTAATTACCGCCCAATACGCATCATTATATTCATCTCTACGTTCAGCTACTCGCACAACTTCATAAAGTGCGAACTTCGCTACCTCATGACTAACTGTTGTAGCTAAACGATCTACAACTGAAAAACTTTCTCGTTCAGGGTCGCTAAGCCATTCATCAAAAATCATTGTAGCTATTCTTTTAATATCCGCATCACTGACTCTATTAACATTACAACATGTCTGCTGCATTTCTTTAATTTGCTGAGGCCTCATACTAATCATAAATCACCTCAATATGTATATGCATAGAAAGATTTAAATTTTACTTTTATAAAATTATAGTGCAGTAATATTTTAAAAATATGAGGTTCAAAGCACTATATGCTGGTAAAGAGTATGACTCGTGCATTATTTATAACGTTAGGATTTGAGGAGAAGTTTGCTGTTAGAGCTTTAACTAGACATGGTCTTGATAAACATGATAAAATCATCCTTATTACTGGTACACGTATTGAAAAGGTTGATAGAGCTATAGGCTTCATCTCTGAGTTTATATCGAAGTATTATGGTGATGAGGTTAAACTACGTGTTGAGGAGGTCCCAGTGCATGATATATGCATAGCAGCTAGCCTAATTAGAAAACTTATAGTTGAGGAGGCTAAGAATGTAGATCAGGTTATTGTTAATCTTAGCGGGGGTATGAGAGTTATTATAGCTGCAGTAATTATAGCTTTACGCCTCATAAATATCCAGAATATAACTATAGAGCTTGAAACCGAGGATTCCTCAACTTTAGTTCAAATACCTATAGAAGCAATTAAGATTCAAGAGCATCAGATAGGACCTGAAAAATCTGAAATACTAAAAATACTTACTGATAGAGATGACTACTTAACAGTAGGTGAGATCGCTAAGGCTGTAGGTAAAGATGAAAGTACTGTTAGGAGGCATCTTGCAAGGCTACGTAATGCTAAGCTTATCGAGGTTAAAAAGCTTAAGCCACTAACCGTTAAGGCAACTCAGATAGCTAAAATATTCATATAGGTGGATTTATGATTACCTCGTT
>JAWBQF010000061.1:0-7734 GCA_038845975.1 Methanomethylicia archaeon
GCTTCAGGAAGAGATCTGCATCCAGTATGCTTCTCCGCCATGAAGCCCTTATTGCTAGAAGCTCTTGGTCTTAACGTCTATTGCAGCCCATACGTAGAAATGATGCCCAGCCTCCTTCAGCTTCATCTCATCAATAGCTACCATCCCCCTATTGGCTTCACATCAATCCTTACTCCCTCAATCTTTTGAATCCAACACCATACTGATACATGGCTCACATCAACAACCCGACAGACGTAGCAATATCCCTATAACTAAGCCATGTAGAGAATGCCCTCAACTTCTTTAAGCGAAACCTTATCTGAAAACTCCTTTATCTCTTAGAGCTTTGAGAAGCTTATCTATTAATATCACCTCCAAAGAATAACTTCTCAAAGCCCCTCAAAAATCTAAAAGTAACAGTATCATTGTATTTAAATGATTAGTATGTGGTACTATGTCTAGGTGGATTACTAAAGCTAGAAGATGGATGGCTGATGCTGACGAGGATCTTAAAGTTGCTCAGGATCTTATTTCCTCTACACATTATGCAGCGAGCTGTTTCCATTCACAACAGGCAGGTGAGAAGGCTGTTAAGGCCTATTTTTATGCTCTAGGTATAGAGGCAAAAGGCCACTCTATAACAGGATTGTTGAGAGTTTTAAAGGAGGTATATAATAGGAGTGTAGAGGAGTTAATTGAGGATGCAAAACTTCTTGATAAACATTACTCTCCACTAAGATATCCAAATCTACATCCAGGTACTGAATCTCCAGCTTACGAACTTTACACTAAGAGGGATGCAGAGTTATGTCTTATCTCGGCTCAGAAAATTCTAAGTTACGTGAAAGAGTTATTGAAGCAGTTAAGCACTACGTGAAGCAATACATAATTCCAACATTAAAGCCACTACTAATTATTCTCTATGGCAGCTTTGCAAGAGGTGACTATACACGTGGAAGCGATATAGATCTCCTCATAGTTTCAGAACACATTCCAAAAAATTACTGGGATAGATGGAGCCTAGTATATGAGTTAATAGATGGCTTACCATTAGATCCACATATATACACACCAGAAGAATTTAGAAGGATGATAATTGATGGTAGAATGAGAGCTCTCGACGCATTAACAGAAGGCATAGTAATACATGCAAATATAGAATATCAAGAGGAAATAAATAGGCTTCTATCAGAAACCCTTAAGAGAAGAGTGAAGTATAAAAATATGTGGATACCAATTCAATACATGGAGAAGCTACATTTTTTCTAAAACCTTAAAACAAAATTACCTGCATATTAATTCATTACTCATATAAAACTGTCAGAAAACTTTAAACTATGGCCTAAACCTTATAGACTTGGACAGTTTTATATGAGTTTCTTAATGGAATTTTAACTAGTCTTCATAGCTTCACTAATCATTCTAATTTCAGCCTTTATAACTTCATCCCATGATTTATAAGTACTTAGAAATCTTAGGAATATATAGACATCAGATCATTATATGAGGATGATGAGCATATGTATACTATTCTCACGTTTTTCCTAGATACAACTCATAACTATAACAATGAATGAATCTTAACAGAGTACTTATCAATAAAGCTTCTTAACATGGCCAATATGAATAAATGATGTAATCTTGTCAAATTTATGAATCCATTTACATATTCATAGCTTAAGGGCCCGGAGCATGCTAGACTCCTAAACTATATCTAGAGAAATAGACTAATGAGACCTAAAGTACCGAATATAAATAGTGTTTTGATCCTCTTAAAGAATCCATAACTATCAATCACATTCAATATAAAGTGAAAATAGCTCAAACAAAACTTCTACCGTTTTAAACAGGTTTGTTATTATGAGGTAATTAATTTATAATTTGTCAACCTGGCGTGAAAGTAACCACAAAGAAAGGAAAATCTTTTAAGGAAGTAAAGCCATGCAGCACCAAGTCCTAAGAGGCCATATTTCTTACTCCATATTATTGAGTATTTCATGATAGAATAAGGAAGAAGGAAGTACATTGCCCAGGGTTTCGGATAATCTTTATATATCTTAAGGAGATATGCTGTACCATAACCAAATTCAAAGCTCTGTTTAAATTTTCCCTTGAGTGTTTCACGATGGTAATGATAAACTTTAGCTTCTTGCCATAAAACAATCTTTCCTCCACTTCTCCAAATTCTATGTCCAATATCAGCATCTTCAGAGAAGGGTAATCTTCTATTAAATCCTCCTACTTTTTCTAGAATACTTCGCCGGAAGATTGTATTGCTAGTATCACATCCAGGACGGTTAATACTGTTTTTTCCACGTATACGATCTTGATAGTAAGTATATTCTATGCCGCTCATTTTCGATATGGTGCTTGTAACATCTAATGGAGTTTCAACTCTACCATACCATACGTCAGCCTCGGGATATTTTCTAATAGCTTTTGACATCTCAATAAACCAGTAAGGGTCAATGAAAAGGTCACTGTCAAAGAATATTATGAAATTACTGGAGGATAAACGCCAGCCAACGTCTCTTCCTCTACCTCTACCCATGATGTTCTTTATTACTTTAGTGATGGGGAACTTTGAGATAATATCCAATGTTCTATCAGTACTTCCGCCATCTACAATTATCATTTCCTTGATTAGGAAGTCTCCTTTAGACGAACTAAGAATAGACTTTAGAAGCTTTGTGGCTTAATTATTGTTGTGTGTTTGCTCTTTGTTTTGGTGTTAGGTTTATGTTTATAGGTTTATGATTGTGTTGTATATGAATGCTTTTATTGTTAGCTCTTTAGCTATGTTTGTTAGCTCCTTAGCCATGCAGTAATCGCCGAAGATACGCTTGAATGTTGAGAAGGCTGTTTCAACAGCCCAACGTCTACCGTAGCCCACCATCCCCGCCCACCCTTCATCACCCATCCTTCTGATAAGTCTAACCGCTCTACGTCTTTCCGGGGGGCCTCTATCATCTCTAGCGTTACGTCTAGGCTTTATGACGGGTTTTACACCCATACCTCTAAGAAGCTTGTAGGCTTCAGAATTATCGTAGGCTCCATCCATAACAGCTTCAGAAAACCTCCTAAGCTTAGATGCATCCTTGATTAATTCTGGTAGCGCCTCCGAGTCGTGGAAATCGTCCGTGGTTACCTCCATCGCTACAATCTCCTTAGTCTTAACGTCTACTGCGAAGTGGATCTTGATATAGCGCTTCCTCCTGCCATATACGCGTGTAACCCATCCACCAGACTTGTGGACGCTAACACCACTCGAGTCAACGGCTATAACTATGGGTTCGCTTGAGTCCCTCAGCGAATCGTGTAAAGATGGGTTAAGCGTTAATATACGTCTCCTAACCCAAGAGTAGTCAACTGATGGAAGCTTAGGGATAAGCCTATTCAAAGCCCTAGTGAAGCCTTCAAGCTGCCTGTAAGGCATTGAGAAGAGATAACGTACAATCATAAGGAATTCAACATACCTAACGGTAAGCTTGAAGGGATGACCAACCTTACCACGATTCAAATCCATAAGCTCAGAATCATAGCCTTCAAGAAATTCCAGGCTAAGAAGAAGCTCACCACGCCTAATCAAACGCTCATCAACAACCCTCCAATCCATAAACTAGAGATTCAATAAACCAAAATTAATTAAGCCACAAAGCTACTTTAGACATTTTTCAATAAAGTGTTCACTATTCCTAGTTAAAATCACTATACTTGACTCTATCATACTTGACCCTTAATATGATTACTTAAACTTTTAAATCTTTGCATCTAAACATTAATGTTAATATAATATATCTCATATATCCATTCACATTCTGTTATAAAAATATATTGTTATGTGGATTTGCTTTTACATTTTATGTTTGATGCTTATAGGTCAGGTTAACTTTAGATGCCATATCATTTCATGATCTTTTTTACTAGAATTTCTATCTTCTGCTTTATAATTTAATTGCATTTTAATGTAGAATCTCTCTTATTTCCTATTATGGTTTATACTGTTTTGCAGATTAATTAGTTTGTTTGATGCTTTTATCTTTTCCTTGTTTGTCCTTTCCATTCTTCCGTTTATAGGTTTATAAATATATTATATATGAGTGCCTTGTTGTGAGTTCTTTTGAATGATGAGTATCTTATTCTACTATTTTTCTCATCAAGGTTGTATGGCGGTTTAGTTCTTCGAGAAGTTTGGAAAACCATAATGTACTATAGTGAAGAAAATTGGTTCCTATCACAATACTTTAATACCTCATTAATGAAATGTTTAGATATCATAATCTTCCTGTAGGCTTTCATACTATTATCTCAATCCCTAATATCTATCATAACCAATAATTTACATTAACCTTAACTTCTCATCTAAAGCTATATCTCTCTTTTCTTGACAAGTTACATTTATCCCTCCTAAGCTTATTTACCCAATTACAAACAGAATCTAGAAACCTATGATCGGCTAATGCTCTAAACCCTCCTCAAACATCTAATATGAATGTTACACCAGAATCTTAACATCTAATAGAACTTATTCCTATTAAAACCCCAAGATCCTTAACCACACTCTTAATACTAAGCATGAAAACAATAGGTGGCAAAAATTATATAACTTATAAGTTGTCAGAGCTATTAACAGATCGCTTTAAACCATATCTAGACTTAAGCGAATTAGGATGTGTTCATGAATACGTAAACCACTTTAAGAAATGGGTTATAGGTAAATGTCACATAATAGCTATGAGAATGAAATATCAATATTTAGACTGTGCTAACTACCCATCATGGAATATGTAAATACGATATGAGTACATATATTTAACAGTAACTCGAAACACACAGAAAATTAAGAAACATAAATCCTGCCAAAGCAATCAGAGAAATCCTAAAATAGGTTACATATTAGTACTACAAAATCTTATTAAAGAGTTATAAGTTTAATTAGCTAAAATTTTGAATTACTAATATAATTTACTATAGATTTTAATGAGTTCGTTTATAACTGTCTTGATGTTATGTGTTTTTTCTATATAGTTTCTCGAGTTTATGGCGTATTTGATTCTTAAATTTTCGTTATTTAGGATTTCATTTATGGTATTTGTTAAGTTTTTGTAGTAATTATATTGAATTATTGGTGGATTATATTCCATTCTAAATTCGTCTTTTATATCTCCAATAACGGGTTTTCCCAGAGCCATTGCTTCTATCGATGTTACGCCATACCAGCTGTTTGATCTTATATCAATGAATAAGTCGGAGTTAGCTAGTAGGTTTAAAGCATCTTCATGTCTATATCCTTTAAGCTCAATAAACTGATACTTATCTCCTATTTTACTTTTAGCTTCCTTTACTATTTCTATCTTACTTATTGCAGAGCAATAATATGTTATTATTGGTTTTGGATTTTTTGTTCTATATACTGGTTTTATTTTTTCAATATCAACTGGATTTGGGATATAAATACTGTTTGGAGCGTACTCTAGTAGGTCTGGTGTTGATACTATACAGAAAGCCTCTTCAAATTTTCCCCTTAGATCTGTACCATGATAATGTTTAATTACAGGTTTTATCTTCGAGTATATGCTTATAGTTTTCCTCTGTTTTGGGTAATGCCAATGTATTATGTCGTATTTAAATCCTTTAAGCATTGTTTTTAAAAGTTTCATGAATCTATTACCTGTTATTTTATAGTCATATGGGAAGCTGTAGGGGTTTTCATCAAAAATAAGTACGTCAGAAATAATTCCTCTATTCCTAAGCTCGTGAGAGATTGTTGAGGCAACTCCAGCTATATTGTTTACATGGAGAATTTTCATATTGACCAGTTTTATCTCCCTATTCCAACATACTTGATATTACTAGGAATATTCTCTGAATTTAATATGTTTCTTCCATCAATTATTATTAGCGGCTTCCCTGTATTTATAAGGTTCTTCATGTTTATTTTTTTGAATTCTGAATGGTCTGTTGCTATTATTACTGCATCGGCATTCTCAATAGCTTCCTTAAGATTATTTACTTGTAGAATTTTCATTGATTTTAATCTCTCATCATCATTTACATACGGATCATAAACCACTATTTCTGCTCCCAATTTGTTAAGGATTTTAATAATTTCATACGCTGGTGATAATCTTGTATCAGCTATATCCCCTCTAAAAGCTAATCCAAGAACTGCAACTCTTTTATTCTCAACATTACCAATCAATTTTAGGAGTTTATTTACAGTATATTTAGGCATTTCCTCATTGATTTTCCTGCTTAAAGCTGTAAGTTCAAGATTTAAGCCATATTTCTTTACAGACTCTACTAGAAAGTATGGATATACAGGTATACACCATCCTCCAACACCACATCCAGGTAAGTGTAGATGACAGTATGGTTGACTATTTGCTGCCTCTCTTACTTTTAGATAATCTACATTATATAGCTCACATACCTTAGCAAGCTCATTTGCTAGTGCTATATTTACATCTCTATATACTCCTTCGAATATTTTTACTAGTTCAGCTGCTGTCGAATTTTCCATTTTAATAACGCCCTTCCTAGCTATACAGCTATATAGTGAAGCTACAATTTCAGTAGTTTTAGAATCTATTCCACCAACTATTTTAGGATAATTTTCCTCAATATCTTTAAGAGCTCTTCCTTCATATATTCTTTCAGGACTATAAGCTAATCCGAAATCTACTCCACATTTAAGATTACTTACTTCCTCCAGTATGTTTCTAGCGAAGCCTGAAGTTACTCCTGGAGGGACTGTACACTCAATTATTACAATATCTCCTTTTTCTAATCCCTTACCTGTTGTTTTGAGAACATCTTCAAGTATACTTAAATCTACTCTCTTATCTTCACTTATAAGAGTTGGAGTGGCAACTATTTTCAATTCTGATTTTCTAGAAGCATCTACACCATCAATAGTAGCTTTAAATTTACCTTCTAAAACATATTTTTTAATATCCTCATTTAGTATGGGTTCTTCCATTATTGGATTTAAACCATTGTTTATCGTTTCAACAACTTTAACTGATTTATCAACACCTAATACAGTTGCACCTGCATGAAGCCAGGCAATAGCTAAGGGTAGCCCTACATGTCCCATACCGTAGATGGTAACATTAAGTAGCCCGCTTTTCAGCTTCTCTTCAGCTTTACTAGGGTCTAGAAAGAAAAGGTTATGCATGAGTTGCCTATTAAAAAGCTACGTATATATTTTTATCGAAAATTTAATTTAGCTTTGTGGCTTAATTCTTTGTTGTCTAGGTCTCTTCTTTGATTTATGTTTCTTTTTGATTTTGCTTTATAGGTTTATTAGCATGTTGTATATGTATGCTTTGGCCTCTAGTTCTTTCTTTATGCTTTCCATGTTTTTCCATGCAGTATTCTCCATACTGGCGTTTGAATGTTGAGAAGGCTGTTTCAACAGCCCAACGTCTACCGTAGCCCACCATCCCCGCCCACCCTTCATCACCCATCCTTCCGATAAGCCTAACCATCCTACATCTCTCCGGAGGACCTATATCATCTCTAGCGTTACGCCTAGGCTTTATGACGGGTTTTACACCCATCCCTCTAAGGAGATTGTAGGCTTCAGAATTATCGTAAGCTCCATCCATAACGGCTTCGGAAACCCTCCCTAGATGCATCATTGATTAATGCCGCTTCTGAGTCGTGGACGTCATCTGTTGTTACATCCATAGCTAAAACCTCCTTAGTCTTAACGTCTACTACGAAGTAGATCTTAATGTAGTGCTT
>JAWBQF010000062.1:0-7638 GCA_038845975.1 Methanomethylicia archaeon
ATATATGCAGAGAATCTAGTTATGGGAAGTGAAAGTGAAGCAGAAAACATCTATGTTAAAACAGCCGTAATAAGAGATGAATGCACAATACATGGGAAAATATACTACACTGAGAAAATAGAGGTTGGAAGAAATGTTCACTTAACTTTTGAACCTCAAAAAGTTCAAGAGCTTCCAAAACCACCATTATGATGAAGAGTCATGATCAAAAATAAGAAGAGAAGTAAATATGAAATATATATGGATGTTTTGGAAGCTATAGCATCAAATCATTATAATACAATAACAAGAATATCGTATAGAGCAAATATGCCCTTAGATAGAACAAAGGAAATCATAGAATTAATGAAAATTAAAGGATTCATAAGAGAAGAAGATTTCAGCGGAAGGAAAAGATACCACCTAACAGCATTAGGAGGAGAATTACTCCACGCACTAAAAACCGTAAGAAGATACCTCGAAGAAACATAAATTATTACGAATACATATGACATGAAACGAAATGATTTGGTGCTTGCTCTTTTAGAATTGGCCTTTCCATAGTACATTTCATAACTTTCTTTGGACATCTATTATGAAATTTACATCCTGAAGGAGGATTTACAGCGCTTGGAATTTCTATTTGGGCAAAATGCTCTATATCTATATTTGTGGTAAATGGATTTCTTGGATTTGGTACTGATGAAATAAGGAGTTGTGTGTAGGGATGAAGTGGAGTTGAAAGGACTTCCTTTACCGATCCAAGCTCCACTATTTCTCCTAAATACATTATTGCGATTCTATCAGCTATATGCCATGCTACTCCAAGATCATGTGTTATGAAGAGATAGGTTAACTTTAACTTTTCCTTTAAATCTATTAGAAGTCTCAAAATTCCAGCTCTTATGGATAAATCTAGCATAGAAACAGGCTCATCTGCCACTATAAATTTTGGTTTTAATGATATGGCTCTTGCTATAGCTACTCTTTGCCTTTGTCCTCCACTAAGTTGATGAGGATACTTTTCTAAGAAGTATTCAGTAGGAGTTAAATCAACACTTCTCAATAAATTATGTGCATACTCGATTTTGTCATTCTTATCTTTAATTATTTTATGTATTTCCAGCGGTTTTGTTATGGCATCAATCACCTTCTCCCTGGGATTTAATGATTCAAATGGGTCTTGAAATATTATCTGCGCCTTTCTTCTGAAATTTTTCAAATCATTCCCTTTTAGCTTCATTAAATCTTCCCCTTCAAAGAATATTTTCCCCGATGTCGGTTTTATTAATCTAAGCAATAACCTTCCAGTAGTAGTTTTCCCACATCCACTTTCACCAGCTAAACAGAAAATTTCACCTCTTTTAATTTCAAAGGAAATGTCGTCTACTGCTCTTACATAAGTTCTCGAGAAAAAGCCCCTTTTCAATGGAAAATATTTTTTCAAATTTTTCACTACCACTAATACTTCACTCAACTTCATCACCCATAGAGGTGGCAAGCTACAATCCCATCTCTTTGAGATCTAGGCAATGGCTCCTCCACTTCACAAAGCTCCATTCTATACGGACATCTAGGATGAAATCTACATCCTGATGGTGGATTCACAAGATCCGGTGGATCCCCTGGTATTGAAATTAACTCTTTAGATTGTTCTAATGGTAACAGAATAGATTTAAAAAGTCCTTGAGTGTATGGATGCAATGGTTTCTCTATAATCTTTCTGGTTTCTCCGATTTCCACTATTTTACCAGCATAAATAACCATTATCCTATCACTTACAACAGAGAGTATGGAGGGATCATGAGTTATAAAGAGTAAGGATAAGTTTAATTTCCTCTTTAAATTTGTTAATAAATCAATTATACCTTTCTGTACAACAACGTCTAAAGCCGTTGTAGGTTCATCCGCTATCACTATTTTGGGATTACAAGCTAATGCCATAGCTATTACAACTCTTTGTTTCATTCCTCCACTTAACTCAAATGGATAAGATTTCATTCTATCTAGCGGTATTCCAGTTAACTGAAGCATTTTAGCAGCTCTTTCCACAGCTTCAGATTTTTCTATTCCTTCATGTAAAACAATAGCTTCAACCACTTGATCTATTATCTTATGTACAGGGTTCAGCGCATTCATGGCCCCCTGAAATATCATCGAAATCTCTTTCCATCTCACCTTTCTAAGCTCTTCTTTACTTATCTTCATTATGTTTATCTTTCCATCGTAAATTACATCTCCTTTCAATATTTTCCCTGGAGGTCTTATTAATCTAAGTATGGATAATCCAAGAGTAGTTTTTCCACATCCACTCTCACCCACAATACCCAAAACTTCTCCACGCTTTAAATTGAAGGATACATCGTCGACAGCTTTAACACAGCCTCTTCTACTATCATAATATGTTTTAAGTCCCTTCACTTCTAATATCATCATTTTCATCTCTCCCTTCTAATCTTAGGATTTGCTATTTCATCAAGAGCAGATCCTATAAGACAGAAAGCTGTACCTAGTAAGGCTATCGAGAATCCTGGTGCAAATACCCATTCCCATCGACCTAAGAATATAGCAAACCTACTGTTAGCATAATATAACATCATCCCCCAACTCTTTTTCGTTGGATCCCCTAAACCAAGAAAACTTAATCCAGCCTCTGAAAGTATAGCACCAGTAACTCTTAAAACTGTTTCAGCCAGAATTATTGGGAAAATATTTGGTAGTATTACTTTAAATATTATTTGAAAATTACTCATACCTATAGCTTTACATGATTCTACAAAAGCTCTTTCCCTCAAACTCAAAGTTTGTGCTCTAACTATCCTGGCAATGCCCCCCCATCCCATTATACTCAACACAAAGATTATATTGAATAAACTAGGACCTAAATATGCTGCAAGTAGGATTATTAATGGAAGAGATGGAAGGGCTAAAAGTATATCGATACCTCTTGTAATTACATCATCTATTATGCCTCCATAATATCCAGATATAAGTCCTACAGTTACTCCTATCAATGTACCAAAAAAGGCTACAGAAAAACCTACTATTAAGCTCACTCTAGACCCATGTATCAATTCGCTGAGAATATCTTGTCCAATATCGTTTAATCCTAAAGGATGTGATGAAGATGGAGGAGAATAAGGTGGACCTACAATCTCCCAGGGATTGTATGGAGATATAATGTCTGCAGTAACAGCCATAAATATGAAGAATATTACAATTATTAATCCTACACATCCCTTTCTATTATTCAACAATGCTGCAACAATTTCATTTTCAAGAATTTTTGACAACATGAGTTTCGTCACGTATATTTCACCCTTGGATCTACTATGAGATATACTATATCAGCTATAATGTTGGCAAGTATTACAGTTATTGAAAGTAGAAAGAAAGCTGCTTGTAAAACTGGGTAATCATGGTATGTTATTGCTTCATATATTAAAAGACCTACCCCAGGATATGAAAAGACCGTTTCCGTATATATGGAACCGCTAACTATAAAACCAAATCTTAATGCAACCATAGTTACCGTTGGTAAAAGGGCATTTCTAGCCGCATGATTTAACATTATCTTCTTCTCAGGAAGACCTTTAGCTTCAGCCGTAAGTATGTAATCTTCCATTAAAGTTTCTATCATAGCATTTCTAGTTATAAGTGTGTATGAAGCATATCCAGTTAGTGTTATAGCTATGATTGGAAGAATCATATGTCTTAAGACATCAACTACATATTCAAAGAGGTTTTGATATGAAACACCCGGCGTTACAGCATGTCCTAATGGAAATATGGGAATGAGGTAACCAAAAAGATACAGTAAAACCATAGCCAACCAAAAGTATGGTATTGCCCATATAAACATAGAAGTAGAAGTTATTGCTAGATCAGTCTTTTTACCCCTTCTCCACCCAGAGATTATACCCAATAATATTCCAAAGGCTGGCGTAGTTATGGATGCTACCCCTAAAAGAAGTATAGTCCAAGGTAACCTCTGCATTAAAAGCTCCCACACAGTCGTCGGATAATAACGGTAGGAATAGCCAAAATTCAAATGAAGAAGAGTTTCTCTGAGATACGCTAAAAACTGTTCTTGTATGGATTTATCTAAATTAAATGTAGCTTTTAACTGATTTACAGCTTCCATGGGAAGCTGATATTCATTTACAAGTATTCTTGCCGGATCCCCAGGCATAGCCCTTGGAATTATGAAATTCAAAATAAGAAGTATAATAAATGTAAGTGTTGAAAACCATATCCTCCTCATAATAAACGATTTTATTGAAGACATATTACATTCATTAAAAAATATTGATGAGGGTATAAATATTTATGTTTTCTTCACCCTGTAACCATAAGCTACGTAGGAAAGAGCCCCTACAGCTATCACTAGTACTCCAACTATACCCCACATCCACATTGGGATGTATGGTGTTGGAACCTCTATCTTTTCAGGAGGTGGAGGAGGAGGTATTAAGTGTACTGAACGTAATGCTGTGGCACCAGTAACACCCCAAGTTTCCACGTCTCCAGCTCCCCAACCAGTAAATACATCTACCCTATAAGCTAATATTGTATGCTTCACATATAACGCTAGTAAAGGTAGATCTCTAGCAATAATCTCCTGAATTTTATATACGATTTCAATTCTCTTAGTTAAATCCATCTCCGTACGTTGCTTCTCCAACAATTCATCCATTTCTGGATTTTCATACCTCATCCAATTTCTAGGCGCATATACTCCGAGAGGTCTAGATGCACTACTATGAAACCTCTCAAATAAATGCCAATCCACCTCTAATGGTACTCCTAAACCCATCAGACCTAAGTCAAAATCGCCTACACCTTCCCTTTCATCCACCGTACCAAGAGATAATGCTAGAACTGTAACATCTATTCCTATCTTCTTTAACCATCCACTTATAAGTTCAGCTGTCCTTTCAAATTCCGGTCTTCCACCAATGGTAAGAATTGAACCTGAAAGCTTTGTACCATTAGGAGTTACTCTTATACCATCAGGACCCTTCAAAAATCCTAAATCATCGAGTATTTTGTTAGCTTTAGTTAAATTGAACGGTCTATAAGTTACATTTGGATTACGCCAAACTCCAAGGTAATCTGGGACCCATCCATCAGGTGCCGGGTCGGCATATCCCATCATAACCGTATCAACTATAGACTTTTTATCTATGGCATACGCTATTGCTTCCCTCACTTCACGTACACTCCACGGATACCTCTTCAAATTAAATCCAAGGAATCTAATTATATTACCAGGAAGAATTTCAATTCTTATATTTGGGTCTTTAAGGAAGGTAGGTACAAGTGTAGGGTCTATGGTAACTGCAGCTACCGTTTGTACTTCTCCAGCTTGTAAAGCAATCATCATTGCCGCTGTTGATTTATAAAGGACAAATACCACTTTATTTACGTATGGTCTTCCAGCCCAATACGCCGTATTTGCTTCAAGCTCTATGGAAACACCAGGGGTATACTTCTTAAACTTAAAGGGACCTGTACCCACAGGATTTTCCATATTTTTAAACTCAGTTATATTCACCTTTGAAAAGATGTGTTGAGGCACTATACTATAAAATGCACCAATGTAATATAGGAAAGGAGCCCAAGGCTTTTTCAATTTAAATACTACTTCATAATCGGTTGGGGTTTCAATAAGTTTAATGTACTCCCTTAACATGTACTTGTCCAATTTAGGTGTATAAGTTGAATTTATTATTATATCAAATGTAAACTTAACATCCTTTGAAGTAAATTTAGTTCCATCATGCCATACAGCATTTTTTACAAGTTTAAATCTCCACGTTAATCCATTATCAGAAACTGTATAGTTTTCAGCTAATCCTGGATGATACACACCTTTCAAATCCAATCGCAATAAGCTTTCATAAATTAATCCCACCACACTTCCAGAAGCTGCGAAAATACGTATATATGGATTAAAGTTATCTATTTCATCTGGCAACCCTATCTTAAGCTCCCCACCAATCGGCGGTGCTTGTGCTAGAATCAATGGATAAGATGGGGCTAAAATTGTCACTATAGATAGAATTATTAGAAAAATATATCTTCTCATTTTTAATCAAAGAAAACCTTTATCTTCAAAAACATATAAATCTTTCGAGAAAAGAATATATCGTTATTTTGAAAATTTATAGATGAATCCTCATCATACGGTTCAATTGTTAAGAAGGATGAAGTTAGATATAATTATAGGGCTTATAACAAGAAGACTTGGTAGCCTACTTAAAGGTATATGAGGGGCCTTTGGGATAAATAGAACCTATTGACCCAGAAGAAAAAGATACCTTGAAAAATTAGATAAGCTCGCTTCTTAGACTTATGTATCCTACTCAAGTAGAGATCTCTGTTAATCAATATCTCCCTAGATTTGGTGAAGTTTTTACATACTCTCCTTTTTCAGCAGCTCTACCTAAATCTTTATCTGAGCATATTAGGATGAGCTTTTCCTTTGCAGGAAAATGAAATGGTGAATCCATATTCTTTGAATTCAAATACCCTATCTAAAAACTTCATAGCCGATCTCTTTAGATACCTTTTAACTAAAGCTGAGGTGTCAAAGTAAAAAGTTATCATTTAATGCGTCTCCCTTCTTCTAAGCTCAACTATTTCTTGGCTTAATGTTTTTCTTCAGTAATTTCTCTGACTTCCTTTAAAGGTTTTAGGTATTGTTCATAATTCTTGTAAATTTTTCTAACATACTCTCTAATTTTGTTAGCATTTGCTTGGTATAACTTATAACTATTAAATCCTTAACTCTCTTGCTGGCGAAGCGTTCAGTTTTCGACTTCTGCCATAAGAATCTACCTAAATTGTCCCCTCCACGAAATATAAGTCTCTATGCCTAATTAATTTACGGAGGAAAATTGATTAACTCTATCGCTTTAATTATTTCTTTACCTAATCTCTGATAAACTAATTTAACAGTATACGTATACGGAGGAATGAGTACAGCTCCTATATTCCATCTTTCCCAGTAGCAAACTCAGAAAATTTCATGGAGTTTCATCGTCTGCTACATATTCGATGAATTTCTTTATTCTTGCTTTACTATTTTAAAGGGTTTGCTTGCATTGTAAATTTTAAACTTGTAGTTTCTGGTCAGTTTGTCATAAAGTTTCTTTGTAGAAGAGAGATAATGAAAATAGAAGAGTTGAACAATCTTTTATTTTTCTTGTAAAATATTAAATTGAAGAGGGTTGTGGGTTGAATGGAGATAATTTATTTAGGGTTTTTAGCTAGTTTATTGGCAGGTTTAGCTACGGGTATTGGAGCAATCCCCATATTTCTAAAGGAATCTTTCTCTGATGATACATTGGATGTCTTACTTGGTTTTGCTGCAGGAGTTATGTCAGCAGCTACAGCCTTCAGTCTTTTGGTTCCTGCAATTGATTTAAGTGGACCATGGATAGCTATGGGCGGCCTTATTATAGGTGCATTCTTACTACATTTTATTGATCGTTTTACTCCACATCTTCACCCCGTTGCAGGATTTGAAGGTCCATATTCAAAACTCTCAAAAGTTTGGCTTTTCATTATTGCTATGACTATTCATAATTTTCCAGAGGGTTTAGCTATTGGTGTAAGTTTTGGTTCGGGTAATGTGGAAGCTGGTTTGATTGT
>JAWBQF010000063.1:0-7585 GCA_038845975.1 Methanomethylicia archaeon
AAAAGCTCTTTGTCCTAACGTATATTGCAGCCCATAATAGAAATGATGCCTCCTCAGCTTCATCTCATCAATAGCTACCATCCCTCTATTGGATTCACATCAATCCCTACGCTTTCAATCTTCTGAATCCAACGCCATACTGATACATGGCTCACATCAACAACCCGACAGACGTAAGCAATATCCCTATAGCTAAGCCATGTAGAGAATACATGCCCTCAACTTCTTTTAAGCGAAACCTTATCTGAAAACTCCTTTATCTCTTAGGGCTTTGAGAAGCTTATCTATTAATATCACCTCCAAGAATAACTTCTCAAAGTCCCTCAAAAATCTAAAAGTAACAGTATCCAATTAAAGAAACAGTAGCTACTAGTCATACTCATTGTCCTGCCAAGTTAGAAGTTTATTTTGAAGGCGTCTCACCCTATATTAGCACAACTAGTAGCTACTGTTTCTTTGATGATAGGGATGCTATTCATGTTTACAGGCTTTAATAACTTACTTTGAGATGTAGTTTAAGGAGGGCAAGTAAGCTCCTAGCTATTAGGCATAGTTATGAATATGCAGATGAACTCATAGATTTAGTAAGCTGGCATCAATTATTCTATTGATCATGTTAGTAGATACATGTTAATAATATGCTTAGGATAATTAACCCATTAACTTTTAATATTTCATTTACAGAAGTTGATTAAGACTTATTGCAGTTAACTTTGTAGCTTAACCTACATTATTTGATAATAAGATAGTTTAGCAAGCATAATTAAGTCATGAAACAGCATATCAAACCACTAATACTAATGAAACATATAGCTTCAAAGACGTTAATCTGGAGTAAGAAGATATATAGACTCTACTCTCTAAAATTAGTAACTAATACTATAGCTTCAAAAGTTACCCTTATACTCTCTACTATAAGTATTAATGAAACCATTAATGAATAAATCTACAGCTCTCACAATATTCTCTAGGTTTAAGATAGAGTCTAGTATTTAATCATTAACTCTAGTAGTATGAATTGCTAAGCTACTGGGCATGTAGATTTAGCCTTAATCATCTTCATGGAATCCGATAGCTTAAATATTTTAATTAGAAGATCTACTCTAAGCTTTGATAATCCATCATACTTACCCTCATACGCTAGCTTCTCTAATCCAAGATCATAGCATGTTATCCCCTCTACTGTAACTATTAATCCAGGTAATCCTATATTTTTAAAGTCTTCAAAATGCTTCTCGTAGAATGCCTCACAGCAACAGCCAATCCATGCTTTCTCACCAATATCTCTTAGCCTAATTAATGTCTCCTCTAGATGTTCATAATTTACTATTGTAATCGGCTTAAATCCAAATCTCTCTGCAGCTTTGTGGATTAATGTAAATTCACAGAGACCACATTTTACACATACAGTATCATACCTATAAATGCATTCTACAGGCTTAGCGCAATAAGGTAGCAGGATATAGTTAGCATTAGGTAAAGTATAATTGATAGGCTTCAATACTTCAATGATACTGTTAGCCTCATCCTCTGTTAACCCTAAATCGAGTAAATGGATTTTACTGGCTGCATTAATAATAGCCTTAACAATATCTTGTGGTAATACACCTGGAATAGTGGCATTAAGATCCGTGAATACATTTTCAACAATGTTTAACAGTTCAAGCTCATCTAGTAAGGTATGTTTTAATCTACATTCAAGCTCATTAATTAATGTTTGTGGATATGTAAAGAAGTCACCTGTTATAAATATACTCTGTATAATGTTTTCACGAATACTAACAGCAGCTCTAATAAGTCCTCCAGATACTTTAATGCTTGAATGGAAAAGTCCTCTTTTCGGTACTTTAACCAGATATATCCAGCTACTAGACCGGAAGTATGACTTTTGCTCTCTAAGAAGCTGAAGCTCAAAATCTGTTAAGTTAGAGTATTCAGCATCTACATTAAAATGCTTACATATCTCCTCTACAATAATGCTTTTTATAAATTCCAAATCAGGCATGTAATTAAGCTCCCATCTTACTGTAGTAACACGATCCTTTAGAGAATCTACGTCTTTATCGCTTAACTTCTTGATAGGTATCTTTAAACATTTAAGCATTTCCCTTACATCTAGATCAGTAAGTAATGTTCCTTGAAATAGGAAGGCATTATTACGTGTAGTTCCACCAGTTCCAGAAATTTTTTTACCGTTAACTTCAATATCGTTTCTAGGCCTAAACCTAGCGTTAAGCCCAATTCTACGTAAAGCCTCAACTATAGGTTTACAGATAAATCCATATAGATCCTCAATATCTCTTGGAAATAAATAACTCCAAGAGGAAATAACCTCCCATCCTAAATGGCTGGGATGAAAATATATAGCACCGCCACCAGTAATCCTCCTATTAATCTCAATATCGTTCATAACGCAATAGTCGACACGAACCTCCTGATCCACATCTTGATGATAGCCAACAAGTACACACGGCTTCAAAAATCTAAGAAATCTTATAGTATTAGGGGCTTTATTACGGGAAACAGCCTCCAATATAACATTATCTAATGCCATGTTCTCAGCAGCACTACGTAAACCAGTATCAATAATTCTCCACATGGAATCATTTATAAGAAGCATGCTTATATAAATTACTAGAGGAGTAGTTGAAATGTATGATGTTATAGTAGTTGGATGCGGCCCTGCAGGAGCACTAGCATTAAAACATTGCTCTGAACTAGGGCTTAAAGTAATAGGTGTTGAAAGACGCAAAATGCCTAGACATAAACCATGTGCTGGAGTACTATATCCAAGAGTATTAGAGGATTTTAAAGTATCTAGGGAAGCCATAGCTTCAGAACTGTTAGGTGTAAGAATTATAGCACCAAGTGGAAATACAGCAACCATCAGCTTTTATGAGGCTGGAGCCATAGTTTATAGAGATATATTTGACCATCTATTAACATTGGAAGCCGTGAAGTATGGAGCTAAAATTATAGATGGGTTAAGCGTTAATAGCGTCAAAATAGTTGATGATCGATGTATAGTAAAACTAGGGGATAACACCAATATAGAGGGTAAGTTTATTATAGCATGTGATGGAGTATACTCTACAATATCTAGGCTATTTAATAAGTCATGGAGTAAGGAGGACCTAGCAGCTACACTACAAGCAGTAGTTAAAACATCTATTAATGATAAGAAAACCATTAATAAATATTTTGAGGTCTACTATGATAGTATCCGAACACCTGAAGGATGGACATGGATTGCAGAGCGGAAAGATGATGTCCTAGTAGGATTAGGATATCCATTAAAACATGTAAGAAGCCTATATGAACTCAAATATAAGCTAAACAGCTTTCTAAAATTCAGATTTGGAAGATATCAAGTGCTAAGGTATGAGTCATACATGATACCGATATCAGGTCCAAAACATAATCTAATCATCAATAGTAGAATCATACTAGCTGGCGATGCTGGAGGATTTGTAAGAAGCGATACTGGTGAGGGAATATATTACGCCATGTATTCAGGATTAGCGGCCGCAGAATCAGTAAAGGAACATATTGAAGGCGGCAAACAGTTAAAGGAAATATATCATAGTAAACTACAAGATTACGGCTTAAACCGACTACATCTAGCAAGCGAAGCTAAAAACATACTAACTAGTAACAGCGAAATTGAGAAATACATAGATAAAATAAAAATATTAAGCGAAACTTATAGATAAATTTATTTACATTGTATGATAAATCATGTACTTAAACCTAAATAAGGTTTATGGCTAAGCTTCCAGTATCTTGTCAGCTTCAGCTCTAAGATTATTTCCATTGCTATTGGTGTAGTAGCATCCTCTATGCATGGTTGCTCACAGTGGGATAGTTAAGAGTCGCTATAGCCTACCACTCTTAAATTAGATCATTACTGCTCCTACTTTAAAGAATCCTCTATCTTAGAATATTCTACTTAAGTTGACAGTACAGTGTGAGAGCAACTATACAAATAGGTATGTTTACTAGAAAGACGCTTTCTCACTTAAAGCTGTAGGTTAATAACCCACCTATGAACGGCCTAGTACTTAAGCTAATATACAGCTGATGTATTTATACCTAGTACCTTATCCTCCCGCTAGAGGAGGATTGAATGTGAGAATAGCTGTAATAGTGCCTGAAACCATAACTCTATTCATACCCTGAATAAATCTTAATGGTATTATTAGATAGGTAGAGTTTGAAAGAGCTGGATAGATATATAGTTAACCATCATAAACATCCTCCTTAATATCAGCATACCTATTAAATGGAGCAAGAAAATAGCTAATGAAAATAGAGGAGAAACCATTACCCAATTCAAAAGAAAAAACATTCAGTAGAAAAACATTCAGTCTAAACTTAGCCCTATTATGTGAGGAACTATATTAGTAGATGAGGGCATGAAGGAATAGGGAATCAACACCACAAGTAAACAGTGAAGCCCATCTAGTATTCCTCATATAGTTAGCATAATAAATTATTAATTCTTATTGAATATACTTAATCATGGATTTTAAGATTAGAGACTGATTAGCATTAATTTATGTGGGAGTAGCCGGTTACTCTATAGCTGCTTTAATTCTGTTTTTAAGATAATTTTTTAAGGTTTTTAATGTATTTCTAGGTTTAATGTATGTTTCAATTTGTCTCATAAACTTTTTAGATTCACGATTATCCGGTGGATATGGATAGTTTCTTATCTGTTCTCCTGGTCTTTCATTAGCAAATGGTCTTGTACACCCTGGACATCCTGAAGTTATAAATGCCTCACCAAACTCTATAATTCTCCTAATATTAATACTTGAAACTCCGAAGTTGATTATCTGTCCGTAACTGTTAAATATCATCTCGCTACTTCTTACAAATCCATTATTAATTAGGTATCTGGCAAGCTGGACTCTCCTATATTGACTTATTGGTGGTCTAATCCATCTCTCAAGAATGGAATCCCCCTCAGGATAAAAGGAGAAGAGATGTGTTTCCGCTCCAATATCATGAGCTTCCTGAATAAGATTAACAGCTTCCATCTCCGTCTCTCCAAGCCCAACTATTAAATGTATTCCAACCCTCCCCCTTCCAAAAATACTTACAGCCTCTTTAATCCCCTCAATATATCTATCCCAGCTATGAGGACCCTGAGCTTCTCTTCCTCTTAACATGTCAAATATTTCTCTTGTAGCGCAATCAATAGCAATTCCAATCCTCTCAGTACCTGAATCTCTAAGCTCTTTAAGACTGTTCAAACCAAATATTGTCGGGCTAATTAAAGCACTTATTGGAAGCCTTAAAGCATTATAAACCCTTCTAATAACCTCAATCTCAGCCTTCACAGCTCTCCTATTAGTTACTGATGCTACACATATTCTGAAGGGTCTTAAAGAACAGCCATTAACCTGAACTTCACGTAACCTCTCAATAACCTCATTAAGACTACGTAGAGGCCACTCAACACGTATAAGGGTTTTACATGTAGCCCCCTTAGAGATTTCACGTGCCTGACCACAATATAAACAATTAGCCTTACAGCCATCATTGAAATGTAGTAGTAGATTAATACAGTAAGGCTTAACATTATGTTTAAACCGTCCATTACTAAAACCTAAAGCAATATCAGCAGCTATACTTAGACGAACATAATCAGGAGACTCCATAAAGACACTACTAGAATCAAATATATAAACATATTGAGATAATTATCATATTATAACTATTACTGCTACACCGTATTACATTCATACTTGTTGGTCCTGTAAGGATAAGGTCACCTATCCTTGAAAGGAATATGTAAAAGTCATTATTTCTTAAGTAATCCATCATGTTTAAACCTAGATTCCCCATTCGAATTCCTATCTCTTCATTAACTATAGCTCCAGCAGTATCAGTTGATCCATCAATATCGTCAGTATTTATAGTAGCTATAACTACATTATTAATCTCTGTTCTTGTAGATACGTTTAAAGCAGTTTCAACCACTAATACCACTACTAGCAACAGTTACTGTTGTCTCCTCACTTAGTGTAGAGAGGAAAACTATTCCAGCAGGTTTAAAGATAGGGTTTCCTGAAGTTAAGACTTTAAATGTGTTAAACCTATATTTCCCATCCATAATAATGTTAAAATAGAGTACTCAATTCTTGATGTTGAAGCTTCCTAATAGCTGCAAGACATGCAAGCTCATTACTACTTAAATGATATTATATATCTTTATCGAAAATCTATCTCCAGATTTGGTGCTTCAGATTTGAGGGAATTTATGGTATGGATAGGTAGTCATCAAGAGATGATGTTTGTAAGTACTTGTGGACAGTAGATGTCGACTTGGAGTAAGTGATGGCTATCTACATTAACACATAGAATGCTAGATTGAAGAGGATTCTAGCTACTCTCAGTCTTTACAATACAGTGGAAGCTAGCAATAGATTGTCTTAAATATCCTATAGATAGGTATGAAATCTCCCGAATAGATATGCTATGTAAGAGTGAAATTTATATATTATCTATCCACTAAAGGTTATGGAGTATGAGTTTAGCCAAGTCTTTAATGATGCTCTTGAAGATGTATCTAAGGATGTTAAGAAAATAGTTAAAGCCATCATATTAAAGTATTTAGAGAAGGATATTTCTGAACGGTATAGTGGGGGAGGGTAGAGCTTGCAATCTATACTTCGGAAATCAGCTATTCAGAAAATCTTAAATAATCTATATAGAGGAGTTATAAGTGCTGAAGATATTGTATCGGAATCTATAAGAAAAGCTGAAAGTATTGGGAGGGAGCTTAACTACTTCCTACTTATCAATCATGATCTTACATATTCACATATAGATAAGCTTAACAAGCATATTTGTGAAGGCGTCTTTAAGCCCTTAATGTGTATACCTGTAGCTGTAAAAGATAATATTGATCATAAACCATTTACTACAAGGGCTGGAACACCATATCTTAACATTAACCCTAAGCTGAATGCTAAGATTATTAGTGTACTTGAAGATATGGGTGTAGTATTTATTGGACGTACTAATATGCATGAACTTGCAATGGGAGCAACAAATGTAAATCCTCATTTCGGTCCATCGAGAAACCCTCTCGACCCCTCGAGAATAACAGGCGGATCATCAGGTGGTAGTGCAGGCTCTGTAGCTACAGGTATTACACCTATTGCTTTAGGTACTGATACAGGCGGTTCTGTTAGAATTCCAGCAGCATTCTGTGGAATTGTAGGATTTAAGCCAACTATAAATAGAATACCAGTAGCAGGAGTATTACCTATTTCAAATACTCTAGATCATGTAGGAATTCTAGCTAGAAATACTGAGGATATTATTGTAACCCTAAATACTTTAATAAGTGGATTTACTGAGTCTGTTTACAATAAACTTGAGGATATTAGAAACAGAGGGATTCGGCTAGCTGTTATTAGGGATTTTGTTGATGCTTCTATGAATAGCGTTAAGGAGTCATTCAGTAAAGCATTAGATAGAGTTAGAGAGCTTGACTGGAAGATTGATGAAATAAGCTTCCCCGACTTCAACATAGTTTCGAAAGTTAGAGCTCCAATAATGCTAGGTGAAG
>JAWBQF010000064.1:0-3495 GCA_038845975.1 Methanomethylicia archaeon
ATCCTCAATTTTAATGTTCTATCTATTGTTTTTGCCTTACAATACACTTGATAATTACAGCCCCCACATTTCTTAGGGTTTATCCTCACTCTAGGCTCATTCCCGGTTTTAATCATCCTATATATCTTCCTAATCTCCTCCTCTACTTGATGCTTCAAGGAATCTGTTATTGGTACCTCTACAGTCTTCTTCGCTCTTACATAATATATTACTGCCCTCTTAACAACCGTTCTATATACTTCCTCTATAAGAATGGAATAGGCTGCCAACTGGGCTTTATGATGTCTCTGAGCACCTCCAAACTCTGGATCAGACCATTTAGCATCTGCAGGTACATATTCGTCAACCCCAACCTTCCACTAGTCAACTCTATATTCCTTAAAACCTTAACGGCCTTAAGCTTCGGAATCAAATGAGATAGGAAACCTTCATCATGAATCTCCTTACCAAGCTCCATAGTCTCAGTAACTCTCTCATATATGTGCAAAACATTATTATAATATGCTATCATAGGACATAAAGAATAATTCTTAACATCAACTACAGTTATATACTTCATCATAAGCTAAATACTTCATACCGAAACTTAAAACTACCGGAACCCTGCTAGAAATAATACTTACAGCTTATTAACTATACCACTTACTATTCTAAGCTGTTAAGTTTCTATTCTACTATTATTGCATGTTGTAATAGCTGATAATCATCATAGCTCCATTACTATTTTTCCCTTAGTATACTTCCTACTCCTAATCATTCTCCAATAGTATAATTAATAGTCTTCTCTAATCTTAAGGCACTATAATATTCTTATTTTACACTAAATTATGTAGTGTTAACCTCTATAAAACCATTGAATTGCTGCACGTATTTCTTCTTCATTTGGTATCCTTATATTAATTCCCTGCCCATAGTATGCTGAGCATAATCTAAGGAAATCATAGAAATTATCTATATTTCCTGCCAGTATTGATAGTGATAGAAATGTAAGAGCATCAACACATTTATCAACATGTCTCCTTAAAGCATCAATTGTATATTCAAACTCAGGTTTAACTCCTTTAACAGTACTTATGAACTCAAGTAGTGAAGTTATATTATATGTGTTATAGGACCTTATAGCAGGAGCTTTTCCAACACCCTCAAGTTTATACGATATGAGTTCAGGAGTTAATTTAGATAATTCCATTGCTACATGTGAATCAGCAATGTAAAAAACTAGTAGAGGTACTACTATCTCTGGCACCTCATTCATATAGTTTTTTCTAGCTATTGCTCTTTTACTTAATTGATTCTGAACAATTAGATAATTTAAATTATCCGCTGTACATGTAGTGTTCGGCTTTAATTGAGAAAATATCCATGCAGTATATCTCTCACCACGTATTAGAAAAATAGTAGAATATTTAAGTAGCCCTTCCAGCGCTAATAGTAGACATAGTGAACATATACTATACTGTCTAGGTTTAGGTAGAGATACATCATCAGAGATATGTTTACTATAATATTTTCCAAGCGTTGGTGCTAATGGTATCTGAGCTGTTTTAACATGTTTTCCATGAAGTTCGCATGGACTTCCTCTTTCACTAAGCTCTAATGATTCCCCTGAGTATATTCCATTGATATTTTCTACTTCAGTTGTCTCTGATATAAATTTAAATATATTTTCTTCATTTTGAAATCCTAAAGATCCTAAAAGCCCAATCCTACGTGGAAACTTCTCGATTTCTATTAGTTCATCATGAGCTCTAACAACATCATTATATATGCTTGAACAATCTATTCTCAGCTCTTCGGGATATGATATTTCGTAGAACTCTCCCTTAGGAGTAACTTTTATTCTGTATTGTTTATCAGGCTTTAAGCCTCTACTTAAAGCCGATACGATACCGTACATTATGTAGTTCTCTAAAATTAATGGATGTCTAGGTGTATATATCTTCCTCATACTCATAAATCAATAGACACCAATAACCTCCCTAAAGTATGGTGACGAAACTTCTCCACCTCTAATACGGTTTGCAGCCCGTACATCAGAGAAGCAAATTATATGCTGTAAGCTAGCAACCTTTAACCTCAGTATATGCTTTGACGAGCTTTGAAAATTATATTTGAATAACCAATCCACAATTCTTCCAACGTAATCCCTACTCATATCGGAAATATTAACATTACCTATATTTAAGTTATCCTTTAATAAGTCTTCTAGTAGCAGTAATGCTCGGCCGTTAACCATAGCTTCAGGATTATTCATCGGTATAATGAGCTGTTCAGGCTTTAAGTTTCTCCTTAGAGCTTCATGATGAAGTAATACTGCCCAACCAGCAACATACGGTATCTCATCATTCAATTTTAGCTCATTAAGTAATTTAAACGTATATGCTGAACCTAGAACTTCATGCTTAAATCCTTCAAGCTGTACTTTCTCCCTAATTTTCCTTTGATAAAGTTTTGTAAGCTTTCCCACATCATGAAGTAGCATAGACATTCTAATAACCATATCAACTTCTTCCCTTCTAATTCCTAGAATTCTTGATAAACTTCCAAGATACTCTAAGTGGATATTGTTCCACTCCTTTAAACATTCATTAACATGCTGTATGTAACACTCATTCTCCCATGAGAAATAGAGATCTTTATATACATATTTACATGTTTCCCTATAGTTGCAGTTATTGCAAATCATGTAATCCAACCTCATCATTACAGTATCTATTGTTTATAAGGTACATATTGTAGGGTATTATTTTTTGATCTGGATTGATTTTAGTAAGGAAGTAGTTATTTCTTCCATTTTCATCCATCTCATTGCTTATCCTTATAACGAATTTTCCACCATTAATTTCATGTAGTAGAAATGATTTTACTGTTCTCTCGCCATCTTTATGTTCGAAGAGAATATTCATGTCAAGCGTGAATGTATGTTCCTTTAATATGGTTCTGAAGTCTTCAATTGAAGTATTAAGTTTTGCCAAGGAAATCTTTCCCCTATATTTAAGAGCGTCGACTATTTCATTATATAACTTATTATCTACTAAATGTAGAATCGAGATGAAATTTGTTTCACGTATTCTCAAATCCAGATTTTCTGGAGGAGCCTCTGCGACTTTAAGCCATCCATCCATAAATGTTCTCAGTTCTCTAGCCATTCTATTTTCCTCTCTCGGGGTGTAGTCCATTAAATTTATGAATTTCATGTTTTCGATAAAACTGGAAAAGACGATTCCTCTTGTTTTTCCAGACAAATTCTTAAGATATTGCATAGCTATTGAAACATACTGTTCTTCATATGGATGACTTGATTTCGGCTTAACTATAATCACCTCACCGTATCCTCCTCTTCTCGCGCAGCGTCCAACTCTTTGGGTTAATGCATCTGAGGGCGCAGCTTCAGTTATGAGTATTTCAGCATTGAAGTCAAGTCCGGATTCACATACCTGTGTAGATACAATAATTACATGTTCTCCCCTGCTTATTAAATCATGTATTCTGCTC
>JAWBQF010000064.1:3621-7540 GCA_038845975.1 Methanomethylicia archaeon
TTTTTCACGTACAACTCTGCAGAGTCTTGAATGTAATAGTATGACGTTATCAAATTTATCTTTAAGCTCACGATATGTTTTCTGAGCCTTCGAAACGGTATTGAATACCATAAGTGCTCTTTTATAATTCTTAACGATATTAGCTATATCCACATCATCGGTAATACCTAACTCATCCCCAAGTCTAACATCGTACTCTTTTTTACCTTCATTAGATTCATATTTTTCATCAAGTCCAGATAATCCATACTCAACGGACATCTTTCCAGTACCCTCTAAGAGATATTTCTCCAGTTTCTCGGGCATAGTTGCCGTCATGATTATAACTGGAATCCTAGCCTCGGTAAGATGCTGTATAAGCTTCTTCAACGCAATAAACGTTAAGCCCTCTCCACCCTGGTACATATGTGCCTCATCAAAGACTACTGTTGAGGTGGCTATACATCCAGCTGGAAATTCAAGATGATTATCGATTACGGCTTTTTTAGTGTATACATAGAAGAAAGTATCTAAGGTTGTAATGATAACGTCTTTAAAGTAATGTGGACTTGTATGGGTTTCACCATGTTCGATAGCAATATCAACTCCCTGTAGTCCAATTCTCTCCATTAGTTGTTTAGCCGTTTTAGCAAAGAAGTTTATAAGCGCCCTCGTTGGAAGAACATATATAAGCCTTGATGATAATGGATACTCTCCAGCTAGATTTTGCCCAGTAAAGGGTAAAAGACCTATTAACGTCTTTCCATAACCGCACGGAAGCCTTACAAATATTGGCTTATTGACTTCATTTACGATGAATTCATCAAGAACCTCTGCAAAATGCAGTTGATATTTACGTGGGTAAAACGTGTATTTTCTACATATCCTTTCAAGTATTTCTTTAAACATTTACATATCCACCATCAACTTCAATACATGAAACATCATCTTTAAATCTTACAAAAAGATCTGATGGAATATAGTGTTTTTCCCTTGCCGAAAGGGGCAGTATGTAGGGTTTATATTTTTTAGCATCATACATGGTTGGCATTTCAGTAACCGTATAGTCTCCACTAACAACTTCCTTAATAACTTCCTCTGGAACATATCCTGCTAGCTTTACTTCTCTATTAATACTTATTGAGCTAACCCTAACCACTCTAATGGAGAACGGTGAAACTATAGATTCGGTATCACCAATTCTACTACATGAATAGCCGCATAGATAGAGGATTTGTTCAGGATTCCTGTATTTAAATTCCTTCTCATTAACTACAAAATATAGACGTATTATAGATGTATGAATAAACTCCCTAACCATAGCATCGGATTTTATAGTAACCTCACCATTACTTTCAATCCGCCATCTTCTAATCAATGCTCCACTTCTTGTAGAGGGCATTAAACTATTTGACGAAACATTGATTAAGGTCTTCATAGCTAGTTTTTGGGCTTCAAATTGAGGTAAGTCTAAGGCTACTCCAATTCCTCTAGCATAAACTCCGAAAATAGTTGATGGGGGAGGTAGGAGAAAGGATGGTTGGGATTGATAGGATTTTGGAAGTTTAATGGAGAGAAGAGATGAAGGCTTACAGTTAACCACTAGTAGAAGCATTAAAATCCCTACAGTGTCTCCTTAACGAGATCCCTAAACATATCTAGCGGCTTATCATACTCAAAAATTTTCAATTTACCTTCTCTTCTCTCTAAGCCCTGACGTGGATAAACCATCATTAAGACATCAGCATTAGATACGCCCACAAAACCCTCATAGATGCTAATAGATTCCTTAAGATAGTTGCTGTAAACAGCTGCGGTGGGGTTCGGTAGACAAACACTTCTCGAATATGTAATTAGGATTTCTTGAATTTTAATTATCGGTAAAGCTCTGCATTGTGAAGCTCCAAACTCTCCTGTTAAAAACGGTATGAATGCTTCAATAGCACTTCTTACTCTTATACTTCTATCCCTATCGCTGATTACTAACTTTCTAGTTGTAAAGGGAATTCCAACATAGGCTAGGTCTAAACATGCTGAAAAACCGTAAAGACCTGAAGAATATTGCTTATAGAAAAGCATTTGTTGCTGAATCTGTTGGGTTTTCTCCTCCCCTACCTCTTCAGCTATTACACCTCTTGCTACTCTACTATGTGTAGCGGTAAATATTTCGCTTTGTAAATTTAAAACTGGAATAAGCCATGAAAACTTTACGAGGGACTCCCTTCTAGAGGCAGCTTTTCCGGGGTAAAGGTAGCCATGAAGATCCTCAATAGCACATGTATTAACGATCTTCTCCTCGATTTCAGCAGGATCCCTTAAACCTGAAACTCTAGGATCATCTTGAGGAATTCTAAAAGCTTCCTCATTTAAACAGTAGCTACAAAGCTTATTGTATCCCTTTTCTTCTAGGGCTCTCTTCATATATATGAAGTGCCAATGCTTTAACATGTTACCGCTAACTGCAGGCGCTTCTATGACCTCGCCAGCCTCATTAATTAGTTTTACCTTACGGATATCCGTAAAATTTCCGACGCTAGCCTCATTATTTAAATCATGGACGTTAATTAACATTCTAGCCGTTAATTTAATGAACATACCCCTCACCTACGTATACGGAATAGGATAGAGCATAACATGCAATAACGTTCTTAACCATATTGAAATCCTCCTTACTTTTCCTAGCGGCATCAACTACTTTAGCAATATCGTTAGCGCTCGGAACAAGAACCTCACGTCCTGTAGCCCTAGTTAAGCTTGGAACCTCCCTTAAAGCTCTATAAAGGGCGTCAAGAAGCTCCTCAGGACTTCTAGCCCTCTTAACACTATCAATAACATCAAATCTATATATGTTCCTCTCCCTATCAATAAATCTATTTAGAAGTTGAGCTATAATTCTTATACTTCTATCGTTTAAAATATTTTCAAGATTCATACCTATCAGTTATAGTCATAGCGTAAAAACATATAAATATTTCTATTTATGTATTATCATATAGAAATATTTAAAAATAGTGTATGTTAAATACACTATAGGTGAACTATGAGTAGAGTGATTATCACCACCCTCGGATTTGAGGAGAAGTTTACTGTTAGAAGTATTACGAGGCATGGGCTTGATAGAGGGGATAAAATAGTCCTAATAACTGGTCCTAGAGTTGAGAAAAGCGAGAAGGCTGTAAGCTTCATTAAGGATTTTATATCCAAATATTACCTATCCGAGGTCTCCGTAAGTGTTAAAGATATTCCTATACACGATATATATGAAACTATTTCCAGAATTAAGCAGATTCTAATAGAGGAGACTAGAGGATTCGATAAGGTAATAGTTAATCTTAGCGGCGGCATGAGGATTATAATTATCGCCGTAATCCTCGCTTTAACTTTACTGGATATTCAGGATTTAATGCTGGAGGTTGAAACTGAGGATTCATCACTCCTCATAACAATCCCCAGAGACCTCCTATATCTACCTAAAGTTGAGGGTGGTAAGCTTGATGTTTTAAAAGTCATTACTAGGAAGTCTAAGCCTGTAAGCGTATATGAAATTGCTGAGACATTAGGTAGGGATGAAAGCACAGTTAGGAGACATCTACAGAAACTTAGAAGACTAAAACTTATTGAGGTTGAAAAGATAAAGCCACTAATAGTTAAAGCCTCAAAAACAGCTTCACTACTTGTATAGGTGGCTCCATGATATCCTCATTCATACTGAGAGCAATAATCATTAAAGGTAGCCTTAAAACTATAGGCTTCTCAGGATTTGCTGTGAGAGGAATACTATACGAGATGCTTAAATCCATAGATCCAAATCTATCTGAAAGCCTTCATGGATTAAAGAAAATCGCCCCCATTTCAACATCCCCAATAACCATTGAAACACCATCAAGAAAACTTAATGAAAAAACGATATTCTCATTCAGAATCTCAACACTTACAGATG
>JAWBQF010000065.1:0-7519 GCA_038845975.1 Methanomethylicia archaeon
TAATGCACGAGTCATACTCTTTACCAGCATATAGTGCTTTGAACCTCATATTTTTAAAATATTACTGCACTATAATTTTATAAAAGTAAAATTTAAATTTTTCCGTGTATATTCTATATTGAGGTGAAATCATGAGTGTTAAAGAGCTTAATGAGCTTTCAAGAGCATTAGCAGTTCTAGTAGCTGAGGAGGAAAACTATGCTTATATTGATAAGTTAAGCTATGCTCCATCTAGGGATTTAGCTATTTTCTATTTGAGGGAGGCTTTAAGAGATCTTCATTCACTATCCAGGAAGACAGATCTTTCCGAGAATGTTAAAAGTGAACTGGATCGTTTAAAATCTGAAGACGTTGAAAAGGCAATTGAAAGGGCAATAGATAGATTCCTACAGGTAGGAGGAAGAGGGGAGTTAAGAGAGTTAACATCTTTTGTTGCTGCTAAGGCTCTAATATTTTCAGCTAGGTTAAAGCTTTCTAAAGCTGAAAGAGGTGGATGAAATGGGGGAGGTATTTTTATCTATTAGAGGTAGGGTTTCACTAAATGTGGAGGCTTTAAACATGACGGAGTCTATAGGTAACTATGTTAAACATAGAAGAGTACCTGTTATGCTTCCGGAGGAGAGTGGCTACTCGATATTTTATGTTCCAGCAATTTCTGGGGAGAGTATAGCTCATGGATTTCAAGAAGTTCTAGCTGAGATATCCATAGCTCATAGTCTTCCAGTATGTAGTCTATGTAGTAAGGGAATATTTTTAAAGAGTACTAATAATAACGTGTTTAAGAGCGCATTCAATACTAATGGGGTTCCTGGAGACAACTATGAACTTGAAAAAACAGTAATAGAGAGATGTGTTGTTGAGGATATTGGTGGATTTCTCTTTGCTGAGGGAGGTAGAAGTGTGAAGAGAACATCCAACTTTTATACTGGCTATATGATACCTGTAGCTGAATCATTGAGAGCTGTTGTAATAGAGCCTCAGCTTCACTCCAGATATGCACTTGGAACCCCGTTTGTTAAGGAGAGGGGGCAAATGATATACTATGTAGAGCTTTCATCAGCTACATATACATTCAGTTTCGATGTTGATACGAAATACGTAGGTAAGACGACGTATGTATATGAACATGTAGGGGAGACTGTAGCTAGCAATAGGAAAATAAGGCTAGGGATTTTTCTAGACGCTCTTCAGAGATTTATATTGGAATTTGCTTTTGGAGCTAAGAAAACCAGATTTATGCCAGTGATGGATTGGGAATCAATAGTACTAGCAGTATCAGATGATGTTTGGACAGTTCCAGGCTCATTCAGTAGAAATTATATAGAGAAGTGTAGAAGCAAGATGGCTAATGTAAGCTATAATACTAGCCTTTATGTTTATGATGGTAGTGGAAGCTTTGAAGAAGTAGTTATAAATGCTATCAATGATGCTAGGAGAAGGCTAGAGCTATTAGAGGGTAGGTAGATGCCTAAAGGCTATATTGTTGATGTAGAGTTTACATGGGGTTTCCAATCATCAATTATAGGGCTCTCTAAAACTCCACCATCTTTTTACTATCCTCCACCAACAACATTTCTTGGAGCACTAGCAGAATCGATAGCTAGGAATATGAATATAGGCGAGGATAAGGGTAGAGCTATTATTCCAGCTTTAAGTAGAGAGCTTCTAGCAATAGGTTTAAGACCTATTAACTGTATACCCTTAAGATATGAAGATCTAAATAGGATAGTAGCTATTAAAAAGACTGCAGGAAAACTTTATCCAAGAGTTGATGATCTTAAGGGATCCTTCGACTCTCCAGCTAGGGGTAAGACATCATTATCAACGCTTAACGGGAATAATCCTACAGTTAGGTTCTTTACAGTATTTAAAGATGGGGAAATCAATCTGGAAATGCATGAAGTAAAACTTTCTAAGGACCATTTCTGGAAAATTCATAGATTAGGATCTAAGGAGAGTAGAGTATCAGTTGTTAATGTTATTGAGACTTATCTACTTCCCAATGAGATGAAGCGGACAATAACTAACTATAGCTTTCCAGCTTTAAACGGTATTAAAACGGTAGAAGTTGTAAATCATAAATGGGAAGTTGAGAAGTATGTAGATCCATTTAAGATTGAGAAATATGATAAATCTGAGAATCCCATTATAAACTATATTAGGGGATATGGGATTTTACCATTTTACCTACCGATCCTAACAGGTATCGTGTTTCAGCCAAAATATTTAGTGGAGTTGGATAATGGTTTTTCAGCATATAAGTATAATGATGAAGTGGTTATTGGTTATGGTTAGAATAGAGTTGAAGCTCCCCATAGCTAGCTCACTTCTAAATGAAAGCATATATGAAGGTTTACTCTACATGATTAGGAATGTGGATGCTGTAGGATTCAATGTTAGGAATGTAACTGTTGATAATGATGTCTTCACCAAGATCTTCAATAAGTTAAAAACACAAGTAGATATACGTACTACTGGAAGAAATGATATAGTCCCTATTAATAAGTTGCTTCAATGCTTTAATATTAAAGCAGAGGACCATATAACAAATTACTCACAGCTAATTGAGACTCTAAGAAAAAACAGTAACCTCCTTAATATTGATAGGGAAAGAATTAATCTCTCCATGAAAATAGAGAGGAATGCGATGCTAATAGATTTAGATAGAAGGGAGGGTATAGCTCTCCAGCTATTTAAGGCTGATAGATATACGGGATTAACTTCTATCGAGCTTGACCTATCAACTGAGCAGCTAACTCTATACTTCTCGAAGGAGGCTGTTTTAATTGCATTGCTAGGTATATGTTCATCATTCATTATAAGATCGGGTGAGTACTATTATTTCCTCTTCTTCTCACCAGAAGAAATAGCATTCCTACTTAGTAGATCCAGTAAAGAACTTTTAGATAAATACTTTATTGTTAAGAGTAAAGTTATTGACGAATTAGGGAGAATCATTAGTAAAACATCATTATTAAGTGAGGTATTATTAACGGATATTATGCTATCATTAGAGATCTATAGGTTAATGAGGAGGGAGAATCTGGATAAAATATCGTTTCTAATGTTTAAGCTAGCTCTTGAAGGAGCAACATACAAGATTTATGAGCTTACACCAATAACAATTTACAGGGAACCTCCATTTATTAAAATCGCTGAGAAACATTATCGTGATGCATATAAGCTAATAGATATACTCTACAATCATGTTTTCAATCCTGAGGGGGCTGTGTTGAAAAGATTATCAACTATAGGTACCTATAAAATAGCTAGTGAGGTGGGAAGTTTAGTTCATGCCATGTATGGATTATATAGATTCGTGGTTTTAGGTAATCCTGAAGGATGGTATGTATTTCTAAGAGGGATTAAAGACGCCTATGAAGCTAGCAGAAATGAGGAATATTTAAATCTAATAAGTAGGCTCCCAACATGATTAAGCAATATAGGGAGGTATTGGAGAAGTGGGGTTATAGTAGGGGGAGGCCATTCATAGATTATGTTGTGAAGAAGCTTGAGGAAAATTGGAGTAATAAATGTATATTCATAGTAGAGGCACCTACAGGATACGGTAAGACAACAATATCTGGTACTATAGCTCTACAATCCTTTAAGGTAGTAGTAGCCTTTCCGCTACGTAGTCTACTTGAACAGCAATATTTAAGATTCATGAGGATTATAGATAGAGACCTTCTTGGTAAGAGATATATGCATAATCCTGAATCAAGATACTTAATTAAGCCAGTAACATTAACAACTATTGATACGTTCTCTCTTACTCTCTTTGGAATATCTCCTGAGGATATAGATAAAGTTGTTAAGTATTGGAGTGGAACGTGTGGTGGCTCTTTAGGACATTATCTTTTCTCATGGGCTTCCACAATGCTTTCAGACATCGTTCTAGATGAAGTGCACCTCTTAGCAGACTCAACTAAATCAATCAACTTTTTAATTGCACTATTAAAAATAGTGTTAGATAATGATCAAAGAGTAGTGTTAATGTCAGCAACAATTCCAAAAGTACTGGAGGCTCTCATCATGGAGTATTTGGGGGAGAAAACATTTAATGAGAAGGCATTAATTATAAGATTTAGCAAAGATATGGATGATGAGTTTACACGTGAAAGAACATTTAAAAACTATAAAATCTCAGTATTGAAGGTTAATGAGGATGAGAAGTATAGAAGAATTAAGAGTTTAATTATGGAGAACATGAACAGATACTCAAGAATCATTACAGTCTTTAATACTGTTGCTGATGCTGTTAAGTTCTATGATGAGATTAAAGATTTAGAGAACTACTTTGACAAGATAGTCTTAATACATTCACGCTTCTGTGAAAAGGATAGGAGGGATAAGATTAATGAAATCAATGAAATCAATGAAAAACTACGTAGAAGCTGTAACTGTTTAGAGCACCTTAGAATGAATAGACATATAGCCTCTAACTTAGAGGATATAAGGTATATAATAGTGACAACACAGGTTATTGAAGCTGGCATAGACATATCTTCAAACCTATTAGTAACCGAGCTTGCTCCAGCTAATACTCTAATACAAAGATTTGGTAGATTTCTCAGATATGATTATGAGAGGGAGGGATTAATCTATGTATGGTATGAAGCTGAAAGAGATGGAAACCTGAAGAGAAACAGGAATCTATATAGAGTTTATGATTGGGATTTAACAAATCGTACCCTTAAATATTTACTGGAGTATTCTAATAAGTTAAACATTCACGTACCCGAAACCATAGATGATAGTAGCATCGGATATAATGATATGCTGAATAAAATCTATACATATAGTGATTTTAAAATTAGGATGAAAGATATAGAGGAACTAATACGAATACTATTAAGTCTAGAGGAGGAGAGTTTAAAAGCATTAGACGTATTCATCAATCTAGAAGGTAGCTTTGTTAGAGATGAGTTTCAAATTCCCGTTATCCCATGGAAGCTATTATCTGAATGTTTTAACAGTAATAGGGTTCTCGATGAGGAAAAACTTTTAGAATATATTCTACCTATCTCCATAGATTATTTTAACAGCCTTAGAAAAAGAAAAAATGTTAAAGGCTATATTGCCTCGAAAAAACAGGCAGAAGGAAATGATGAAGAGCTGAAATTATTCATAGACTTAAAATCCAATATACCTGGTGAATCTAGAAAACTATTAAAATTCATGATGAAAGAATCCATCATATCCTTTATCATCGATACTGAATATGATCGAAATAGGGGTCTTATACTGTATGGTGGTTATGAATAACTTATTAAGCTACTACTATGAAGACCATAAAGGAAATATTACTAAGGAGTATTTAATAGATCATGTTAAATATGGCTTAGAAATTATAGGCAAGAAAAGGAGTTCAAGAATATATAAGTACATGAGTAACTTATCACCTGGCTTTCTAAGCCTTATAAAGCTAGCTTTCATCTTCCATGATACTGGGAAAGTATTTTACCAGAGTAATTATAAAGTTAATGATAAGGGTGAACGGTATCTATCATTTATAGGGCATGAATGGTTTTCATCATACATCTTCATGGAGTATAGAGAGGAGCTTATTGAGGAGGATATGTATGGTAACTATAGAGAACTCGACTGTGTATTTCTATCCATACTATACCACCATCATGCTTTGAATATAAGGCGACGGAAGCCATGTGTGAAAGAGCTTGAAATAAATATATGGGAGTTAGAAGAACTTATTAATGAGCTAATACAGTTAGATGCATTCATAGATGATGGGGGAGTATTTAATAGAGCTATAGGAAATGTAAGGAGGAAGTTACGTGAAGTTAAAAATCTGCTAGAGAATGCTATTCTCCAAGTTGATGAGGAGAATAGAAAAACATGGAGAAACTTTATATCAAGCTCTAAAGCTAGAAAACTATTTCTAAGTGTACTTTCAGTAATTATTGCTACTGATTACGTGGCATCCCAGAAAAGAGGACAAGGAAGATCAAGATTCTATAAATCAGTAGAGGATTTTGTAAATCTATACATGAGTTGAACATTTATACTTCCTTAATTCCTAAACACTTTAAACTAACAGTCTAAATAATCCTCTCAAACCTTAAAGTTTTGCTTACAGATCTGGATTTACAGTAGCTCATATAGTTACAATTTGTACATCGTTTTAAGCTTATTCTAACTTTAGGCTCTTCCTCACTTCTTATCATTCTATAAATTTTATCTATAGCATCGGCTACCTGGCTCTTTAATGAGTCTGTTATTGGTACTATTATTGTCTTTCCAGCTCTTGAATAGTATATTACTGCTCTCTTCACTATGGTTTTATAGGATTCTTCAATAAGTAAACTGTAGGTTGCCATCTGCATTCTATGCTGTTTCTGAGCTAAGCCATACTCTGGCTCAGACCACTTCATATCTGCAGGTATGTACTCGTTAAACTTCGTTATTAATATATAGTCTATCCTACCCATAACCCTTAATTTACTACTTACAAGTTCAACATTTCTCAGAATCTTTACTGCTTTAAACTTCGGAATTAGGTGGGTTAGGGTTTTCTCATCATGTATTTCTCTGCCTAGCTCCATTGCTTCTGTGGTTCTCTCATGAATATGGAGAACGTTAACATAGTAAACCTTCATAGGGCAGAAAGCATAATCCCTAACATCTATAGCTGTTATATACTTCATAGACGCTAAACACCTCATAGCATTAATATAGTAATCTAGATGGGAGTTGCCATATTTTAATCCAGCTTAAGTATATTATGTGCTCATCTGAAAACCTCCAACGCTTAAACCTATTCCAGCAGTCTTATAGGAGCCATACTTAACCGGCATATCCATCCAACAGCATCCAGTAATGAGCATGTAAAGGATTCCGTTAACGACCATCCTATCATCTATCCTAGGCTTACCAACCCTAGCCCTAGGAGGAGGCAGAGGCCTAATAAGCTCCCATCCACCATCACTAAGCCCACGAAACTCCATAATTAAACCTTACAAAGAAAAGCTTAAATAGTTTTCAAATAAGTTCTAAATAATGTATTGAATTCTCAATTTCTCCAGGGACCCATAAGATCCGTCTCCGGATGAGTTTTAAATAATACATTGACTAACATATTAAGCTTTGCTCTTTAAGCTTTCCGATTAAATTCTTCTATCCACAATTATCTTAAACCCATATAACCATTCTTTAACCACAAAAATTCCATACTTTTCTCCTTTTCTCACAGAAACCAGTCTCAATGGATAACAGTAATTAAACATAGAAAACATCAATATCAAGCCAACAAACCATAATGTTCCATCCATAACTTCTACTATATGCGGAAAAACATCATGAATTGAAGAAGCCCACCTAGCCTCCGCAAGGAAAAACCACGAGAAAAACATGAGTAAACAAAAACAAAGAGAAAAACTTATAAGACTCCCAACAATACTAATATATAAACCTTTAGAATCTCAAATAAAGAGAATTGAAAGCATCTTCTTTTTCGTTTTATTAAATCCTTCGCTAATGAGAATCTCAAATAAAGAGA
>JAWBQF010000066.1:0-673 GCA_038845975.1 Methanomethylicia archaeon
CATTTAAGAGAATTAGTAAGTCATCCAACTTCATAAGAATACTTTATGGAACGAATATTTAAATTTTTAGTTCACAATATAGAACGAATATTAAATAATATACTATAATGGATAAATGTTAAGCTTGAAGTCATTGCAAAACTCTACTACTAAAGTTTAACAGTTTAATTCTACATGTTAGAATAGTATTGTAAAAGATTGTTAACATGTTTAAATTTGGAGTTTTGCAATGAGTTCCTTGAATAATCTAAACCTAACTTGACTTAAGAAACTTCCCAACTAAATCCTACCCTTAAATCAATCTATACTATCTTACTATACCTCTAACCACTATGAATCATATACTGCTCTACTTCTAAGCCCTATATACTCTAGATTTACATGCTTACTTATTAAACCAAACATCAAGAATTCCAATATGTAAAAGCTTAACGTAAACCATACATTACTTTAAGATTATAGTTAATAGAGGGAATAATGTGGAGGCTTAGACGGCTCAGCATAGTAAAGTGGAATTTGCCTTGGAAATTTTACTTGAGCTAGTTATGTCTATTCTGATTGCTAATATAAGGGAGGCTTAAACCGTAGGCTGATGGTCCTATTTAGATAAGAGTTGCTGAATATGCTATTAGCTTAGTTTACCTATTTCTTTAAGAATGCCTGAGCAATATCA
>JAWBQF010000066.1:683-5596 GCA_038845975.1 Methanomethylicia archaeon
TGGTGGTAGTTGATCATCATGAAAGCCACTTATATGAGGCCCATATGTAACACTAAAGCTTTAGATGTCTCTCCCCCATAAATCTTTGATACGCTATTGGAGGCGAATCTAGTAATCCTATACTCCACCTACATAGTTTACAGTTTCCCTATACTCATCAAGACCATGCCAATACATAAATTAAATGTTAAAGGAGGAAAGAGTTAAGATATAAGGAGCCTTAGTATAATGGTTAGGGTCACTACAGTATTAGGGATGAATCTATTATTTAGACTACTCTACACCATTACTAGTATATATAATTAAGAATCATAAATTAATATACTTACAACTATTAACTTCTAATGATTTATGATGGTCATAGAGGTTTAAGGATATTGAGGTATATCCATATTATCTCAATTACTTAAACTAGATAGATTAATAATGAGTATGATAGTAGCTTTAAGCCTATTAAGATGTAGGTATAAAGAGGATGTGGAAGCCTAGGGTGAGGTCTAGTGAAGTCATTGATGATTCAACCTGTAACGCTGGGAATTAAGAACATACCTTAGATGGGAGGGTAATATAGAGGGTAAATTTGGAAGAGTGTAAATCTAAGTGTGGAGGCTTACATAGATTTAATAGGAACCTATGAGTATATGAGAGGTAACGTAGAGAGGTTCTTCACTCAGTTAAAAGAAGGAGTTTAAAGGTCTGCTCTAGGATGAACAGTTAAGGTCTTTAGAAGAATCTTAAATAGGCTTGTAGCTAAGCCTTTACGAGTTGATTACTATGATTATTATGAATACTTAATAACTTTAATAACTCTTTAAGTAGCTCTGACTAGTACCGTCTAGCAGCTTAAAGCAATAAAGCTACACTCTTCCTAAATCCAGTAACTAAGCCGGTAATGCTAGTTAAAATCAGGATTTCTATGTCAGCTTCTTTACAGTACGTAGCTATTAATGTAGCGACTATAGGAATATCTTGACGTTAACATGTTATGATGGTAATTAGGTAAGCTATAGCATAATTTGGATAGTTTAATTTTAAGCAGTAATCAACGTATTCCATAGTGTATTCGTCTAGATTCCTACATGGAATTATTATGGATACTTTTAAGGTTAAGCCTTAGATTTTTAATCTTCTTCTGATACCACTTGACTACTCTAAGCCTGTATGTTATGCCTAGGAGGTCTAGTAGCATCCGTAGTATAGATTTGAAACTGAATCTCTTACTAAGCTTGACTTTAACAGGTAATTCGATGATTTTTAGGTTTAGTAGTTTAGCAACTATTAGCAGTTCTACGTCGAAGGCGTAGCGTTTAACAACTATTAGATGCATAATGGTTTTTAAAGCTTCTGTCTTGAAGGCTTTACATCCTGTTTGGGTATCGCTTACCTTAATGCCTGTTAGGAGTTTAACGAGTATGTTAAATCCTAGGCTTAGAATTTTCCTTATAAGTGGGGCTTCATAGGTTGAGGCTGGATGTCTTTTTGAGGCTATAACCATATCAACATGTTTAAGAGCTGAAACATACCTAAATATTTGTCTCGGATCTATTTCCATATCTGCATCTAGGAAGACTGTATATTCTCCATTAGCATATAGGGAGCCTTTTTTAAGTGTAAATCCTTTACCCTTGTTGATGTTATTTCTAAGGACTTTGATTCTCCTACCGTCAGCTAGGCTTAGAGCGGCTTTATAGGTATCGTCTTCAGATCCATCATCTATAACTATGATCTCATAGCTTTCTACAAATCCATCTAGAACTCTGCAAACCTCCCTTATGGAGTCTACTATAATGTGTTGGAGATTGTATGCAGGCATGATAACAGTAACTTCAGGATTCATTATATGCTTAATAGAATTAACTTGTAGAATCTTATAGGCTGTTAGGTCTATTAAAGTTTAATTCCTCTATAGTTAAGATTGATTTCTCTTCTTACTGTCTTATCTATTTTCTCTTGCTCTGACTATATGATTGAAGCTTCATGTTTAATACATGTTTGGCTAAGAGGTTGTTTTATGGGGTTATGTATGGCGTTTCATTAATGGTTTTATTGTTATATTAATGTTTTGGTTTCCATGGTATTATTGATTTTATGACTTCTATTTCTTGGCTGCTTAGTGGTTTTAGGAGTTTGAATGTTATTGATAGGGATGCTATGAGTACTGCAGCTTCAACTAGTGCTTTTGTATATAGCTCACTTTTTAGGAGGAGTTCTATTGGTGTTAGTGTTGATACTATGATTAAAGCTACTACTATGCTTCTCTTCAGGTTTCCAGGTATTTTTACCTCCGCCTCTCTATGTAGGATTATGAATCCTATAGATGTCATTATTGCTCTTGCTATTGCTGCTCCTATCTGTTTAAGAATTATTGTTGATGATAGTAGTGTTATGTATGTTGCTGTTGATGCTATACCTGCTGTAAGTATTGGTTTTGTTTTTCCTACTGATTGTAGCTTTACATTATATATTGATGTATATGCAGCAAGTATTGTTGTTGATGATAGTATTGTGAATGGTATGCTTGCACCAGCATACTTCTCCCCATATACTATTGAGAGTGCTGTTTTTGGAATTGAGGCTAACCCTAAGCTTAACGGTAAGACAATAGCTGTTACTATTCTTAATGCTTTCATGCTTAGCTCTAATACTTCATCTCTTCTTCCAGATCCGTTTATCCATGATAGTGTTGGAAATAGAGCTGATGATAGTGGCTGCCATAATATTGATAGTGGAGTTATGCTTGCTACTGCTATATAGTATGTTCCTGTAGTATTTAGGTCTGTTATGCTTGATAGTATTGCTACGTCAAGCCATGACTGTATAAGACCGATTATGTTTGCCCCATAAATCGGCATGCTGAATTTCAGTAGAGTTAATGATGGAAAAACCCTACTTAAATATTTAATCCTCCATCTCAACACCCATATTGAGTAGATAAGTGTTATTGTTGAGCCTATAAGGAATCCTAAAGATAATCCTAGTATTCTTAACCCAGTTAGAGCTAGGGTTAAGCCTACGAATCTACATGAGAATGTATATATCATGTTTTGTAGGCTTACCTCTCTAAACATACTGTATCCATACATTAATGCTCCATAATATGATGTAAGGTTCAGTATGAATGCTGATGTTAAAATACTTAAAACCTCCAATACGCCTGTACCTACATATGTTGATATTACTGGCGAAATTAAGAATCCTAGTGTTAATGCTGGTATTGATGTTGCCAATATGATTTTAAATGCCTTCCATGATGAGGATAAAGCATAATCCTCATCTCCACTCCCTAAACCCTCCGAAACATACTTTATAACAGCATTGTTTAATGCAAGTAATGTAAAAGTATTGAATACAGCTAAAACCATGAGGAGGAGGGAGAAGGATCCTACCTCACCTGGGCTTAGAAATCTAGCTACCATAATGTAGAATATGAATAGAGTAATGTATTGTGAGGCCTGCATCAATGTAAGGTAGAATGTTCCTGAAGTCAAAGCTCTAGCTTGAATCATCCACCCAGCCCCACATAATGTAGTCTAACATTTAATATAGTCCATAATAGATGTATGGAAAATCACCAGCATACATAGCTTTACACTTCATTAGAGCTATTGCTCCGCCACATTATACTTATTAATTTTGCTTATTGATTTGTAGCTACTTATCATTGATTTTAAGAGTTTGAAACATCGGGTGCCTATATTTCTATTGGTGCTGGTATGGCTTTACTTTGGGAGGAATCTATTATGTTAATGCTTGAGAATGCCATCATTATGCTTCTTTATTTCTAAATATTTTAATCTCTATGTACGGTGTAAAATTTATTGTTTAGATTTATTCCATCTTAATGTTATTAAATGTTTTGTATATTGGTGATGTGTTTATCCATGATAGTCCTAGGTGGAATATGTATGCTTCATTCTTAATCCATTCAGCAGCCTTTACATATCCCCATTTTAACGCATATTGTATATATTTTAATGCTATACTTCTCCCTACTTCATTTATTTCTTTTAGGAGTTTGTTCTCTAGAAGATCAAGTATCTTTAAAACTATATTGTCTATAATAAGCCTTAATACTCTACTCTTAACTATTCTAGATACTCTACATGTTAAATCTATTATTGATCTCTCCTCTAATGGAAGTTTAAACCATATTCTCTTCCTTAAAGCCTCAGCCTTAATATTAAGAAGGAAGCTACGTGAATACATGTAGATCCATATAATATTTATTGGAGACTTATATATTTAACACTAGGCAAACTAGGAGGATGTCATGTCTCTATCTAGATTCCTATTAGGACTTGTAGCCGTATACTTATGTATATTAACCTCTATATGGATGGGCTCTATGATATCTAGAGTTATAACTAAGGTTTAGAATGGATATAGGCATCATAGTTATCTTAAGTACTCCTAGAATTAGAGCTATCTAAATGAGTGCCCTATCCGTTTAGGATAGAACAAATTATTATGATTTAGCTTCATATTTGAGTAAATCATTTTCATTGCAGTACACCTAATATTATTATGTGTCCACACCATCCATTAAGAGCTTCTACTCTTTAAATACTTCAGCTAAAAGCTTCACATAAATTAACTTAGTGTTTATTGCTGCTAGTTAAAGTTACATATTTAATGATTGACAAGACTCCTCCCTAATGATAGAATTGCTTCAACTATTAGCTATTAAGTAGCATTTTCATGAAGCCATATAATTATTTATTAGACTATCCTAAATTAAGCTATGGTAATCTCATGACTTAAGCTCTTCAATGAACTTTACAGCTTAAGCATAAGCCTAAGGCTACATAGAAGCTCAACGTACAATATAGATGAGGGATTTAGAGTTGGTAGCACGAGGCAGCATACTTGAAATATTAGAAGATGTATCATATGATGTGGGGACTTAGGAATGA
>JAWBQF010000066.1:5606-6152 GCA_038845975.1 Methanomethylicia archaeon
AACACATATGAGGTACACTATGAAGGCTTAATTTTGAATCTGCTTCATTATGAATGTAAATTGCTAGGTAAATTAATGGAACCTCCTTATGGTGGTGGATAGTATTATTAGAATTAGTATTATGAAGGTGGTTATGCTTACTACTCTTACTGCTAGATATGTTTTATTTATGTATTTTATTGTAATCCTGTATTCCACTACATTATCGAGATGGAATGCATTTACTAGGAGAATACTGGGAAGTGTTGGGCTTAATGTTTGATGTATATGCTTTTCACATATCACTACATTTATAGCAAATTGTTATGACATATTTAACAGGGCTTCTTAGAAGGGTAAAATAGGGGCTTCAAGATACTAAACCACGAAGGTGTAGATCAATGTTTCTAAGAGAGCTGGAGGAATCAATCTCAACTTATCAAGTAAGGTGTAAGAGTATGCCTTGTACATTACATGTGTGTAAGACTATTAGGGCTAATATAAAGCTCATTGCAAACTTAGGTATGATTCTTTACATAACTGTGGTGTTGACATCACATTTAAATA
>JAWBQF010000066.1:6162-7031 GCA_038845975.1 Methanomethylicia archaeon
TTTAAATAGCCTAACTTAAACTAACTAGTTTTGTAATAAATTCATAGTTAGTAGCTTAACTTAATGGTATCTATTTAGAAATAACTAAATGTTTAAGTAGGGATATTTAAATCTATGGAAATATCTATGTAAGTATTACTGCTTATTTTAAAATACTACATAAGCTAGAATTGGTGGTTTAAGGTAAATATTATATATTTGCTGGCTTTAATAGTTGGTATGGAGATTCGTATAAGACTTAGAACTTTAAATACTATTTTTACATTTTTAATTTTAATTCTTATTATTTCCTCTATAGCTTTCTATCTGATTAATGCTGGAAGGATTTTTACTCTTATACTTATTTATACTTGTCTTCTTCTGGTAATAGTTGTTATTCTCAATGTTGGTTATAAAGTTGGATTTGACATATTTAAGAATTATTTCAAGGCTAATTGGGGTGCCCCTTTCATAATTGCATTCATGATTCTACTTTTAGTAGCTGCTGGATATTTAGCTTATGGATTGGAGAGAGTAGCGAATGATTTAGCCATATATGCTTACTATGCATTGGTTTTAGGTGTAGTTCTCCAGTTTATATGCTATATTAAATATGGTGGGGGGCAAAATGGCTAGAATGTTAAGATGCTTTAAGCTTGAAGAGGTTTTTTCAGTATCCATATCTGTAATGGTGTTCTTTACCCTACTATATCTGGTTAATGTTTTTAAGCCTATCATCTACCCGACAATAAATAGGGTAACTATTCCTAGGAGAGTGGCCATATACTTTATGGATCAATATTTCGATCTTCTAATACTTCTCTCATCCTCAGTAGTTACGGTAATAATTCTCCTATATCTTTCGCCTCATAAACACAGAATGATGCTGC
>JAWBQF010000067.1:0-6985 GCA_038845975.1 Methanomethylicia archaeon
AGATAATAATTTCGTAGCTATCCCCTGTCTCCTATAATCTGGATGCGTAGATACATTAGCTATCCCTCCACAATCTAATATACTCTTGTTAATTCTAATCTTTCTATGCATCAATTGTATATGTCCAACTATTTTACCACCATTCTCTGCCACCAATGCATTTTCCAGTTTAAATCCATCATCATCTTCACAATAATCAAGCCAATCTTCAACACTTAACCCCCAAGAATTAAAACTTCTAAAACAAATCTTCAATAAATCCACTATACCCTTTTCATCCCCACTAACATATCTCCTAAAATTTACACACATGTCTATTACCATCCCAGAACATCAACTTCCATAAACATATTTATCTTAGTTATCAGAAATATTTATTTGGCGATGAAGATAGCTGGTAAAACTGAAGTGTGAAGAGTGATACCAGAGCTGAGCCAAAAACCCTTTATAGTTTATATTAGATAATCGTTTAAGGTGAATTTAGATGCCTGTAGTCCATGTATACATGTGGGCTGGTAGAACCCCTGAAGTCAAAGAGAAAATAATTAAAGGGATAACAGAGGTTTTTGTAAATTTAGGTGTGCCAGCAGAAGCTGTAACTGTAATTTTACATGATATTGAGAAGAGTAATTGGGGTATAGCCGGCAAACCAGCTTCAAAAACATCATAAACCCTTTTTTTATGTTTAAACTTCTTTTAGATGAGGATTATATAGTTACAATTTTCTAAAATATTTAAAATAATAACAATGGTTGAAATTCTTAAATTATTCTGAAAGAAATATGTTTAATATTAATGATAAACATTTTATTTATTATCTTAGAAATTCTTTTACTCCAGTTAATGCGTATATTATTGATTCACAGATGTATGTTGCATGATCAGCTATTCTTTCAAGATGTCTTATTGTAAGTATGCTTGAAACAATAATTCTACTTTCAACATTCTTTTCTTCAATTATTTTGTGTAGGAATTCGAAGTAGATTTTATCGATATCTTTCTCTATTTCTGATATGCTTATAGCAATTTCTATATTCTGTTTTTTTAATGCTTCTATGCTTATCTTTATTGTGTTTAAAACTTTTTCACTCATTTCCATAGCATATGAGAATATCCATCCATTGCATCCTTTTAATCCTCCAAAGTGTTTATTAACATAGGATATATCTAGAGCATATCTCCCAAGACGAGTAAAATCATATGATATTTTCATGTATGATTTTATTGTACGTAAATCTGAGGCTACTGGTTGAAACCTTGCAATAATCTCAAAAGCTTTATCCTCAATTTGATCATTTAATGTGAGCAATATATCAGATATTTCCTTGATTTTATGATATGAGTTTCCATTGTAAAAGTTTTCTTTAATAGCTATTGATATTGCTTGATATGCTAAATCACCCATCTTATGGATTACTGCTGAAATTTCTCTTAACTTTGAATCTATTATTCTAATCATAAATTTCACCTCAACTAAATTTCCCAGTTATATATTCTTCGGTTAACTTCTTCTTTGGTTTTTCAAAAATGTCTTTTGTTGCTCCATACTCCACTAATTCACCAAGATATAGGAAAGCTATATAATCGGATACTCTTGCTGCTTGTTGTATGTTATGTGTCACAATAATTACTGTATAATCCTCCGCAAGTTTCCTTATCAAAGTTTCTATCTTTGATGCTGATATCGGGTCTAAAGCTGAAGTTGGTTCATCCATCAACAGAACCTCCGGTTCGATGGCTAATGCCCTAGCTATACAAAGCCTTTGTTGTTGTCCACCTGAAAGGCTGGTTCCTGGTTTGTTTAATTCATCTTTCACTTCATCCCACAATCCAACAAGTATCAAACTTCGCTTAACAATTGAGTCAAGAGTCCTTTTATCATTTATACCATTCAATTTTGGGCCTATAGCAACATTATCATAGATTGATAACATTGGGAATGGATTGGGCTTCTGGAAAACCATACCAATTTTCCTTCTTATTTGAACTGGGTCAACCCCATTATTATATATATTTACACCATTAAAAAATACTTTTCCAGAAATGCGGGCTCCTGGAACAAGCTCATGCATCCTATTTATACAACGTAAAAGTGTCGTTTTACCACAGCCTGAAGGTCCAATTATTGCTGTTACAACTCTATCCTTAATCTTAATGTTAATATTCTTTAAAACTTGTTTAGAGCCAAACCAAGCGTTTAAATTTTCAATTTCAATTTTATAGATAGACATGACTAAAAACTCCCCCTCATTAACATTCTAGTAATAATATTTATTCCAAGGATCATGAGGATGAGTATCAAAGCTGATCCCCATGCTAAAATTACCCAATTCTCAAATGGTGAATTAGCAAATAGAAAGATATTTAGTGCAAGGTTAGCTACTGGTCTATTCAGTCCGTGAAACCACCATCTCCAATAACCCATTGTAACAAGAATTGGCGCTGACTCCCCGGAGATTCTAGCAATTGCAAGTAGTATTCCTGTAATTATGGATTTCTTAGCTCCTTTCAATACTATGTGTAGTATCGTTTTCCATCTTGGAATTCCAAGTGCTATTGCAGCTTCCCTTATCATTGTTGGTATGAGTTTTAGAGCTTCTTCAGTAGTCCTTGTAACTATTGGGATCATTATTATGGCAAGAGCAAAAGATGCCGATATAAGTGAAAAACCTGTGATGGGGGATATGAGGGTATAGCTAAAAATTCCAATAATTATTGATGGAACTCCATTTAGCACTTCATTAAAGAATCTTATAATTGTTGAAAATTTGTTTTCTCCATATTCACTCAGAAATATACCTGAAATAACTCCTATCGGAACCCCTATCAAAGATGCTAGCCCAATTGTTATGAGCGTACCTTGTATGGCATTTGCTATTCCACCTTTAGCTTCTCCTACTGTGGGAGTTGTTTTAATAAAGAAGTCTAAGTCAATTGCCATAAATCCTCTTTTAATAACCTCAAACATTACGCTAAAAAGTGGGAGTATAGCAATTAGAAGTGTCAAATATATCATGAAGTGCATCACTATATCCTTAATTTTCCTTATTTTTTGGGTTGTCATTTTCATTCTCTCATTATCCCCCTAACTATTCTAAGAGAGCGCCAAATAATCAATCTCGCTAAAATTACTATTGTCAAGTTTATTAGTAAGAGTATTAAACCGACATTTATCAATGCGCTAATATATAAGTCGTATGTTGCTTCTAGAAATTCGTTTGCAATTATTGCTGACATAGTATACCAAGAATCAAAGAGCGATGATGGAAAAACCTTAAATTTGTTTCCAATAACCATTGTTATAGCCATAGTTTCACCAATAGCTCTTCCTAATCCGAGCATGGTTGCACCTAGAATCCCAGAGCGTGTATAACTCATCATCATCTTTACAGTTTCCCATTTCGTTGCTCCTAATGAGATAATGGCTTCCTTTATAGATGATGGAACTAATGAAAATAGATCTCTTAAAACTGAGGAGATAATTGGTATGATCATTATGGCAAGTAGTATTCCACCAGTCAAAACTCCACCGCCATATATAGGTCCAGAGAATAATGGAATAAAGCCTAATGTGATCTGTAAAGTTGAATAAACATGGTCGCGCAAAAATGGTATTAAAACATATACTCCCCAAATCCCATAAACTACGCTTGGAACGGCTGCTAAAAGTTCCACAAGGAAAGAGAAGAAATAGCTAAGTTTTTTTGGCATATATTCGGAGAGTGCTAGAGCTACACCAAGGCTTATTGGAAGACTTATTAACAATGCTATTGCAGAAGTTGTTAATGTACCAAGTATTAATGGTAGAGCCCCAAAGCTACGTTTTATTGCTGGATCCCATTCTACGCCAACTATAAATCTTAAACCAAAGGTTTCCATTGAGAGTGTAGAACCGAGAATCAACTCGTATATAATTAAACCGAGAATCAAAATGGTACTTGATGCAATAAGACCGCTAAAAATTTTAAAGATGTAATCTCCATTTAATGAAAGTTTAAAAAGTGAAGATATTCGTGATTTTAAGTAATAAAAAATAGAACTAGGAATTTTTTCCTTAAGATTTTTCATTTTCTCACCAATTAACCTCTGTAAATTTGCCGTCCATTAAAGGTCATCATCTTAATGGTTTCCTCATCGTGTTTAACAATTTCTTTAGGTAATGGAACATAGTATAAACTGGTTGCATAATTTTGTCCATCATGGATAATCCACCAGAGGAAATAAACTAGTTCTTTGGCTGTATCTTCATTTATGTTTGGCAAAATGCTGAGCTCCTTATATACTAGTATATAGGAAAAGCTCGTGATTGGATATGCTCCTTTTGCTTCTTTATTATTTACTATGCTATCTATTATTGAAACATTTGACCAGTTTTCATCTCCTTTTGGTAGAGTGATAGCAAAGGTTGCTGCAGCTTTCATGAAAGCTTCTATATTTGGTTCAATGAATTCTCCAGCAGCATTTTGTATACGGCCATATAGTAGGTTATTCTTTTTTGCATAAGCAAATTCCACATAACCTATGGAATATGGTGTTTGCTGAACAAAAGCGGCGACCCCCTCATTACCCTTAGCTCCAATTCCAATAGGCCAATTTACGGAAGTTCCTTTGCCAACAGTTTCCCTCCATTCATTGCTAACAGCTGAAAGATAGCTAGTCCAGACAAATGTAGTTCCACTACCATCAGATCTATGGACAACAATTATTTCTTTGTCTGGGAGGTTTACTCCAGGATTTATTGCCTTTATGCTTGGATCATTCCATCTCCTTATTTCCCCTAGGAATATCTTAGATAGGACTTCGCCTGTGAAATTTAAATAAATTGATATTCCCGGTAAATTATATATTGAAACAACTCCTCCTATAGTTATTGGTATATGTAGTGTTCCAGTGGCATTTCTAAATTGGACATCGCTGAGTGGGGCATCGCTAGCTGCAAAGTGTACAGTTTTTTCCATATGAGCTCTAATCCCACCACCACTACCAATAGGTTGATAATTTATTAGAACTTTTGAATTAACTTTACGATATTCAGCAATCCATTTATCAATTAATGGAAAGGGGAACGTTGCACCTGCACCATTAAGGGATATCTCTTTTTCTTGTTGTAATGTGATTTTTTGGTAAGCTATGAAGCTTGTAGTTGCTATTATGGCGATCATAACCATTATTACGATTTTATTGATCATCTTCATATTTTAATCCCTATGGCATTTATACTGTTGGGAAAAATATATATTTTATCAAAATAAAATATATATACGAAAGTAAACTATATAGATAGGTTGAGTGTTTATGGAGAATGAGGAAATAAGGCGGATTCAATTAACTGGAGGATCAACGTATACAGTCTCTTTACCGAAAAAATGGGTTTCTGAAATGGGTCTTAAAGCTGGTAGTTCTATTGTAATACTTCAGGAAGGAGAATCACTTATTTTAATTCCAAAGGATTTAGCTAAACCAAAGATAAGTTTCCCTGAAGCCACACTCAAAATATCTGTTAATGATACTCCGGAGAAAATTGCTAGAGCAATAATATCCATATACCTCAATGGGTACAGCTCTATTAGAATTAAAACTGTAGATGATAATAATATAACTCCATCACAAAGAAATGCTATAAGGGAATTGGTAAAGAGAAAGTTAGTTGGTACAGAGATCATATTTGATTCATCTCAAGAAATCATAATTAAAGTTTTAGTCAGTTATCCAGAGCTTTCTGTGGAGAGTGCTCTTAGACGTGTTTGTTTAATTACATCTTCAATGTTTAATGATGCTATTAAAGCATTAGTCAATTTAGATAAAGAACTTGCTAAGAATGTAATTGAACTAGACGATGAAGTTGATCGCTTTAGCTTTTACATAATTAGACAATTAAAATTTGCTGTACAAAATAATAAAATTCTAAAAGAAATTGGACTTTCAAATCCAAAGGATTGTTTGGGTTATAGAGTTGTGATAAAATTTGTTGAAAGGGCAGCTGATCATACGGTTAAGATATCTAGAAATGTTCTTTTAATTGATGAAAAATTAGATGAATCAATTTTGCAAAAAATTTTAGATATGAGCAACTTTGTTAAATCAATATTTGAAAGATCTGTGGAATCCCTATTTAAAATGGATTATCTTCTAGCAGAAAAAACCATATCAGAAACTAAGAAAATAGCATCAATGGAAAATGAAATAATAAAGACTCTTGTTGGAGGGAAAACCGACAAGGTATTGATTTCAAATATAAGGATGATTTTAGAAAGTATTAGAAGATTTGGGGAATATGCAAGTGATATTGCTGAAATAGTGTTAAATCTAACTATAAATCAAATAATCATGACTTAAGAAATCTTAAGCCAGTTTTACTGTTTATTTTTATGTCTATGGCCATTCTGTATTCTCTTGGCGCAACTTCTCCAGTTCTTCTAACATCTATTATTTCATATTCTACTCCAAGTTTAGTAAGTTCTTCTTCATATCTATTTTTCATTTTTTCCTTTGGGTTTTCTCCTTTCATGTATTTTATGAAGTCGTAGGCATGTATTACTCCTCCAGTTTCTTTTAATGCTATTATTGCATAGGGTAGGTATTTTAATGCTAATTCTGGGTATGGCATTAGAACTCTATCGGCTATTTCAACTAGTTTTTCCATTATAATTTCTTTTGCATCTCCAAGTAATGGTATTACTATGTCTTCAACTTTGTTTAGTTTTATGTTTTCTATGGCGTATTTATGTGCTTCTGGGTTTATGTCTATGGAATATATCTTTGATGGTTTATTTTTGGCTTTTCTAGCTATTACTATTGAGTATGTTCCTATTCCAGCAAACATGTTTACTATAGTTTCTCCAGCTAAAACTTTTTCAGCTATTCTCATCCTCTCTGTGGATAGTCTTGGTGTGAAATATACTTTTGATATATCTAACTTGAATATGCATCCATATTCTCTATGTATTGTGGTAAATCTTTTTTCTCCTGCAAGCCATTCTAAATC
>JAWBQF010000068.1:0-6850 GCA_038845975.1 Methanomethylicia archaeon
GTCCTTGGTGAAGGATGGTATCCTGAAGGATCAGAGGCTATACTAAGTGTAGATAATGATTCTGTTCCTATGGAGGGACTTCTCGGTCTAATAGGTGGAACATACAATGCAGATTCAAAAACCAAAAGGCTTAGAGTAACAGGTCCAATGGAAGCCCACTTCGCATGGACTCCAAACTATAGACTTCCTACAACTATTTCACTATTTGCTATTGGTCTATCCATAGGTATACTCTCCCTACTTATTGTTAGAAGACACCGTAAGAGAACTTCTAGTACGGACAGTTAGCTACATGACCGTGATACAGTATTTCAAATAACGCTCTTTAATAAGATTTTGCAGTTGGTTTCCTACGAATGTTCTTAATCTTCTTTCAAGTAAGGAAGCTTGTTCTAGATTATTTAGGAGTGTTAGGTGGTTTAATAGTAGATAAGGCTTTACGAGGGTTAAGAGTCATGGAAACTATAGGAATGTCTTAATAGATATTTCTGTAAGTCTTTTAGGAAGACATTTAATGATAAGACAGATACACTATTCCATTACTCTAGGCTTAGTCTTATACAATCCATTCTTCACATTGGAAGTATATAGTTTATACATTTGGATGGGAGATTCAGAATAGTTTACTATCTCGGACTACTTGGCTTCTCAATGTATAGAAAATTAAACCGAAATATGTAGTGAAGCTTGGTTGTAACAGGTAAGGGTAAGCCAATACTTAAACTCTACAGAATAATTAGAGACTATTCCATCAATAATTATTAGTTTCTAAATAGGTTTTGAAGCAGTTGTAAGCTAGAATTTACATGAATAGTAAAGGCTCTATTAAAAAGGGATAAGATCATATTATTTTCATCACCTCTCATGATGATTTCCATTTTATACATCTAATTTTCTACTTTCCACATAGTGTTAGTGATTGTGGTCTTATTCAGTTATAGTATGTCATATACGCATACATTACTCTCCCTACATGCCCTAATGGTTTTCTACTTCTGCTATTATGAATTTAATTCGGTAATAATCCATTACTATTTGAGCTTTAAAGCTGATTTAATATTAATTTCACTATTAGCTAAATAATTTAATAGCTTTATACTTAAACTTATATACTTTAACTATTACTAGGGTAGGTGGGAATTTGAAGGTATTACTTTCGGAAATGACGTGGCTTGAAATTCAGGAAAGACTTAAAAGAACTGATATTGTACTTGTTCCAGTAGGATCTATAGAACAGCATGGATTACATCTCCCCCTTGATACTGATATTCTTTATGCCTTTGAAGTTGCTAAGCGAGCAGCTGAAGCTGTAGCTAATGATGTTGCATGTGTAGTAGCGCCACCAATATGTTTCGGCTATTCTGAGCATCATATAGATTTTCCAGGTACAATATCTCTTAGACCTGAAACACTATTAAGTCTAGTATTTGATGTATGTCGTAGCTTAATACATCACGGATTTAAGAAAATAGTTATCGTAAATGGGCATGGTGGAAACATTCCAATATTAAATATTGTTGCTAGACGTGTAAAAGATGAATTGAAAGGACTTGTAATAGTATTTTCCTATTGGTCTCTTGCTACAGAAGCTGTTAAGAAAATACGTGAATCAGAACCTGGTGGAATAGCTCATGCCTGCGAATTTGAAACATCATTAGCGCTAACACTTCGACCAGAGCTCATCAATAAAGACATGATTAGAAGGGAAATTCCTAAATCTAGATTAAGCTATGAACGTATAGATCTATTTACAGAATCTAAAATATCTATACCGTGGAATACTAGAGAAATATCGCAAACTGGTGTAATAGGAGACCCGACTAAAGCCACCAAGGAGAAGGGAGAAATAATTTTAAATACTATAATCCAAGAACTCACTAAATTTCTAAGAGAGTTAAAAAGCATTTAACAACATTCTAATATCAATAACTATATCTATGTATAAAAAGGTTAAAGTTTAATCCCCTGCCTTATAAATAGCAGGATCATATTATTAATCCTTCTGATATTCTGAGCCATTTTTATTAAACATAGAAAATTGCAGGGCTTGAATTAAGAGAGGTCAAAGTTTAGCTAACTCTTTTATAACCTGCTCTTTAACTTCTTCGCTGAATTCTGTCGTCATGAAGGTTCCCTTCCACAAATGTAAAAATCTTTTATCTCTAATTATTGGCAATATAAACTTCCTAATTTTCTATCTAAATACTTCTGGATAAGGCATTACTTTGTTAACTCTTTCTTCTAAGCCTTCAGGTAATCCATTCTTCCATACTAAGGCAGCTACATCTTTAGCATCACTCACTTTACCTGAAACGACTTTAAGTATTAAATGATCCGTTTAGCTTAGAACCCTCACCTCTATTTCTCTATCAGCTACTCTAATCTTTGTTCTCCATGAATTTTTAGCTATCTTTCACTTCTAGTGTTCTTGCATTCAAGCATTATTCTTAACATATTCAACAACTTCATATCTCTTCCTTTCTTCCCTCCTATCGCTTTAACTAAGCCTTTTAAGCATAAGCTTTCAATGTAGTTTCTAAAAGACTTTTCACTTTTAGGATGCTTAGTGCTCTGAATGTAGAGATATTATCAAGTTAGCATATGGTAAGCTCATAGAATTAAGGATTAGCTTGACAGTATCGAACGTAGAAATCGTAAAGCCTATTTGAAGGTAAGCTCTTCCATTCCTATAATATTTTCAAAAGAACCTTTTCATCTTGATTTAGTTTTGGATGATATCATTGTTAATTTGAACGCTGAATTCCTCCATTGCCTTCTTGTTCTCGCTTTCAGCTTTAAAGCATTTATTCCTAAAGTGATGTTTCCTTTAATCTTAAATGTATTGTTACAAATGCTTTGTAGATTATTGCTAGTCTCTCATATCTTATGATTATTCTTCTAAGCTTTTAAGCAATCCTCAATACAGCCAGATGGTTTACCGGCACGATACTGTTACTTTTAGATTTTTGAGGGGCTTTGAGAAGTTATTCTTTGGAGGTGATATTAATAGATAAGCTTCTCAAAGCTTTAAGAGATAAAGGAGTTTTCAGATAAGGTTTCGCTTAAAAAAGTTGAGAGCATGTATTCTCTACATGGCTTAGTTATAGGGATATTGCTACGTTTGTCGGGTTGTTGGTGTGGGCCATGTATCAGTATGGTGTTGGGTTTAGAGGATTGAAAGTGTAGGGATTGATGTGAATCCAAATAGGGGATGGTAGCTATTGATGAGACGAAGCTGAGGAGGCTGGGCATCATTTCTACGTATGGGCTGCAATAGACGTTAAGACCAAGAGCTCCTAGCCATAAGGGCCTCATGGCAACGAAGCATTCTAGATACGGAGCTTTTCCTGAAGCAATTCCTTAAGGCATGTGTTAATAAGCCTCTAATCCCAGTAGGGGTCATGGTATCCTCAGGCATTGTATAACCATGGTCTAAGATGGAGACATCAAACCTTCGCTAGGAATACGATAGAGAGATGGTTTCGAACAATTAAGGATCGAACAGAAGATTCTACACAACTTCCAGACAAGAAAGGAACTCATAAAGATCAACCTATTCCTAAACTTCTTCATCCTCTGGTATAACTGGATAAGACCTCATCAAACCATAGGAAAACCACCAGCAATAACATAAACCTAAAAGTAACAGTATCTACCGGCACATATATAATCATAGTAATAGCAAAGATGGTAAAGCCTAAAACATCAATAGATACTCGTCATGGAGAGCTTAGAAATCCTAATCTTAAACATGCATTTACTTTAATCAATATATTCTTGATACTAGGCCGTCAAAGCCTGAATCGAAGCTTAAAATCCTCTTTATCCCTTTTTCCTCCATGTGGGCTAAGGTTACACAATCAGTAAGGCTAAGCGATCTATCTTTAAAATCCATGAATTTCCTCCATGCTACCTCAAATATTTCTCTTGTTGTCCAGAGCTTAGTTATTCTAGGTGATTCAATAATGTATTTTCCAACATCAACAGCTAAATCATGTCTCCTCGTCCTCACCAAAGCAGTTGTTATAGCTTCATCTATAACGTAATCCGACGTGTAGATTCTACCGTACTCTGCCTTCAATGCCCTTTTCATTAACTCCTTACTTCTCTCATGTAGTTCATCGTCGGCATTTCTTAAGGCTATGAAAACTCCTGTATCAATAAATATGCTCATAGCTTATCTACCATATAGGAATTCATCTATTCTCTTCGATGAATCCCTTACCCCCCAATGTTTCGGATCTTCAATAAGCTTCCATGCAGGATCCTGTTCTAGTGGCGGTAACTCCTTCAACCTTTTAATTATCTCCTCCTCATTTTCAAGAGCATAATCTATAATTAAGCCTAAAGCTTCCTGAAGAGTTATTTTTATCCCCTCCTTCAATAGAAGCGAAGCAATAAACCTATCTAGCTTTTCCTTCTTCTGCAACTCAATCTTAACAGTTGCCGACATTCCACTCAGAAATAAGTGGAAAAGTATACTTAAATACTTTACTACTACATTGACGCATCCAGAATTTAATAATTATTTTTCTCTGATGAAATTTCACTCTTACAGTAAGGAAATCTAAACATCATACTATATTCTTCAATCTTTTCTGAATGGAAACTTAACTCTTTGCTTTTGATTCCAAATTAAAGCTATATAGAATAAGCTCTATCTCTCTTATTGAAGTTTCTCTCTTGTCAGGGTATAGTGAGCTACATTTCAATCATCTCTTATTTGCTTTAAAACATTAATTTTTCATATCAAAACTCATATGGAATTCCATATTTCTTTATATCTGTGTCGATAGTCTTTATCTTTTGAAGGATCGCCCACAATAACCGTAACACTTTTGAAAAGATTAAGGATAATATCAGATAAAAGGTATAAATGATGCTGCTCCGATCTTTCAATTGGCGGTAGTATTAACCTACTTCTTATTATGGAATTTAAGAATATAGCATGGTAAAAGTATTCAAGTGATTTCCCTAACTTATCATCATCTAGAGCTTTCAGGCAATTTAAAGAATACTCTATTTGAGCTTTAAGAGCTTCAACATCATAAAATGTAACTTCCCAGTAAAGAATACCATTGGTAGTAGTACCTTCCCACCATATTGATCTACTTCAGCTATTATCTCATAAGTAAACATTGTAGATGAGACTAAGATTATTTTCTGCTTAGTAATGCCGTAAAGTAGTGTTAGCATATAAACAAAATCATCTATGATTTTTAATGCTTTTTCTAAGTTAGTTTAGTAGCCTCAGTAGATCATTTATTAAGGAAAGACATGTTTAACAAAATAGAAAAATTCAATCTTTAATCATAAAAATAGGGTTTTAGCTCTTCTTCAGGAATATATCTTAAGGCTTGTCTGAAAATGGCTCTTAAAGTTCCTTTATCCAACTCTTCATGTAGTGGGATAGTTAAAGTTTGCCTTGTTCCATCTTTTAAGATTCTTCTTAATTTTACATGGTTCCCTTTTTGGAATACAATCTTAAAGCCGAATTTGAAAAATATTTTAACTACATCTTTTCAACTTAATACTTTAAGCTTTGACATAGGAAGAAGCTTCCAAATTCACTAAAATAGAAAAATCAGGAAGGATATTCCATTCTTTCAAATCTTCACCTTCTAAATGGAGGCTAATTGCCTCCTTCACATTTTCTACAACCTCAACATAAAACCCTAAAACAGGAACCATCAAGCCTAATACTAACAGGAATAAAGAAATTAAAAACAAAGAACAACATAATAATTAAAACTAGTAAAGCAACATTATAAATCCTAGACATATTAAAGGGTAAAACATGAATAGGCAAGGTAAAAATCAAGAATCCAAGCATACACATAGATATCTTCAAGATACCACCAACATAAACAACTAATAATATAATCATAAAATATAAAAAATACTAAATATGGTGGAGATAAGAGACTTAACATACAGCTCCATAAGTACTTCGAGACAGCGAAGCATTATTTAAGCTTAAAAGCCTAAGTCAAAACCATCCAAACAACCATAATACTAGCATGCTAAACCACCTTACCACTCTTTAAAAGACATAAACAACCCTATAAAACTGTCTTAAAGAGGTTTTAGGAAAAATTCATATCAACCTCAGGAAGACAATTATATGCTAAACGTATTTAGAATTCATAAAAGACCCTTATCCCTAAGAGCTTTAAGAAGCCTATCTATAGAAGCCACAACAGACTATAAGCCTTCTCAAAGATCTAAACATAACAGTATTACAGGTATTGGCGCTAACAGTTTTAAATCCATAATATCTATAACTGAATATATGTATTCACTACAAGAGATAGTTTTAGGGTTTCCACAATAATTGTGCTATGCTAGGATAGCTTTAAGTTTATTGAGAAAATATACTTAGAGTGGGAATCAATGAAACACATTCCAATCTCCCTTCTTTTAATTTTATTTTTTATTTCTATTGTTTATGCTCAAAACTCCATAATATTTAATTTATGTCCAGAAGCTGTTTGTTTAGAAACATGGGAAGGTTTTAATGGGGATGCTATTGGAAATGTTTCCTTCGTTAATGGGAAATTTGATTTATGGATAAATGATACAAGCGGGGGATGGGGATTAAGCAAAATTTCACGGGGTTTAATGCCACATTATTGGGGCTTAAGATATGCATTATTAGAAAATGAAATTGAATTAACCCTTAAATAAAACCCCGACATAATACTTCAAATAGACCTAAAGTTAATTGATTTTAAAAATTACACAGTTTTAAATTCATCAATGAATGTAGCAATAGTTTTTTTCTTTGATGGATTTATAACAGATTACCAAGTTAAATGCTATCAAACTGAAATTCAATTTTTCAGTTATT
>JAWBQF010000069.1:0-6819 GCA_038845975.1 Methanomethylicia archaeon
CGATGTACTGCATAGACTTGCTGAGGAGAAAGCCTTTGATGAAGCTATAGAGAAGTCACCATCAATATGGATGGATCAAATAGCAGCAGCATTAAGAACCCTACTACCTAAAAACATAATCTACAACCTAACAGCATACAATGCAACAAGAACACTAAAATATACAAGTATAACCATAAATATATACAACATAACTGCTACAGAGCAGGGAAAAATCAATGTAAGCATTACTTCACCTACTGGAAAAATCTATAAAAACCAAACTGAAAATCTAGGAAATGGATCTACAGCCTCTATAACTATAGATAATCCTGAGCTAGGTAACTGGACGATAACTATTAGATGGAATGTAATGGGTGATGTAAGCTACTATGGGCATATTAGGGGGTTTAAGGAGGGTGCATGGTCCCACATAGCATCATTTAATGGAGAGTTTAAAATTGGTTTTACTCAAGGTAGAGAGCATGAATACTACTTCTGGCTCTATGATGTTAAGCTTAAAAGAATAGGAATGACAACAAATATTGAAGATCCTAAAGCAATAGTTAGAGCAAGTGAAGTTGGAGAAGCAATACTTACATATACATACTCATCATTAAAGAAGGAATTCTATACCCTAGTTCTACATTTAACGTTAGCAAGAACTGAGAGGTGAGTACATGAATAGTAAAGCTCAATTTATAGTTGTTGCCTCTCTCCTCATAGGAATAATAGTTACAAGCCTAGCTGTATCCCTATACCTAACAGCAACCCAATACCAGGAATTCAGATATAAAGCCTCAAAAGAAGTTATTTTAAACATAGATAAAGACTTTAAAAGAACATTAACAAGAATCCTAGCATCAGCAACAAACGAATACAATACAACAGCAGACTTCAACCCTCCAAGAGCACATGCCTACGAGAAGCTTTCATACTGGTATCAAGCACTATCACAATCATACCCTGATGCAGGATTACAGCTAGACCTAATAGTAAAACCGAGAAAACTACAAGAAAAGAAAACACTACCTAACGGAGTAGAAATACCTGAAAGAAAAGTGGAAAACCTAATAAAATGCTACTGGTTCTATCCTCAAAGCATATCAGCAATATATGCTGAACTAGCTGTAAACCTAACAAGTCATGGACTATACGGATATGTAAGTGAGGGATACGCAGCACTAAACGTAACAATATATACAAACACAATTGAAAGCAAGAAGATAAAAAATGAATGGTATACAAGCTTTACCTTCCACGTAGAGAAGGAGTATGGTGAACCGGTTACTACATTATCCAAGGAAAACTACAACTTTAAGGATCCAAATACACTTGCAGGATGGGCGATAAGCTTCTTTAATCCTACAGTAAAAAGATGGCAGAGAATAAATCAGGTAGATAATGTAACATATTCAGCTGGGGGAAACTACACCATTACTTTCAAATCACCATGGAGTGGGAACATTGCAATATTCTATGATAATTACCTAATCTTATGGATTAGGGATGAAAGAGGAATACTTGTAGAAGCCTACTCATATTATCATGTAAGCTACGTTATTAGGGAAAACATAGATAATAATAAGCAGTATCATCCATATCAAAGATATGTTTTCGAACTTAAACCTGACGGCACATTAATCTGGTTCGGCATTTCATTAGAGAATAGAACTAATAAGCCATTACCACCTATACCACCAACATTTGTAAAGCAGTTTAGAGTATTTACAACCATTAATGGATACAGAGATAAAAACTATGCCCAAGCTCCTCATCAAGTTGAAAGATGGGAAATAGATTATAATTTCCCAGCTTCTGGATTTGAAGCTGAAAGAGAAAGATTTATGAAACATATAGATAAAGGATATGAAAATAGACTTGTATTCCTAGTAAACTTTACACATAATCCAAGTCCCAATATAGATGATATGAGGCAGAGAGTAAACGTAACATGGGTTGATGATTGCGATACTCCACCACCACAATACTACATAGGTATAAGGGAGGAGGGTATTTATAGGATAATTGATAATGGCGGCATCTATAAGCTACAGTTACTAGCCCAAGAAGGTTATAGCTGGGCGATAGACTGGTCAATATCAATACATCATAATAACTACCATTGTGAATATGCAATACATGGAATAGGATGGGATCCAGTATCTGGAGGAGGGGCATGGATACCCAATATACTTCCAGGTGGTAACTATACTGTAGATACTGGACCAATACGAGCTGTATGTTATCGTAGAAGTGATAGAGTTGAGGATGACTATCCAATTCATGGACGTATAATTGATCCAGGACCATTTAGCCATGAAACAGTAATACTAATACCCTACAGTGTTAAATATGCAACAATATACTTTAAGGCAAAATGGACTCAAGACTGGACTGATAATAGATATGCTGACTTCATAACCATGATATCCGGTAACTCTACTGATCAGGGAAGCTCATTAAGAGTTCAGTACTGGGCCTATTTAGAATCAGGAGCATCTATAAGATCTGGCCAATACAGTAATACTGGGCATCAAACTCATAGGCGTACATCTACATATTCTTATTGGGGTGCTCAGTATCGTTTAGGTTTTGGTCAAGCCTTAATGTTTTCCAAGGAATATCTCAACGCTATGAACGAATTTGAAAATAATAATGATGAGTTATGGATTTGGACAAGTCGTGACTATCTTAGACGTGTACTTGACTATGATGCTAGGAGATTTGAGTGGTCAGGAAACTTCACAATACCTAAAGGTAAAACGTATAGTTTTAGAGCGGCCATATGGGTTTATGATGGTGGAGGATATGGGGAGCCCAATGAATACTATAAAATGTTTGTTGAGGACTATAAGCCCTCAATAGCTGAAGCATTAACATAGCCATGTTAAAATAGTAGTTCTACAATAAATTAGGCTTTTAAAAGAAGTCCACAAGTATTGTAACTCTATACTCTTTTAAATTCATGATTCAAATTTAACATTTATCAGATAATTTATGTATAGATATATCAATCATATTAGATAATCATCGATATTATATAGTAAGTATACGGTTCTATTCTTAAAAACTGATTAATCAGAATTTTTGAAAAGCCTGCTAATACTACACCGTTTCTCTATTCTAGAAGTAAAGCCATTGTAAACTGTTTAAATCTTATGGATGAATCTATAAGCCTAGGGAGGTTACGGATAACCCGTTGTATGATGCTAAGAGATAAGAGCTTATCTAAATATATAGGAGTAAAAGCAAGCACAAGTATCAATTCAAGAAGTAGGAGTAAGCTTAAGCGTAGAAGATTCCTAAAGGTTTGACGTGAAGAAATATAAGAGAATGAGAAATAATGTTAAAAGTTTATGGATAACAGTACTAGAAGAATAACTATAAGATATGAGAAGCTAGCATCAAAATTCCAAATTCATACAAATAGCAATACTACTGAAAGTTTTGTAATGAGTTCAATTATTAAGCATATACTATAGATTTAAGTTATTGTTACTGTTTTCTAGGTTCTATGTGGAATTCGCAGTAGTTATCTCCTGTAGCTATGCATTTCCTCTCTACTGCTATTACTTCCCTACCTAGTAGGCTACTTAATGTTCCAGCTATCTTCCCTCTTACATATTGGCATGATGGCATCTTCATCCTCCCCCTTATTGGTGTCGCCTCACATGAATCGTAAACCCTTACAATAGCTCTCCCACCATCAACATCTAGCATAACCAATTCAGAATTGAAGTCTCCGAAGCTTCTATCCAAATCAAACGCTACCCTAACAACATCTCTTAACGGTAGATTTAGAGTCTCCAACTGCTTCTTAACATACTCAGCATAAGCATATCCCGAATAATATCCTAAATGGTAGAATATTGCTACAGCCCCATCCCCAATCCTCCTCCTAAACTCCTCAATAATTGATGATAGGGTATCATACCTCATAATAAATGATTGAAAACCATGAACCATCGTTGGAAAACATAATGCATCATAAACTACACCATCCACCGGAGGATTCCAAACATCAACACTAATAGTATAAGGCTGCTGCCTAATAATATCCTTAAGCCCATCTAGACCTATCCTACTCTCAGTAAGATCTATAAAGAATATAAATCTAGCCTTTAAAGCATCAGTACTACAAAGTAAATACACTATATTTATCCTGTTTTCACTCATAATCCCAGATAAACTAGCTAAAATACCAATAACATCCCTAGCCTCAACAACAACCTCAGCAAGCCTACGCCCAGGCCTAACATAAACAACAGGCAAATCCTTAACATACCTAAACTCCAAACAACCACCATACCGTATAATGTTTAAACCTTAAATATCTTTCTATGTATGGTTATTATAAGCTTAATCCCTATCTAAAACCTATATTCACAGTGATAACCTGAGTAAATCTGTTGAGTTTATATATGTAAGAACATCATTCATACCAGTCCTTACTAATCTATTTTTAAATGTAGTTTAGGGAGGCTGTTGCTATTTGTAGCACTATATTATTAGAATCATTCAGTTTTAGCTGAAATTGTTTATGCTAAATCATCTGATTTTAGCACTTCCATATTTAAACTCTGGAAATGTTAATATTATCTATATGGTGGATGGAAGGCTTAAACACATTCCATCATAGAATCCTCCGAACACATTCAGAACAAGTTCAATAATGGATTCTCTGCATTTTAACTCTTAAAATTACTCTACTTGAAACAAATCAAAATAATTTTGAATTAACCCCTAATCATCCTAAATGTAAAATAGACTATTGTAGTTGCTATTCTCATATGTAAACTTGTAGAGTATTTCAGTATTGTTGTAGAGATTATGTTCGATTGGGTTAAGCTGTTAATGTAGCTTAGAATTCATATGGTGAAATCTATCTGCTCAATTGTCTTAAGCATAAATATATTACCCTACAGGTCTAGTTAGCTTTTCTCCTCCTCTAGATATGGTAGTGAAGCTGATGGATTAACTGTTATTGCAATCTATTTCATAAATAATCGTTATATATCTCCACGTGATTGGTTTACTGTGGGAATTAATACTTATGCTATCAGCCAAGTAGTAGCAACAATAATTATTGTTGCTATTATCATAGCAGTAGTTATTGCTGTTACCCTATGGATTACTAGTATTTCAGGAATGTATGTGAGAATCGAAACACTACAAGTAGTTGGTAAACATGCATCCAGTTAAATGTCTGGAGATAGCTGAGTAGGAGATATATTCCTATAGTTAGGAATACAGGATCCTTAATTTATCAATAGCGATGTACTGATAGACAGTAGACCCAACATACATTTTGAAAGTGTTAGGGAAGGGGTTACCTATACTACCAAAATCAGGAGAAACAAAAACCTAACCCTGGAAATAAGGGGGAGGATTAACGTATGGAACAGTAGTTGAAGTAGTACTTCACACATCAACAGGAACCGAATACTACCAAGTAGTAAACATACCACTACAACTATCATAACCTAAATTCAACATCCAAAACAATACCCTATATGAATTAGTGTACACCGACTTTAAAACATCTCCACTATATTTAATAGTCTAGGGAAACTTCAATACAATAAGAAACCAGTAAGCTTTAACAACATTAAAACATAGCTATTGTAAGCTAGTAGAATCTTAGATAGTGAACTATGATAGTAACCTATATTAACGATATTTATAATAATAGTTTGAGATGATGAATGTTAGAATGGTTATAAGTCTACTACCATTACTGGTAGGATCAATATTTACATTTATATCTGTGTTCCTCATCACTGTGAAGATGCCTGATCTAGCAATAGTAACTGTAATGTTGTCTATAGGTATCCTCATGGTAACTATTGGAGCAACACAGGTATCAACACTGAAAACAGCAATACTAAACCCCACAAACCTATTAAACTTCCTAACAAAAGACGAATTAGAGATACTTCAAGTAATAGTAAATGAAGGTGGAGAAGCAATGCAATACACACTACCTGACAAAACAGGATTCTCACCAGCAAAAATATCAAGACTACTAATAAATTTAGAATCAAGAGGAATCATAACAAGAGGAAAAAAGGAGAAAGGGAGAGTAGTAAAAGTAAACAAGCAAGTAGTAGAAATCCTAAAGACAACCCAATATGTTTCACATCACCATTTAAATAGAACAATTAAGCTACCTACATAATGATACTCCACCTAACATATCAATAATAATTCTAAAGTTTATTTTACCATATTGACGTCTTACCCTACAGTTTATATGATGTTCACCTCTAACCAATTCATAATCAAGATAATCTATACACCATACCTTCATAGAATATTGCTGTGAAGCCTTCGTGAAAGAGCAGAATCCAAGAATGGGGATTAAGCTCTACAGTAAACTCCATGAGAAACATATTGGAGATAGCCTTATAGCGGAAAGCCTAGCTTAATCCAAGAGAGATATTAAGGCTTTAATAGCAATCCTAACATAGTAGTAGAAGGGAGGAATTCCTCACTATGAATTTAAGGAAAATATAGAATTCCCAATGGAGAAAACAGGTAACCCCTAATATTTAAGTCCCCCTCAAAAGCTGAAGCCTCCTATACGTAAACATCCACCATAGCCTCATGAAAGCAATCTTCAAAATTCTAGGGAAGATACAGCTAAACTTAACAGAAGCCTAAAGAACACATCTACAATATTGCTTAACCAAAGCCATAATACTCCGGAAATAATGGATTATTAACTTAATTTCTATTTTACACTCTATATGTGGATTCAAATCTACTTGCTCTTCTGCTCTTCTAAATACTTCTTTCTCGTGAATGCTAGGGTCATTGTTGCATATATGTGGAGCT
>JAWBQF010000070.1:0-6380 GCA_038845975.1 Methanomethylicia archaeon
GCATGGCTAAGGAGCTAACAAACATAGCTAAAGAGCTAACAATAAAAGCATTCATATACAACACAATCATAAACCTATAAACATAAACCTAACACCAAAACAAAGAGGCAAACACACAACAATAATTAAGCCACAAAGCTTAAATCTTGAAATCAAATATATCCAGCTTAATGGAATCAATAAAATTATGAAGTGGAGAATAAGCTCTATAAATCTCGAATACTTAAACTTTACAACTATAAAATCACTTATTCTAGCCTTCATAATAACACTAGTTAAAGCCTTAATTTTAACTTTATCTATATTCATCTTATCATAGAACTCTTAGATATGTTGTTAATATGATTATAATGCTCTGTAAACTTTAGCTTTAGGATTGCTCTCTATTCGATATGGATATAGTATATCTTCATAATGTTATGGGTTTAGTACTTATAGTGAGATGGTAAGAATTATTGTTAATCATCATTAATTCTAAATCTAAATTGATAGCTATATCCTAGGGAGAACTTTACTTAAGTTCGTAGAACAGATCATAGTTCAGCATCTAAATAATCAACTTTAATAATTAGTTTTTAACGAACTTCTTATTAACTTAAAGTTTCACATATTATGACTTAAGCTATCTATGCATTACTACACCAATTACAAATAATGAAAATAGGAGGAGGAAATCTAAGTTGATATAACTATATATTTTAGTATGTATTTGTATTGTATGGAATGGCCGCTAGTAACTGTAATTACAGTTAACTATAACTCTTTAAGATTTATAAGTATTGTTTCGGAATCTATTAAATCCATACTAGGTTTAGACTATAGTCCCCTAGAAGTCATTATAGTTGATAATGGATCTACCGATGGAAGCTTTGAATTCATCAAAACAATAGCTAGAAGGTTGTCTCCTAGTAATGTTAAGGTGAGATTTTTAAAGCTCTCTAAAAATTATGGGTTCGCCGCCGCTAACAATATAGCGTTCGAGAAAAGGGATAAGAGAGCTAAGTATGTTGCATTAATAAATAATGATCTTGTACCTAGCATGAACTCCTTAAGGGAGCTTATTAATTTCTTAGAGAGTAATGATGAAGTAGCAGGAGTCCAAGGAAAGATTCTAGACTGGAATGGAAGTAGCATAGATTCAGCTGGATGTTATATTACACAATATGGTAATGTATATTGTATAGGTCAAACCCTTCCATCCAATTCATGTAATCAGAGTATTAATGTTAGCTTCATTGAGAATGCATACTCGGTTTATAGAGTTGAACCTGTATTGAAATGTGGAGGGCTTTTCTTACCATTCCTCTTCATGTATAGTGAGGATTATGAGCTAGGTATTAGGCTTTGGAGAAATGGATATAGACTCATGTACATACCAGTAATCGCAGGTCGTCATTATAGATCTGCAACCTCCAAAAAATCCACTATAAACCTACCATTAGAATACTGGATTTATAGAAGTGAGTTCACCGTTATAACAATGTATGATGAACTTTGGTTAATACATATTCTCCTTAGAATTCCCATGATCTTGTTGAGAAGTCTACTTGAACATAATAAAAGCATCATGAGGGGACTTATTGATGGTATTTACATAGGGCTAAGATCAAGAGTTAATGTGAAGTACTTTAAATTCAGATCAAAGACTCAACCACGGATAAAGATGAGTATATTTAGATGGTATTTGCTTCTTATTAGGCTCTTCATGCTATATGGTACGAATGTTCATAGAATATTACGTGTATTAATGTCGAGGTATCTTGGATGTTTATCTGAACATCAACAAAACAATTTCATAAGCCAATATATGTAGACAGTTATATTAGGGAGAATAGCTAGCAACCAAATATTATCTAGTCTACGAGAGACTAGAAATCAACAGCTACTAATGGTGTTGCTAAAGCTTTAGAACACTGACATTTAAGGTTAAAAGACCATTATGATGGATTTTGCATGCTTAATTATATCCTAACTTTTCTTAGCAATGCTTACATACAATAGGGGAGCCTACATAAATCGGTTAGAAATCATTATATCATACTATACACTTTTAGCATATATGACTATATTATCATCCTTTATAGGAGGCTTAATATTCCATCCCATATGCTGACTCTGAAGTCTCTCAACATCTTTAAAGAGTAGATAAGAGCTATATCTAAAGGACATTCAGTTACAGTCGTGATAGCATCACATAGAATGCTGTTAATCTTTGACCTATTATTAGCCATAGCCTCACCTAACAGGCCTAAAGGAAGGAGAGGACTAATTGATTTCCATTCAAAATCGCTAAGCTCACAAAACACCACAAAGTATAAAAGGTAATACTTAAATATTTCGAATCCTTTATGAGTTATTTATGAGGATAGTGCAAGTAATACCTGGCTCTTTGTATCAGGGTGGTATTGGAAGCTTTGTAAGATATCTAAGTATAGATATTGCAAAGCATGGACATCAGGTCTCTATATATTGTGTGGATAACTCCACATATGCTGAAACTGATGAATTTAAGAAGAACATTTCGCTAAAAGTATTCAGATATGTGTTAGGAGATCCCTTCTATATGCCCTTAACTGATTTAATAACTAGTTTACGTACTGAGAAAGCAGATGTCATACATGTTCACAATATTCATACCGTTCTTCCAGCATATTTAGGTATGTTAAAACGGTGTTTTCAAGGAGAGCTTGTACTACATCCTCATTACCATGTGTATGGGCAAAATATTGTTAGAGATTTGTTTTTCAAGTTCTATAAAAAGATGCTATATTATTATATTCTTCCTAATTATCGTGCAATTGTAGTTAATTCAAATTATGAAGAAGAAGCTTTTAAGAGGGATTTTCCCCATGTATCTTCAACTGTTATATTAATCCCGGAAGAGTATCTTATAACTATACCTCCCCAACTAAAATGGGTCCCCTCACTAGAATTAAAAAAGATATTATATGTTGGCACATTAAGAAAATATAAAAATGTAGATATACTTTTCCATGCGTTTAGAATTCTTAATTCACGGCGGAAAGACGTAGAGCTTCATATCATTGGTGATGGGCCTGAAAAAGAAAAGCTAATAGAATTAGCATGTAAGCTAGGAATTCAAAACAAAATTATAATGAGGGCAAACTTATCTTACGATGAATTATTACAAGAATATGCTAATTCAAATGTTGTGGTTTTATTATCCAGACTAGAGAGTTTCAGTAGAGTTGCCCATGAAGCTACAACTATAGGAGTCCCGCTTATCGTGTATGCGCAGGGTATACTATGTTCCATTGTTAAGAAGGGACTTGCAAAAGCGGTTTACAGCTTAGATCCAGTAGAAGTTGCTAATGCCATAAATGAAGTTCTTAATGGAGATTGGAAGCCTTCACACTCTACGCTGCAAGTATCCACACAGAAAAGAAAATACTCTGACCTTATCATCAAACTATATGAAAAAATTTTAGATATACCGTAATAAGAAATTTACAGTTGATGTATAGATAGAAGACTTAATAAGATGCCTATCCTATAAGTTGGATTAACATACCTTAAAGTATTTGTTACAATACTTTTTCAGTATTCATTGAAAAGGAATAAATTCAGTAGGATTGTATATAAGCAAGAACATCTAGGCTAAATATATTTAAGTCATTGCTAGATATAAAAACAATACTAAATTGAGATAGCTTATAATGCTATGTTGTAGCCGGCAACAGTAATTACCATTAACTTAATTCTTAAAATTAATAAGATCATTTCAGAATTTATTAAATCCATATTAGGCCAGGATCATAGACTCTAGAAGTGATTATAATTAATTGAGTCTACTAATAGAAGTTTGAATGTATTAAAACCATGGTTAAGATCTTAGCTCTAAGAATATTAGGATAAGATTTTGAAGCTCTACAGAACTGATGGTGTCCGGATAAGCATCTTAGAAACCCCACCTTTTATAGCTTGATAGTATAAGTTAAGGAATAGATTTAGATTTTTTATTCCCTTTATATAATTCCTTGCGCTTAATTTATTATGGAGCTCATTTGAAAACCTTAGCAGTATTATTGTGAGGCTATTTACATGAAGTCTAGGAATGCTGATGCTAGCTCTCATCTCATGGTCATTCTTCTGAATGCTATTAGCCATGCGAAGAACCTTTCAACAGCACTTCTCATGCCCTTATATGTCATCCTATTAAGCCTATGTGGTCTTCCATGCTTACTCCTTGAATTGACATCTATATTCGCTTTTATCCCCTACGTTTGAGGTATTCTCTAATCTCTCTGGCGTCGTATGCCGAGTCGCCTGTAATCTCTTAGGACTACCCCCTACCACGCTTAACCCTTAAGTCTTCTACGAGAGGAATGAAGCGGTTTGAATCATGCTCATTGCAGGCCCAACTTGAATGTTTAAAGGCAAGGCTTCACGTAATATAAGTGCATGTATCTTAGTACCCTCAATATGCTTATATCCATCGTAACCTACAAACTCCCCCTTTCCTAGCCCTGATGGTTGTACCATCAATGGCAACCCTATCCAGGCTTAGCTTACCCATGGAATACCCTCTAAATATCAAGGCATTAAATATACGCTCCCGCATACCTTTAACACTCCAACGCTTAAACTATCCCAAGCAGTCTTATGTGAGCCATACTTAGAAGGCATATTCATCCATCTACAGCCTGTAACAAGCACGTACAAAATACCGTTCAATACGCGCCTATCATTAACCCTAGGCCTACCAACCCTAGCCATAGGAGGAAGCAAAGACCTAATAAGCTCCCACTCCTCATCACTAAGCTCACGAAACTACATAAAGAAAGTATAAAAGAAGAAGGCTTAAATAGTTTTGCAATGAGTTCTTTATTAAGTGATGGAGCTCAATACTATAAGCATCATGCAGAATATTAAAATTAAAACATTAATATAGTTTAGAAGTTAGGAATCTAATGGAGAGAATCATACAGTATATTAAGGGTAGAACTAAGCTATTAGTTGTCCTAGATGTGGTTCCATAAAGGAATCGATATAAAGGTATCATCAACTCATAAAGGAATTGGGAACACAGTACAAGCATCTATATGGGCATCCCCTAGAAGTAAGTATAGTTGTGCAGGGTATTCTTTTAAACTTAGGATTTATGTATTTGTAAGGGTTCTTGTATAGTTTTCTTTCAGGATAGGGTAGATAATCGAGATTATCAATGACGTTTGCTGTAGGGTTATGTATAACTTTGCCATTGTTCATGAATGATACTCCGTATACACTCTTAATATCCCCTCCCCCTATACCTTTCAGTAATTCGGGCAATACTAGCTCAGGTTCTCCACGTATTACATAGTAGTTGTCATTTCTTATGTATGCCTCAGGATCCCATGTAGGGTCTGAGCCTGTAAAAATTATGGTTTTTCTCCCTTCAATCTTTACAATAGTTTCCGCAGCTTCCAAATCAGTTCCTCTACTCAGAAAGTTACTATAGAACACGTATACATCAGAATCATCAGCAATATCCTCAACCTTTTTAAAACCATCAATAGGAGCATCTATAACTTTTACATCAAATCCCTTGCTTTTCAATAGTGTAGCCATGTAAAGAATAAATACGTTATGTTGTAGGAAAAAAGCATAATTACAGCCAAATATTCGTTCTATAGGTTTTCCTCTAGCTGGAGGAGTTACGAAATGGATTCTTTGAAGACCTCTCTGCACATATTTTTAAAAAATTGGAAAACTTAAATTTTACGGAATTGATGATGACTCTGCAAAGTTAGATATTTCTTGATGGTCTCTGGACCACTTATACCTTTTAATAGAGGACCTGACAACTTAAGAAGGAAGCTACAATATGCTAAGTTGCCAGGTTCTTAATAGATTAAGAAAAGCCTAAAAGAGGTTTATACCTCTTCTACAGCCATTTGAGGATGTTTACGTCATATTTAACCTATAACCACCAAATATAAGCTTAAAGAAAACTCTGAAGGATATGTTCATGTAGGAAAGCTGGAAGCAATATTGAACACATACCGCAATAGTTAATGGTAAACATATTAGAAATACTTTAAAATCGAAGTTAGAGCAGGAAATATTGATGAATGATGAAGGCTTGACAGCATTTATGAAACTACATTCATCAATATATTTCAGCAATCTTTCACTTCATTTCACTAAGTAACTATATATAATTGTACTGGTAAAGCTATATTGGTGAGTAAGGTTGAGGAGGCTAAATAGGAGAGGTATAAGCCCAGTTATAGCAACAATAATTATTGTTGCGGTAGCGATAGCAATTGCAATAGCAGTAGCATTCTGGGTTGTAGGAATAGCAGGACTATTCACAAGATATGAAAAACTAGAAATATCATACATATATGCTAAGAAAGATGGTAATAATTGGGTGA
>JAWBQF010000071.1:0-6129 GCA_038845975.1 Methanomethylicia archaeon
CTTATCTAGAGCTTTAAGATCAAGTATAATTCCACCATTAACTGGCGCTACAACACCTGTAACACTAGATCCTCCACCTCTAGGTATTACTGGAATCTCATACTTATAGGCTATCTTCATTATTTCAGGAACTTGATCCCTACTTGTAACATGAACAATGGCATTAGGTTTACCCCTACATGAAAGATCAGCTGCACCAGCTCTAAAAATATATAGATTAGCAGTATCACATAAAAGATTCTTCGATCCAACAATTCCCTCAATCTCCCTTAATGCATACTCAATCATTCAGTAACACCTACAAGCTTAGTAAGAGAAAACAGATACTTAAGGAAATAGATAATCCAAAGCAACTAAACCACCAATCTAGTTTAGCCTACACATATTTAAGGCTTGCTTACACTTATGGCTTTATAAGCTAAGCCTTACTTAGATTCCCTATTTATAGTTGAACCATTACTTTAGTTATAGGCTTTAGAAAACTGTATAGCCATAATATAAGGAGTAGATTATGTTACATAATCATTGAGTATCATGGTTTAAAGCTTATTACCTGATATAGGAAACTACTTATTACTTTAGATATAATTACTGCAATGATGAATTACGATAGTAATTTAAAGATATCATTTATGATTGCATCCCTTAAGTGTTATTATTTTCTCAGCTTCATTCTCTATATATTTGATGGCTATGGTCTTTGCTTTACAGAAAAATCTCCTACATTCAGTAATTGTTATATCTATATTTAGTTTCTTCATTTGCTCATATGTTAATGCTCTTAGATTCTCTATTACTCCATGCCTATCTATTTTATAGATTTTCATTATGTTTTCTTTCATTCCATCATAGTCTTTACGTTGCGCTAAAATTAAAGCTTTAATAAGTATTGATTCGTAATTTCTAGGATTTATTTTAAGAATTCTCTTAATATAGTTTTCTGCCTCCTCATATTGGTTAAGCATAAATGATGTGATGGCAGCTCCGTATAATGCTCTTTCATTACATTTACCTATTTTAAGTGCTTTTAGGAAGCATTCCTTCGCATCACTATATTTTTCATAGCTTACAAGTATTTCTCCTTTATGTATTAATGAAGTAATATCCTTAGATTTTATTCTTAATACTTCATCGAAACATTTTAATGCTTCGTTTTTCTCCCCCATATGTAAGAGAATAATTCCTTTTAATCTCCATGTAAATGGATGAGAGGGATATAGATCCACTATTTTATTAGACTTATTTAAAGCTGACTTATAATTACCTCTACTAAGAAGATTATAGATTTTAGAAACCATTTTCATAATTTTTCCAATATCCTCAGCATCCTTCTCCCTACCTAACTTTCTTAGAGTTGAAGTTACTTTCACCCACGCCATAATATATGCAGGATTCTCATCAACAGCTTTTTCATAACATTTAAGAGCTTCCTCGAATCTATTTTTCTCCAGGAAAATATCTCCTTTATGAATCCACGCCGAAACAATTTTTGGATCCAAATCTATAACTTCATCATAGCATTTAATAGCTTCTTCAAGTCTTCCGAGCTTATGAAGAACTTCAGCTCTATTTATTATGAATGCTGTATTGAAAGGATTTAGTTCTGAAGCTTTAGTAAGGTGTCTTAGAGCCTCTTCATATTTATCAGTTTGAAGTAGAGCAACTCCCTTATTATTCCATGCTTCAGCCATGCTTGGATCCATTTCTAAAGCTCTATCATAGCATTTTAATGCGTCCTCATAGCTATTAAGACAAGCATAAACATAGCCCTTCGTAAGCCAAAGCTCAGGTGAATCTATTTTCTTTAAGGCTTCATCAATATATTTTAACGCAGTATGATATCTCCCTCTTTGTAAAGCATCTCTTATCTTATTAGCAAGATTTTCTACCTCTTCACTATACATTAGCTAGATAATGCATAGCTACCATATATACTTAACGATAAGTCATTACAGCTCTTAAACACATACTTATATCGATTTAAGCTTCATGTAGATAGTAATTAGAGCATTTTAGAATTGTTGAGGAAATACCTGAAGTAAATTGAAACTTCCTAAATAATGATTAATATAAACAATATGATATAGTATATGTTAGCTTTACTAATGAAATGATTGGGAGAATAGTTTAGGAGCGTGGGGAGAGCGGTATGGTTGAATATCTCAACTAAATTCCTCGTATCTTATAGTAGTGGAGAATAGTAAATGTTCTTAAGCTTGTAAGATGAAATTTATAAGAAAGATTTTAATTTTCCTGTGCACTCTAATATTATGGGCTTTATTGTTAAAGATCCTAGTCTTAAACCGATTGGTAAGGACCTTATTGAATGGGCTGAAGATTGGATGCCTATATTGAAGATAATAAGAGAGGAACTTATAAAAGAGCAGGCTCTCAAGGATATTAGGATTGGTGCTTGCCTACATATTGAGAGTAAAACAGCTGTACTGGTTAAAACACTTACTGAAGCTGGAGCTAGAGTTTATGTTTGCGCTTCAAATCCTGAAAGTACACAGGATGCTGTTGCAGCTGCATTATCGGATTATGCATACGTATATGCTTGGAGGGGGGAAACTGAGGAGGAGTATATGGAGAATATTAGGAGGGTAATTGATAAATCCCCTAATATAATTATTGATGATGGAGCTGATTTAACCATTACCTTACATAGGGAATATCCTGAAAAAGTAGGTGATGTGTATGGTGTATGTGAGGAGACGACAACAGGTGTTAAGAGATTAAGAAACCTTGAAAATAGTGGCTTATTAAAGTTTCCAGCTATAGCAGTTAATGATGCTATGATGAAGTATCTATTTGATAATAGATATGGTACTGGTGAATCAACAATATTTGGATTTCTAAATGCTACAAATACAATTATAGCTGGTAAAACAGTTGTTGTTGCTGGATATGGATGGGTTGGTAGAGGTGTTGCTTTAAGATTTAGAGGTATGGGTGCAAACGTAATAGTTACAGAGGTTAATCCAATTAGAGCTGTGGAGGCATGTATGGATGGATTTAGAGTTATGAAAATGATGGATGCTATTAAAATAGCAGATATAGTAATAACAGCTACAGGAAACATAGATGTAGTTACTAAAGAACATTTAGAGAATATAAAGGATAAATGTATACTTGCAAATGCTGGACACTTCGATGTTGAGGTTTCAGTAAGAGACCTGGAGGAGGAAGCTATTGAAAAGAGGGATATGAGATTCTTCCAAACACCATACAATACATATATGGTTAGAAAATATAGGCTTAAAAATGGCAAGACAGTATATCTCCTAGGTAAGGGTAGACTTGTAAATTTAGCATGTGGACAAGGACATGCAGCTGAAATAATGGATTTAAGCTTCTCACTACAGGCTGAGTGTGTAAAATACCTAATTAAAAATAGAGGAAAACTCGAAGTAAGAGTATATAGAGTTCCTTATGAAATTGATATCAAAATAGCAGAACTAAAACTAAAAACGCTTGGGGTAGAAATAGATAAATTAACAAAAAAACAGGAGAAATACATCGAATCATGGCTAACATAAACGTATAGCTAACACAGCAAAGCTAAACATAACAACCTTCATCCTTAGCTTATAAGGTTAAACCCTAATAAAGTCTTCATATATTACAGAACCAGAATGTAAACTCTAAGTTGTCATGAGGCTTACTGTCAGCTATAACTTTACCTCTACATATAACCATAACTCGTCTAAATAGGATATGAAATTCATATCATGTTCTACAATTACTAACTGACTTAATACTATTTCGCTATAGATGGTGTTCTGTTAACTTTAGATGTTTACTTGAAAGTGTTCTTACCCTATATTGTATTATTTATAGTTATGGTTTCTTTAGTAGGGTAGTAGTATCATTTATATTTATACTTCGAGCTTTATTAATCTATTTTCTAGACGTAGTTTGGGGCAAGTAGGATTTTAGCTATTAATAGTATGCATACATAACTTACTATAAATTGAATAATAATACATACTTCATTAAATGAGGGAAACTATATAGAAAATGGGAAACTAAAGAAATAGATAAAATAAAAATCATGGCAAGAGAGATAATAAAATGATATAAAAACTTATAAAGTTGTCATGTCTAAATTCATGACTTTGTTAACTTTAGCTTTATTTGGGGTTCTCTCCCTTATTTATGGTGATAGTAGGGCTAAGGTTATTAAGTTTGTAGGAAGAGAACTTGATTTACTTTAGCTTTATGATGCTTATATATTTCATCTAGAATTTTAAGTTTATATAGTATTCTTATTTATTTAGTGAATGATCTGCTTCACTAAGATCATAGCTTCTACATGTATCACATAGAATATAGGTAATTATTCATTAAAAATATAAAACGTTTAGATTTACTCTATTCTAAAACATGACTACTATACTTAAGTGTATAGTTTATACATATAGCAAATATTAGTAAATCTGATACTCCTTTCGGCTTTCCTTTTCTTCTTAGCTTAACCTGTAGTTCAAAGGCTAAAATAATGTCTTCCCTTTGAATAAAGTGTATTCTCCCATAAAACTTAGTATAGCTCACTATGGGAAGATATTCTAGGACTGTTACTTCGGTAATGTTTTCATTTATTTGTTTGCTGCTTCTCAGTTTTTCAATTATAACATTTGTATCAAGTACTACCATAGACTCTTCTCAACTCTTTTTGTCTCATTTCCTTTAGTTTATTCATTTCCTCCTGTAGAGGAGAATTCTCCTTCTAGGCTTACTCCGGTTAACTGTAGGAGTAATGTATATGAGTTCCTATCAATACTTCCCTGAAAGATATTTAGCAACAATTTTTTATTTCTTCACCTATACTATTTGGTATAACTATTTGAATCATTTACACTCTTTTTATCTTGAACCTTTTAAACTTTTTGCTAATGAATTTTGCCTTGTTAACTTTAGCTTAAATTACATCTAGATTTAAGTGAGTTAAAACTAGACATAAATACGTAAATCATTCCGAAGACGAATACATGTAGGCAGCAAAAACAAATAAAGGAATACATAGGAACAACATAAACCTATACCTAACAGCATTTAAACAGAAAATCAAGAGGAATAAACTAGCAAAGCAATGTAGAACCATAAAATAGTCTACATAATAACAGCTACAGCAATTTTACTGAAGGGTGAAAGTAAAATATCTGATAAAGGAAGAGATTAAGAACACCTCTAAGCTACGTCATAGATGCAGATATATTGCTCAAGTATAAGAATTTTAAGTGCCTAAAATGTAGAGTATAGTGAGGGCTTAAACTATCACATTGATATAGGCGATGATATATTATATGGATGGGACTGTAAGTCTAAATCAGAAATGAGGAGAGATGTAAGTCTATTCAATACTGGAGCCCTACTTAAGTAGGGAGTAGTTCACAGGATATACCCCATATTTAGCTGCATACTTATACATTACATATATTTTTTCAGGAGAAGTGTCTGGCTGGAGGTTATGTGCTGGGGCTAGTATGTATCCCCCATTTGGAGCTAGATCTTTAATTCTTCTTTTAACTTCTTCCTCAACATCCTTAATATTTCCTCTAAAGGACATAACTTTCTGTAGATCTATTCCTCCATGGAAGCATATTTTATCACCATACTCTATTTTCAGCTCTCTTGAATTCATTCCACGAGCTAATGGCTGTATTGGGTTTAATATATCTATACCCATCTCGATAAGATCAGGTATTATGGGTCTTAATGCTCCGCAGCTATGATGGAATACTTTAACATTTGAAGCCTTACTTTTTATGAAGCTAACTATCTTAGCGTATCTAGGCTTTATTATTTTCCTCCATGTATTTGGCGACATTAACATTCCATGTTGGTGAGCTACATCACATGCAGGAGCGTATACTACCTGAATATAGTCTTTCACTTCATCAAGGAATATATCGTAGAATCCAATTATTATACTGCATACCTTATCTAGGTATGCTTCAATAAGTTTAGGGTTTGTAACTAGGTATTTTAGGAAGTTTTTAAATCCTAGTAGGCTTAATGCTGGATCTAAATCCATAGATGGAGGTGTTGGAAAACCCATTACTGCGTAATCTGTTTCTTCACATAGCTTCCTAGCTGTCTTCATAACATTATCTGTTCTTCCCTCTA
>JAWBQF010000072.1:0-5969 GCA_038845975.1 Methanomethylicia archaeon
ACATATCAAATGTCGAATCATCTAAAATTTATGATGTATATAATTTCACGTAAAAGTTGAAAATGTTTATATGGGTTTATGTGAATGTTTTGAGGGGTTTGTGGGATGAGTAGAAGTGAAGTGTTGATTCTTGTATTGGTTTTATTGTCTTTTTGTATTGGTGTTTGTTTATATCCTTTGATGCCGGAGAAGGTTGCAGTTCACTGGAATGTTAAGGGTGAGGTTGATGGTTATCTCCCAAGGTTTTGGGGGTTATTCCTCTTTCCCCTCATTTTTGCTGGTATCCTTTGAAGAAGAATATTGAATTGTTTAGGAGGTATTATGATGGGTTTGTCCTACTTTTCTCTTTGTTTTTCCTCTTGGTTTATGTGCAAGTTATTTTATGGAATATTGGGGTGAAGGTGAATCTAACGATTACTCTTCCGATAGGTATTGGATTGTTTTCCCTCTAGGGATAAGAAAAAGCTTGTGAGAACCAAAATCCTCACTCCAAATAGTGCTCCCGAAATGAATAATCTGAAATCCTTCTCATCAGCGAGCCTTTCTGAAATATATGATGCTCTTACAGATGCTAAGGGCGGAGTTCCCGGAACGATTTAACGTCTATTATCCAAGAATTCCATATTTTTCATTAAACGTATGAACCTTGCTTACTGAAGGATTATAAAGATGGGTTTACATTCAGGCGGATCTGATAACGAGATTCGCATGTAAGAAAAATCATATGGGTTAATGGTAAGAGAAGGCCAATTTGGCTTAATAACCTGTATATCTGAAATTCCGAGCAGGACGACTATATCAAATGTATCATACGACATCCATCTTAGATAATCGTATCATTTAAATCTGAGATCAATGGAAAATTTTTCCTCAGGAGGTAGCGGTATTGAAACATAGAAACAGCCAAGTTCTTCCCTATAGTAAATAGATGACCGTATATCAGCAGAAGGAAGTAAAACTTCACAATTTTCCACCTTAAAATTATCGTATTCAGTTGTTTTCAAGGATTATATGGGAAGTATATATGGAAAGCAAAAGATTTATATGAAGTGATGTTGAAGATAAATTTTGGTGTTTTATCTTGGTTAAACTCTATGATAAAAATGATGTTTTAAAGTGGGTTAATGATAACTCTGAGAGATTTGTTGACATAGCCCAGAAAATTTGGGAGTATGCTGAGCCTGCGCTTCAGGAGTATAAATCTTCAAAACTTTTAGCCGATGAGCTAGAGAAGGATGGCTTTGTTGTAAAACGTAATATTGGAGGTATGCCCACAGCTTTTGTTGCCTCTTATGGTTCTGGAAAGCCTGTTATAGGTATTCTGGGCGAATATGATGCATTACCAGGTTTGTCTCAGAAAGCTGTTCCATATAGGGAGCCTGTTAAGGAGGGAATGCCAGGACATGGATGTGGACATAACCTTCTTGGTACAGCTTCCTTTGCAGCGGCATTAGCTGTGAAGCATTTTATGGATATCTATGGTTTAAGGGGGACTGTGAGATTTTATGGGTGTCCAGCTGAGGAAATTTTGGTTGGGAAGGTTTATATGGCTAAGGCTGGAGCCTTCGATGATCTGGATGTAGCATTAACATGGCATCCTTGGATTGCCAATACGGTTTGGATGGCAAGTATGCTTGCTATGAATAATGTTAAATTCAAGTTTTATGGTATTGCGTCTCATGCTGCTGCATCTCCACAAGCTGGTAGGAGTGCTTTGGATGCTGTGGAGTTAATGAATGTTGGTGTTAATTATTTAAGGGAGCATATAATACCGGATGCTAGAATACATTATGTTATAACTCATGGTGGTCAAGCTCCTAACATAGTTCCAGATTATGCTGAAGCCTGGTATTTTGTGCGGGCTCCTAAGAGGGCTCAGGTTGAGGAAATCTATAATAGAGTCTTGAACATAGCGAGGGGTGCCGCATTAATGACTGACACTAGGCTTGAAATAGAATTTATAACTGGATGTTGGGAGGTTATACCCAACAAACTCTTATCTGATTTGCTATACAAGAATTTGGAAGTTGTTGATTTACCAAAATATACTAGTGAGGAGCTGAAATTTGCTGAGGAGATAATAAAAAGCTTCCCGCCTACTCAGAGAGAAGCACTCATGTCTTCCTATAGTGTACCTAGACTTGAGGAAGCCTTAAAACGAGTTATAATAGACTATGTAGCTCCACCAGAGGATATAGGTAAAATTTTGCCTGGATCAACTGATGTAGGTGATGTTTCTTCAAAAATTCCAACAGCGCAGCTGGTTACAAGTACTTGGGTTTCCGGAACCCCATCACACAGTTGGCAGGCAGTTGCAACATCTGGAATGAGTATAGGTTATAAGGGTATGCTAATGGCTGCAAAAGCTTTAGCCTTAACAACAATAGACCTATTTCTAAAAACTGAAGCTATTGAAAAAGCTTGGGAAGAACATAGAAAGAAGGGAATAGTGTATAAGAGCCCACTACCAGAGGGAGCTAAACCTCCATTACCAAAAATTTAAAAGCAATAGAATATGATGGGATGTGGAATGGAGTTAAAGATAGAATTTAAAAAAGTCGACGACCTTATACCAAAACTCCATGAAGAATTGAAAAGGTATGGAATATTAACGAAATTTATAGAATATTCCATAAGCCTAATGAAACAAGATGATGTAAAGACTGTGAAGAAGATGTTGGAAAGGAGAGAGGAAGAATTAGAAACTATAAAGAAGCTCGAAGATCTACAAATATTTTAAGCAACCTTACAGTCCATAAACCCTTTTTCATAGTAAATGCCTCAAACTAATGAGAAATTTTGGTATAACATTTTAGAGATATCTTTCATATACTTCTTTTTTCCCTTCCATTTTTCGTCTCACATAGTATTTTGTAAAGTTTATTTGGATCCTGTGTGTATAGCCTTATTAATTCACCTCTTAATGGATGGCATATCGCTACATATCTCTCCTTCATATTCACTTTCACTCTATATATTTTATATACACTAAACATCTTTCCATCATATACTATTCCTTCCTTTGTAATTTGATATTTAGCTGGAACTTTTAGGAAGGGTGTTGGAAGTATAGTAAATATCATTATTGTAAATATAATTATCCCGATGACGTTTCCAAAGGCTATACAAGATGATATGAGAAATATCGTTTCAGCAACCCATATTATCATTTTTTTTAAATATATTTTCCTACTTTTCTCCCTTTTTATTTTTGTTGAGTCCTCTTCATATAGGACATTTAAGCTTCTCATAAGACGTCATAAAAAAGTTATATTATTTTAAGAGGATTTTCTTTTTATATAATAGTATCGTTATTAATGTCATTCCAAAGATCATTATTGGTATCTCTAGATATACTGGAATTATTGCTTTGAATCCCATGTAAACTACTATTAGCGCTAATGGAAATGAAATTATGGCTAATCTGATGCTTCTCAAGGAGAACTGTGCAAAGAGCGCACCCCATATTGATGGTAACAACCAGTCAAAAGCCTTTACCGCCGCTGGTGGCAATATATTTATCACAACTGTTACCGTCAGTGCAGCTACAAATGTTATTATTGTTAACATCCATTGTGAAGCTATTATCCCTATGGAACCTATGATTTCACCTTCATAGGATCCTTCCCTAACCCCCGCAACTTCTTGTGCCACTGCTGAGACTGGTAGTCTCATATTTGATATGTTCCCAGCTAGAAATGATACATATGTTCCAACTACACCTAGAATTCCAAAGTATGATATGGGCTCCAATATCCAGTATGGTCCCGCAATTGATGCTATATTAATGAATGCTATCATTGCTTTATCCCATGAGGGGAAGTATCCCAAAGCATATAAGTATATTACTGGCAAGAATATTATTACTGCATGTATTAAGCTTGTTATCAATCCATAGAAATGTACTTTTGGATAGTATTCCTCATTCATAATTTTCTTCTTTTCCTCTAGTGAGAGTGGACTCATACCGAAATATTTTTCCTCCTCACTCATTTAATCACCCCTGCATCTACAAGTAACTGTGTTATAATCATACCCAGTAGTAGCGCAAGTAACATGAAGTACTCTTTGAGCCAGGGCTTTTTCAATTTTTCAGCAAACTTTATCCATACTGTTGCCGTTATGATCCCAACGATTCCCGCGATAAGTGGTGGTCTAATACTGACAGCTATTAGTGAGGGCATAACATCATCCCTAACCAGCATTCTACCAAAAGCTCCTAACATCATAGCTATGGATATTAGGCCTATGAGCTTCGGGTCTCCACCACCCATTTTTTCCCTCATTTTTGGCAGCCACCTTGTTAATACACCACCAATTACAACCCATTCGAAGGAACCCACGGCCATAGTCCATAAAATTAGGCTTAGCCCCAGCAGGGTCATACCCTCTCTAGTAAGAGTGGCTCCAGCCACCTCAGCTCCAATCCTAGCTGAGATGAGCTCAAACATTATTGAGCCTACTCCTGCACTCTCCCTTATGAATGCCACGGCACCTCCACAAGCTATTACAAGCGTAACCATGCCAACGAATATACCCATGCATGGACCTATGGAAGTTATTAGTGAAGCTCTAAGACCTTCCTTTATGATTTCAGGCTTCATCTTCATCCTATATCCAGCTTTCATAGTATATCTATAGAATATTAATGTTTGTATGAGTGCATTACCCGCAGTTATGAAACCTATAATCCACATTATTGGACTTGTAGCTATAGTTAACCATTCTTCTTCCAAAAAGATCATCCCTCAATATTAATAATGATGGGAGAGTATATAAATTTTTTTTTTACAAATTTTTGATAATGGTTATGGCAAAATTTAAATCTAGAATCTTCTCCCAAAATAATACTACTCCTTTACTATAACTCTCCTTATGGCAATTTTATTCTCCATCATATATTTCTTTAACTTTCTTAAATAGTGATCATAACTTATCTTTAAGCCTCTATCGGTTACCAGCCATCTCCAAATGGCCTTTTTAGTCCATCCCTGCTCCAATCTCCTAACTATCTCCCTATAGGGTAATTGTTTTTCTGGGCGACCCTTCTGCTTACCAGCCTCCCATGCAGCTATCTGACGTTCCCTCAATCTACGCTTCTCAAACTCTGCAACCCAACTCAAAATGCTGAGGATGAGTTTACGAATATTCTGATCTAGGGTTTGAAGCCACTCCTCCCTCACACTTAAAACCTTTATGCCCTTCTCCTCCAACTCTAATATTGTGTTCAAAGTATCACGCATATCTCTTCCAATACGGTCTATTGCAAAAACTAAGAGAAACTCTGGTTTTATGGTGGCTAATTCTTCAAGCAGCTCATTTGCTGCTGGGCGATTCCTAAAATTCTTTGAACCACTAACACCCTTATCCACATAAATCTTCACTAGTTTAAGCCCCCTAGCAAATGCGAAACTGTTTATTGCGTTTATCTGGTTTTCCTCATCCAGCTCTACTCTGCTGACCCTTACATATCCAACGCTAATAGACATAAAAAACCTCCACTTACATCTGTATTTTATGTATATATATGCTTTCCACAACATTTTTATCGGCATACTGATTTAAGGGGTCTTTTGTCGGTTTTCATTGGGGGTCATTCAGCCATAAGCTAAACTTCTAGTAACATTGAAAGTTCCCATAGACATCAATTTAATGCTTAAGAAAAGCTATTCCATGGAGGCTTGTGTAGAAGGTGCTTCAATAAATAGAACCTTAGACGCTAATTACCAACTGTCAACATGGACAATAATACTAAGAACATAAATTTTCAACCCCTTTATTCTTATGTTGAGTATTCAATCAATAAGAATTTCATGGGGGAATTATAAGTTAATAGTTTTACTAAAGGTTAGTTTTGTGAATAATAAGATTTGAACATTAACATTTCAAATAATAACTTCTTTGAAGATCTTTAAATAGAGTTGGTTCAATTTGATAAATTATTCTATGTTGGGAATTAAACTAGGATT
>JAWBQF010000073.1:0-1388 GCA_038845975.1 Methanomethylicia archaeon
ATGTTTGTTGAGAGACTTTACAGTGGGCAATTAGCTTACCTGTCTACTGCAGACTTATTTAATTTCTGGCTTATTGCGTCTGAGTATGGATTTGATGTTGACCCACTGCTTCAAACAATGTTTGATAGGGGTGTGGATGATCCGTGGAAACTCATATTTAGTAGTGAGTATAGAGCTTTAGTTTTGATTGGATGTGAACGATGGCTATTTAGGAGTGAAGCTTTACAGAATTTGTTTGCGCAAGGTAAGGGAATAATATTTGCATATGGTTTCCCAGAATTCCCATTATTCCACTCGTATATTTGTGGTGAGATTAGGGGTGAATGGTGGAGTCCACTCATTATTGGTGGTATAGCTAGAGATTACATTAATTCTTCCCATCCATTGGCTTGGGGTGTAAATAATGTAACACATTTCATGGCTACAACTTTAACTGTTGGTGTTGGCGGAGAAATTGCTATGACTGCTGTTGAGTATTGTCCAAAGCTTCCTTATAGGGAGCATATGAGCGGAGTTACCGTTGCCTCTTATGAATATGCTCCTACACAAGCTAAATATGTGGCTATTGGAGATCACATGTTATTTAGTTATGGTCTTGTGAGGGATTTAAATTGGCTATACATGTATGCACTTACCGGTAAGAATTTTGTTAAGACTGATAATGATATGCTTATTGCAAACGCCCTTAAATATGCTACTAATGATCCTCCAAGAATACTTATAGAATTTACAAAGGACTCCTACACACCCGGGACAAATGTAACTTCACACATAAATGTTGAAGATTTGTATGGTGTTGATAATGTAAATGTCACTGTTTATGATCCCTTTGGAAATAAAGTTTTAAGTAAAGTTTATGAAGTTTCATTGCAGAAATCCACATTAACGTTGGAGTTTAAGCTTCCAGAATATGCTCCTCTTGGAACATATAAGATTGTTGTTAGAGCTATTGATAATATGATGGATTACTCTGTAGAAACTTCCACCTTCAATGTGGTTGGTTTTGAGGCTAAAGTTTTAGATGCCATTACAGTTGATGGAGCCTTTAACGTTAAGAGTGTATTTAGCCCAGGTGAAACTGTTATTGTTAATGCTACTCTAGCCTGTAGATTTCCAGTTAAAGCTAATGTACTAGTTCAAGTTTTAACTCCAGATAATATTCCATTAAGCATTGGTATTGTGGCAATGGAACTTCCAGTGGGGAAGGTTATTAATGTTGCTAGTGGATTCACATTGCCAACAACTATTCCAGTTGGTACATATACCATAAAGGTATATGTGTGGTATAGTGTTCCAGGTAGTTTAGATTGGAGACCGCTAGCTGAAGTATACACATCTACATTTAGTGTTTCCATTGGTGGATAGGTGACGTCAAGTGAAAATAATTT
>JAWBQF010000073.1:1398-2593 GCA_038845975.1 Methanomethylicia archaeon
TTCTCCCTTTAATCTTAGAGTTTTACTTGGTGTTTCCGTTATACTTCTAATTTTGTTGGCGACTTCTAATACATTTGCTTCTCCAGCAATATCTGTAAGTGTCTCCACCGATAAGGATGCTTATCGACGTAATGATGATGTAATCATTAGTGGTGTTGTTTCGAGTGGCGGTTCACCTATTTCTGGAGCCATTGTGGGTATTATTGTTAAAAATCCCTTGGGTGGAAATGTCTTTGTAGATCAGAAGACTACTGGTTCAGATGGAAAATATTCCACAAGCTTCAAGCTTCCCTCAGATGCTATGATTGGAGTTTATACTGTTAGTGTAACTGCCACCTATGGTAGTGAAAGTGCTATTAATTCAATTACATTTAGAGTTAAACTTACAAGTACAGTAAGTTGCAGTGTTTCACCAACTAGTATTACTATTGGTGGCAGTATAACAGTTTCAGGGTCTATTTCCCCAGCGGTCTCTGGAGCAATTGTTACTTTAACTTTTACTAGACCTGATGGAACAACAACTACAATTACAGCTTCCACTGGTACTGGAGGCTCATACTCTACTGCGTATACCCCTGACCAAGTTGGTTCTTGGACTGTTTATGCAAGTTGGGCTGGGGATGATACATATTTTGGAGCTTCAAGTTCTATAGCTTCATTTACCGTTGTGAAGATAACGTCATCCATCTCTCTATCAATTAATGCTACAAGTATATATCTTGGACGTAGCATCCTTGTGGAGGGATTTTTAAGACCTATAGTTAGTGGAGCTACAGTAACTATTGAGTATACCAGTCCAAATGGCACAGTTATCTCTAAGTCTGTGACCATAAATGCTACTGGAGGATTTAGAGACTATTTTAAACCTGATGTGGAAGGTGTGTGGAGAATTAGAGCCACTTGGCCTGGAGATGCTCTACGTACATCTGCATCAAGTGCAACTTTTGAACTTAATGTTATTAAGAAAAAGCCTTCAACAATAAGTTGCTCCCTTTCTTCCACCAGTATTCCAGCATATGGAAACGTAACTATTTCTGGAGCTATCTCTCCTATTAGACCGTTTACTCAAGTAATTATTCAATATGGAGTTGGCGGAGTATTCCATAATATTACTGTTGTTAGGACTGATGTTAATGGAGTTTATAGATATGTTTGGTCTCCAACGTCTGTTGGCACTTATCTTATTAGAGCTTTA
>JAWBQF010000073.1:2603-5627 GCA_038845975.1 Methanomethylicia archaeon
GATGATGAATATGAAGGTGCTATTAGTAGTGATCAAACTCTAATTGTAGTTAAGGGTTCCAGTAGTTTAACTATTTCATTAAGACCACAATATGTTGCAGCTGGCGGAAACATAACTATTAGTGGTGTTCTTCATCCAAAACTTTCAAATGTTCCAATAACCATAATGTTTAGAGCTGCCGGCGGAGAATGGTCTGTGCTTAGCACAGTTAATACAGATTTAAATGGTATTTATAGGTATGTTTGGGTTGCTCCAGCTTCAGGTGTATATCAATTTAAATCTTCATGGCCTGGAAACGCCAATTTAAATGGTGCTGAAAGCAGTATAGTTAATGCCACCATAGTTGCTCAACCTACTACGATTAGTTGCTCTATTAGCCCTATGAAGCTTAAAGTTGGTGAAAGTATACGTATTAGTGGAGCTATTAATCCACCCATATCGGGTGTTACTGTAACTGTTGAGATCATTAAGCCTGATGGTTCAACTCTTCATTTGACTAATAGAACTTTGGCCAATGGTCAATACTCAATGGTCTACTATCCTGATATTGCTGGTTCATATAATGTGCAAGCTTTCTGGACTGGCAATTCAACTTATGGTGGCTCCACCAGTAGTATAATTTCCTTTACAGTTTCAAAGGCTTCTAGCGCTATAATCATCTCCGTAATTCCACCTTCAACATCCATAGGATCAATGGTAAATGTAACCGGATACATATATCCACTTAGATTTGGTGTTGAAGTAAATGTAACTTATGTTAAGCCAAGTGGTGTTAGAATTTCGAGATTACTGGTTACTTCTAGTAGTGGTACTTTCTGGGATGTGATTACGTCTGATGAGATTGGTGTTTGGAATGTTTTTGCATATTGGCTTGGAGATGCATCATACAATGGTGCATCAGCTTCCAAATCGTTTACAATCACAAAGAAGTTGACAACGATCTCATTGACTATTTCTCCATCAATACCAAAAGTTAATGATACTATTATCTTTAGTGGAGCAATAAATCCAAAGGTATCTAATGCTAATGTAACCATTAGTGTAAGTGTTGATGGTGGCATGTCTTGGAGTGTTTTAGCGAACGTTAATACTAATGTTGATGGGAAGTATAGCTACAGCTGGATTCCAAAGGCGTCTGGAGTATATATGTTTAAGTCCAATTGGCCTGGAAACTTAGAGTGTGAAGGTGCGGAAAGTTCCACTATAAATGTTGTTATTGCTGAAAGTGTTCAACAGAAATCATTATCGTTACCAACAGGAGAAGTTGTCAATATTCTTTCGGCAAGCAATTCCACCACAATTGATATGAATGTTAAACCTGAAGAGAATAAGGTTATTGTAAATGTTACAGGTCCAAGTAAAACTACAGGCTTCACAAGTATCTTTATACCGTTTTCACTATTGGAAGCATACAATACAAGTATAGATAACATGTTATTCCTCATAGACGGTATCCCAGTTACTCCAATAATTAGTATGATAGCTGAAGGATACATAGTCAACTTAAGATATACGCATAGCATTCACATAATTGAATTATATGTTGTAACATATACGTTAACCGTGAAGGCTTTAGATTACAAAGGTTTACCATTACCTGAGGGGGCAAAAATAGTTATTTCTGGGCCAGTATCTCTATACGAGTTTACTAATGTTACTGGAGTTGCAGTATTCTCAAAGCTTCCAGCTGGAAACTACACTGTAGATGTTTATTATGGTCCAAAGGTGGGTTCTTCAAAGGTTAGCGTGCCAAAAGATGAAATGGTAAGCGTTAGTACAATTGTTGGTAAACTTGAAGCAGATTATGAGCAATTAACAAAGAATTATAATGATCTGCAGAAATCATTCCAAGAGTTAAATTCTAAGTATACTCAACTGATTTCAAGTTATAATTCATTGATGACGATATTTACAATAACTACAATAGCATTGTTAATAGTGATATTAGTACTGGCAATAGTCATATATAGGAAGAAAACTAAATAAATAAAAATTTAAAATAATATTTTTTTCCTATTTTTATTTTTATATTTTAATCCATTAAAGTCTAAATTTTGTGTTATCTAGTTTTCATCAAAATAATGGTTTTTCATTGTTAATTGTTAATGGAAAGATTTATAGAGTAATTGTAAATTATTAAGTTAATACAGTATTTTGGTCGTGGTTTATTTGAGGTATAGGCGTTTTGGAAGTTTGGATTGGTATGTTTCTGCTCTTGGTTTTGGAGCTATGAGGCTTCCAACTCTTGGCGGTGATTATAGTAGTGTTGATGAAGATGAAGCTATTAAGATGATTAGGTATGGTATTGAGCATGGGATTAACTATATTGATACTGCATATGGATATCATGGTGGTAAGAGTGAAGTTATTGTTGGGAGGGCTATTGAAGGTTTTCGTGATCGTGTGCGTATAGCTACTAAAATGCCCATTTGGCTTGTTAACTCACATTCTGATATGGATAGGGTTTTAAATGAGCAGCTGAATAGGTTGAATATTGATTATATAGACTTCTATCTACTCCATGGATTGAATAGGGATAGGTGGAGGAAGGTTAAGGAGCTTAATGTTTTTGAATGGTTGAAACATGCATTGGCTGAAGGTAAAATTAGATATGTGGGTTTTAGTTTTCATGATTCCTTTGATGTTTTTAAGGAGATTGTAGATTCATATAATTGGACTCTATGTCAAATTCAATATAATTATTTGGATGTTGATTATCAAGCTGGAGTTAGAGGTTTAAAGTATGCTGCATCTAAGGGTCTTGCAGTTGTGGTTATGGAGCCTCTTGCAGGAGGTTTACTTGCAAATCCACCTTCCGAGGTGGTTGAAGTTTTTAGGAGAGCAAAGATTGAGAGGAGTATTGTGGAATGGGCTTTACTGTGGGTTTGGAATCACCCTGAAGTTTCAGTTGCACTTAGTGGTATGAGTAGTATGCAGCAAGTGGTTGAGAATGTTAAGTATGCTGATAACGCTATTCCAAATATTCTCTCTAATGATGAATTAATACTTTTCGATGAGGCTAGA
>JAWBQF010000074.1:0-5625 GCA_038845975.1 Methanomethylicia archaeon
TTCAAATTTATTCCCCCTCAAAGTTATTATTTCAATTCTATAAACAGTTTTAGGAGTCCAAGAGGTATCTAAAACTAAATCGATGGAAACAGCTTCATGGATAACATACAAATCTAATTCGGAATTATATGATTTAACCAGGATATTGCCATCCTTCTTGAAAATTAAGATCATAACTATCTTAACATCTATTTTTCCAACATTAGTTATAGTTAATCTAATGACACGATTATTTTGTAATGGCATAAACCATACATCTTCAATAACAATCCTCTCATAAACCCCTTCAACATCATAATACCTACTAACCTTTATCCATTGATTTGTAAAGACCAAAATATAACTAAAGGCAATAATAGTTGCACCAATAAGTATTATGGTTGATACAACTGGGGTTATTCCAAGCCTACCTTTAACAGGAAACAAAATGACACCTTAAAACTATTTAAAAACAAAATCTAATTAAAGTTTTGCTTGAGATGTTATGGGAGGATTTAACAAATTTCCATATATCATTAAGTGAACAAAGAGGATAGCTTTAAAATCAGATTTAAAGGAATTAGCTTTAGTCTTCAATTTCAACTCTTTAGGTATATTTACTGCTCTAATAATATTTGTGCATTAATAATGTATATTGGAGTGCCATCAGGATTATATTTCCTCAACCTTCACGTTCAAGAGCTCTTATAACATCCACCATTTTAATCATTGTCGTCATCATTAAAGCAGATAATGGTGTGAAGTGAATTAATAGTGGTGTAATGGAATAATCATGTATTGGTTGAATTCAAATTTTTCGACTTTCTTATCAGATGTGTAACCATTTGACTATTGAAAAATCTAGAATATAATTTAGTTAAACTAATCTTAAAGAGTAGGGATATTCTATGATAATATAAAATAGTTTATGTTGTTAGGAGTATCGAAGTTTCAGCGTTTGTCCATAAAGAGCTTAGGACAACTTTATTTTAGATGAAAAATTAGGTTTCTAGATTCCTAGAATTAGGGGTTATGATTGAAGTACTAGTCTTCTTTTTATGAATAAGATAAACAGACATCATTATAAGGATCACCACTATTAATAGGGATATATACGTCAGGCTCTTAAAGGTATTTAGTTCATCTATTAATTTATTAAAGTCTGCTTTTAATTTGTTATATTCTGCCTTCAGATTTTCATAATCCGCTTTTAATCTAGAGTAAGCCGCTTCAAGTTCTGTATAACTTTTTCGCAATAGAGGGGCTGAAGATGGTGGGTAAAGAGTTTTATCTGCATTAAATTCTTCAATAGCCCAATTAAGCCAATTTTCTTCGAATTCTAAATATGACACATTAAAGGAACTCTTTAAAGCCTCGACAAAATTTAAAGTAGATAATGTTTTAAAGAAGCTAACTACTTTTTGGCTTCCATAGGTTTCATACATATATTTCACAATATAGGCTCCACCTCCGTACTCCACTCCAGAAACTATTAGTAAATAGCCACTTCCCTTTTTTACCAGATCCCTAACGGGATTAAGATACCAACTATGTTTTGGTGCCCCCGTCTTTAGCATACTTAGGTCATTATAGTATTCAGCAGCTACATGGAAGTCGGGTATGTAGGTAGCTATACCTTCAGAAAGCCAGTGAGGGAGATTGTATCCAGCATCTTGTCTAGTTACTATATGAGTATATTCATGAGTTACAGCATATAGATACCAAAAGTCATCAACGTACTTTCCTTCACCATATGCGGGATTATCAGAAGGCAATACCATGTGAATTTCATTCTTTCCTACGTCTGCCCATGTAGAATAAATTGATCTACCATATGATTCTTTGTCATATAGGTATATTTTTGTTTTATTATTAAGTTTATGGGGATAAAGCCTCATCGTAACATTCCTACCCCAATTAGCAAACATTAGTATCTTCTCCGCGTCCGACTTAAATCCACTACGATAGTACACTATGAAGTTCTCATCTTCAATACTAAGCCACTCCCCCGTTTGTCCATAGGCTAAGTAAGGTATTAAAATAAAGATTCCTAGAGTAGCAACAATAATAATCTTAATCCACCGATTCCATTGCTTCACTAATCACACCAGTCATTTTTAGCCTTTGATTGCATTTAAACTTTTTCCTGATAATGTAAAGAATCTATTAAAATAAAAAATAAAAATTTAGAAGAAGGTAAATTGACCTAGTTTGCTCACGTTAAAAATCTCATACGGCTATTAGTAAAAAATATTTCATGTTAAATTTAATAACTTTTAGATTTAGCCAACTCTTCCACCGCCGCCACCAAATCCGCCTCTACCACCAAACCCTCCTCCAAAAACTCCTATACCAGGAATAATCTGGCTTATTTATGAGGGCTTAAGGACATTTTCAATGGATGAAACAATGGCATTTGTAAATGCTGAAAAATCGAGTGATACAGTTGGGCCTCCACTGGTATAGAACCACTTTGGATGATAATATTTCGGAACATATGGAATCCAAGTTATAATCCATGGACGAAATAATAACGGTCTATATAGTAAAACATATGGAAAACTATATTCAAATAAAGTTGTAGTTTCAATTTTATCTGCAACTTCCTTTAGATCGTCTCCATTAATGAATGTTAAACGATCAAGATACTTCTTCCAATACCAATAGTTTTTTGCACCTTCATAAGTATAATTCTTAAATAAACTTATCATTATTACACCAACAGGTATAATGGTAATGCCAAAACCAGCAAATAAGGGTAGCATTGCCCTATATATATTGAATAGAAACCTATTGCTTGGAATCACATTATAGATGTAGAATGTGGCTATTATTAGAGTTATTGTCATGATGGTGAATACCTTAATCAAATTATAGCGTCTACGGGATATATTGCTCTTAAAGTATCCCATTCTGAAAAGTTCATCACCCACACCTTCTTCAATATTTGATTTATGAATCAAAAAGTTTCTTGAGAAATCAGAAATGTTCCCAGAGTTTAAAGCTAAACGTAAAAGTTCAATTTCAAAAGGTTTTAAACCATATTTTGCATCCCTAACAAAGATGCATTCAGTTTTATCTGAAGGTTTAAAATTAATGATATTACCCTTATCATCATATTCAATGTTTAAAAACCCTCTCTTAGCTAAATCCAATATGGCACTTATAGCATGCTCAAAACTTAAACGTTCATTCAATAAATACGATACTTCAAGTGGAGATAGATTTGATGGTAAAACTCCAAGGGATATTAACCCTTCGTCAACATCGACCTTTGGCATTCTACCTCGAATAAACCATACAATTAATGTTAGTAGTGTTGATAAAACAATAATTGAAATAATAGTTTCACCATGATAATTCTTTAAGATATATAGGTAATCTGGATTTGGTTCATAAATCTTCGGAAATGCTAAAACAACTCTATATCTAGTGTATGAGGGAAGATTTGAATAGGTAAAGGCAATATTGGTATAACCATCAGAATAGTATACTTTAATGGGGCTTGGACTTATATTCAACAAATTACTTTCAACAAAATTTCCTGGAAGGCGAACTAAAACATTAACAGAATTTATTGAAACCGTCCAATCATTGCCAATAGCATTCCAATCAATTAAGTTTTGGGAAGTACCATAAGAGAGAATTCCACCATAAACTTTGTAGATAATATTGAATGTCACTTTGTGAGGAGCATAAATAACATCATAATTAATGGTTACATCAACCATATAATAAGAATATGAAACTTTAGCACTAACAATATTTGCTCCATCAGCAGAAATCGATAAAACCTCAATGTAATCCAATCCATACAATGGAATGTACCTCTGGAAAAAAGTAAAAGTCCCAGAAACATAACTTACTGTTATAACTTCATTAACAATAATTGAACCATCATTGGAAGCTTCGATAATCACAATAATTGATGGAATCTCATAAATTTTAGCTGCAGCTTGCGAAACGGAGAAATTCAAAAATATAAATGGAATAATTGCAATAAATACTATTAAGAAAATTGTAATTTTAGATTTAACCATTTTAAATAACATTTCAATTAAAAATCAAATATCAGAATTTAAATTTTACTTAACATATTTTAAATTGAAAAAAGAATGAGAAAGATTATTTAGCTGTATAAACAATTTTCCCATCAACTACAATAATTTCAACCTTACTCATAATGTTTAAAGGATATCCATTAAGAATTCTCAGATCAACATCCTTACCCTTCTCAATACTTCTAATCCTATCAGCAACACCAAGTATCTTAGCTGAATTCATATTTATAGCTAACATAAATCAAAGCCCAACTGAAAAGTATTGAAAGAATTTTAGCATTCATCAATAGTTATATTCACTATGAATAAATATACAAAACTTCTTAGCTCCAGCTAAAACATTAACGTTAAAATCTGGCGATTGTGACTATTTCGCCCTACTAGTAGCAACATTATTAGAAGCTATTGAAGTAGAAGGAGCTATAGCAGAATTTGTAAATAAAAAGCCGCAAGAAGACAAAAGATATCATTGTATGGTTCTTGTCCATCTAGATGAACCGGAGGGTTACGGTTACTGGTATTATTCCGAGCTGGGACCAATTGAGCCACAATATACAATAGATAGATAAATTGATAGTAATTGGTTTAGTAAATGGAGGTTAACTTCATTATTACCAGTATAATTATGATAATAATTATCAAACCATTAAACTATAAAGTGTTCTGAAAAGTATTTATGAATTTCAATTATTAAATATTTCCAGCACAATAATATCATTAAATTTTTCAAACCCATACCGTAATTAGAAGTTTAATAGATCATAAAGTTAAATCTAAACGATACAATTCTTTAAGTAATTTTGAACATGCATTATAATGCTTCTTTGCCTTTTCATAGGCTATTGGAGCATAATCCTTAAAATAATCTGCATCTATACCCTTCTCATATCCATATCCAGCTAAACCCCTTAACTCCGCAAGTTCAGAGATATTATCAGAGAGTTCATCTATCAATGCTGTAAACCATTCAGGAATATTCCTTACTTTTGGAATATGCTTAAATGCTATACTAACATCATGCTCCTTTGGATAATCTATTCCAAGAGCTATTAAAACAGCCTTTGAAGATTGCTCAACAGCCATCTGAGATGAATAAACAACATCATCCCATCTACCATCTTCTAAAGCTCTAAATGCACCCATAAGCCATCTACCAGCCCTCTTCAATGCGGAAATAGCCAATTTAATATTTGTAGTTTCACTCAAAATCTATAACCTCTCCAGCAATTATATCACCCTTCAAAACCCAGTAAAATTTACCATTTGGCAGAGTAATCCTCATAGAACCTAAAGCCTCCATCCTCCTACGAATCTTATCTAAAACATTCTTCAAGAAATCATTCTTATCATAAAGTATAATTCCATCGATAATAGCATCAAGATAAATCCTATTAAACCTTTTAGCCTCCTCTAAACTTAAAGGGTAATTTTGAATTATAGGCCAAAAACCAGCATTTAAAGCCCTTTTAAATTCAAAGGTATCTTCAAGCATCTTCTTAACATTCTTAAGCTCTCCAATTCTAACCCAAATAGGTTTATCATTCCAACCATCAACTACAATTAGAATATCAATATCACTATCCCT
>JAWBQF010000075.1:0-5291 GCA_038845975.1 Methanomethylicia archaeon
GTTGAAATAAGTACAGCTAGAGATGCTGAAATAATATCCAGAACTTCCACAAGACTTGTAGGAATAAATAACGGTGAGGGGGAGGATAAAGATCTTAAGAAGACAGAAATACTTTCGGAAATGGTTAATGCGGAATTCCTAGTAAGTGAGTCGGGAATAAGATGTGTTAATGATGTTAAGTTTGTAATGAAGTATGTTGATGGAATACTTGTTGGAACAGCTATAAGTGAAGCTAGGGATATAAGAGGTAAAGTTATGGAGCTATGTCTACTAAATCAAGAGCTGCATGAAACAGCTAAATAAATCATACTTAACCTAGATAAACCACTAACATGTTGGAAATGTAGTATGATTAAGTGGGATTAATATGACTTTAAACCTCCAGAAAACCATTAACCATAAACCAGAAATAATAAGGATTAAAAACAGAAAATCCCCTTTAGAGTTCTTCATAAAAATCCATCAACAATACGATTACATCTACATTCTAGAATCTCTTACTGGACCTGAGAATCTTACAGAATACTCCTTCATAGGCTTTGATCCTAAAATAATTGTAATAGTGAAGAATGGAAGAATTACAATACAGGATAGGGTAAATCATAGAGTAGATGTTGTATACATGAATGATCCTCTAATCCCAGTAAAGAAAATTATCGGGAGCCCGCTACCTATTAGAAATTCTAGATTTATAGGTGGGGCTGTCGGATACATTTCCTATGATGCTATACGCTACTGGGAGAGGCTTCCAAATATAGCTATAGATGACTTAAACCTTCCAGATCTTGAAATGGGAATGTTTACTGATGGTATAGTGTTTAATCATAAAACAGGTGAGGCTTTTTATTATCATTACGGGGAGAATCGCTTCCGGGAAATTTTAGATGTGGTTGAAGATAAGTGTAGTACTGATTCCTTCTCCTATTCTGAGCCTAAAGTAAATATTGGGAGGACGGAGTTTGAAGATATGGTTGTGAAGGTAAAGAACTATATAGCTTCAGGCGATATCTTCCAAGCTGTTCTATCGAAACGGTATGAATTTAGATTTAATGGAAGCCTAATTCCATTCTATAAAGCCCTACATAGAATTAATCCTTCACCATACATGTACTATCTCAAAATGGGGAAGCATCAAATTGTTGGGTCAAGCCCTGAAATGCTTGTAAGAGTTGAGAATGGATGGATTGAAACATTCCCGATTGCAGGTACAAGACCACGTGTTAGGAGCAGAAAGGAGAGTGAGGCTTTAAAACAGGAGCTTCTCCAAGACCCTAAAGAATGTGCAGAACATGTTATGCTTGTAGATCTAGCTAGAAACGATATTGGAAGAGTTTCAGAATTTGGAACTGTTTCTGTTCCTGAATTTATGAGGGTTTACCAGTACAGTCATGTTCAACACATAGTTTCAAAAGTAACTGGAAAGCTAAGGGGAGGCTGTGACTGTTATGATGTTTTAAGAGCTATATTCCCAGCTGGAACTGTTTCAGGAGCACCTAAAATCAGAGCTATGGAGATAATCGAGGAATGTGAACCTGTAAGGAGGGGGCCATATGCTGGAGCTTTAGGCTACTTCTCCTATAATGGAAATGCTGACTTCGCCATAACGATTAGAACACTTATCGCTAACGGTGATAAAGGCTACATCCAGACAGGAGCTGGAATAGTAGCCGACTCAGATCCCGGTAGAGAATGGCTTGAAACAGAGTATAAAGCCTTAGCTATGTTTAAGGCTATGGAGATAGCCTCAGGGAATGATTTATGAAGGTTTTAATTATTGATAATTACGACTCCTTCGTATATAACCTTACCCAGTATGTAGGCGAACTTGGAGCTAAACCAGTAGTCTATAGAAATGATAAGATAACTCTTAAAGATATATTAAAACTTAAACCGGAGAGAATAATTATATCTCCAGGCCCGGGAACTCCTGAGGAAAATCGTTACTTCGGGATTTGTAGAGCTATCCTACAATATTTAAGCCCGGAAATCCCAACTTTAGGGGTATGTCTTGGTCATCAGGGCATAGCATCCGCCTTCGGAGGTAGAATTATACGTGCAAGAAGGTTAATGCATGGAAAGACAAGCCTTGTAAAGCATGATGGGGAGGGTATTTTCAGAAGAGTGAAAAATCCTATTAGAGTTGCAAGATACCACTCCCTAGTTGTTGATAAGGAATCTATACCTAGCCACTTAAAGATTACAGCTGTATCGCTTGATGATAACGAGATTATGGGTATCCGTCACATATACTACCCTATCGAAGGTATTCAGTTCCATCCAGAATCCATCCTGACAGAGGATGGAAAAAGAATTTTGGAAAACTTCCTTTATGGGTGGTAAAAACGATTCGTGAAGCTATAGGGAAACTCATAGATAAACAGGATTTAACATATATTGAAGCCTATGAATCCATGAGGGAAATAATGTCAGGGCAAGCTACACCAGCTCAGATAGGTGCTTTCCTAACATCCCTAAGGGCTAAGGGGGAGACAATTGAGGAGATAATAGCCTTCACAACAGTAATGAGAGAGTTCAGCTTTAAAATCCATCCGAAAATTAATGGTCGCCTCATAGATACATGTGGAACAGGGGGTGATAAGATTAAAACCTTCAATATAAGTACAGCTTCAGCCTTCATAGCTGCTGGAGCAGGAATAAAAGTAGCTAAACATGGAAACCGTTCAGTTACAAGTAGATGCGGAAGTGCAGACGTTATGGAAAAACTGGGTTTCAACCTAGCTGCAAAGCCTGAAACTATTGAGAAAGCCATAGAGAGCATCGGTATAGGATTCATGTATGCTCCCGTATTCCATCCAGCAATGAGAAACGCCGCAAACCCAAGAAGAGAGATAGGTATAAGAACAGTATTCAATATTCTCGGACCATTATCCAATCCAGCACCCATCAATGCCCAGATAATAGGGGTATATGATGCGTCCCTTATAGAGAAAATAGCAAGAGTGCTTAGAGATTTAGGATTAGAGGAGGCTATGGTTGTTCACGGTCTAGATGGACTTGACGAGATCTCAACTACAGGAGAAACCAGGATTGCATGGCTTAAATCAGAGGAAATTAATATGATAAATATTAAACCTGAAGAATTCGGTGTAAGAAGAGCATCCATAGAAGAAATATCTGGAATAGATCCTGATAAAAATGCAGAGTTAATGTTTAAGATCCTGTATGGATTATTAAGAAATGGAGATCCGAAGATGGATATAGTACTTGTAAATGCAGCTGCCAGCATCATAGTTGGAGGAAAGGGAGAAAGCTTCGATTACGCTATGGAGCTTGCAAGGGAATCCATAAAGAGCGGCTTAGCCTATAAGAAGCTAAGAGAATTAATAGATTTCTGTAACGGGGACTTAGGCAAACTAGAGAGACTAGAGGTAAAGTATGCCTGACTTCCTAGATATACTAGTAAGAGATGCTAGGAGAACCGTAGAGTCTGGATACTATGAGGATATGCATATGGAAACGGCTAAAAGAAGATTAAGCCTAAAAGAATCCATAGAGAAGAATAAATACACACCTATAATAGCTGAGGTCAAACCCTTCTCCCCATCTCTGGGAGTGCTTAGAAGAATCTCCAATATTAAAGATATCGTTAAGGCTATGGAGCGTGGTGGAGCTGTAGGCATATCCATTCTTACTGAACCCATACATTTTAAAGGTTCTCTTAAAAACTTAGAGGAGGCATGTAGCTACACAAATATTCCGGTTTTAATGAAGGATATTGTTGTAGATCCCATCCAGATAGAAGCAGCATCAAAAAATGGAGCTGACGCTATACTACTCATATATTCAATATTTAGAAGGGGATATGTAAACTATAGAGTTGAAGATATGATTGATTACGCTCACTCCATGAAGCTTGAGGTTCTTCTTGAAACACATAGCATAGATGAGTTTAAAGCAGCAGTAGAGATTAATACTGATCTAATCGGTATAAACAATAGAGATTTAACAACTTTAAAGGTTGATTTAAACATAACTAGGAAGATATTGGAGAACATGAATCCCCATGGTAAAATAATTATAAGTGAAAGCGGAATCGAAAAGCCTGAAGACATACGTTTCCTATACTCCTACGGTGTAAGAGCCTTCCTTATAGGTTCAGCGATCATGCTAGCTGAAAACATCGAGAATAAAATTAAGGAGTTTGTATATGCTTATGGGAAGAGTAAAGATTAAGATCTGCGGTATAACCTGCAGGGAAGATCTTGAAGTAGCATGTAATATAGGAGCTGATGCTGTAGGATTTATCGTAGATGTTCCGTCATCTCCACGAAACCTAACAGTAAAAAAGGCTGAGGAATTAATTAGACATGTTCCAATATTTGTAAAAAGCGTTCTAGTAATAGCTCCACAAGACTTAAATGATGTTTTAAAGCTTTACGGAGAGCTGAAGCCAGATATCATTCAGATTCATGGAGATCTAAATATACAATTCCTAAAGGAGAAGCTACCTAATACACCTATAATTAGAAGTATAGCTGTTAAATCAGAGAAAACAATTAAAACAACTCTAAAAATAGCTGGACATTTTGATGCTGTTCTCTTAGACTCATACTCTAAAGGAAGAATTGGAGGTACAGGAGTAGTTCATGATTGGAGTATAAGCCGCCGTATAAGGGATGCTATATATCCTAAGCCTTTAATTCTAGCTGGAGGATTAAACTCTGAAAATGTTAGGGATGCTATTAAAGCTGTTAAGCCTTACGCTGTTGATGTTTCAACAGGTGTTGAATTAAAACCTGGAGTAAAAGATCCTGAAAAAATAGAGGCTTTTATAAGGAATGCTAGGGAAGCAATTATAGATGACTAGGTGAATGTAGTTGAAGGGAAGGTTTGGAAGGTATGGTGGGCAATATGTAAGTGAGGTTTTAATGCAGGCCCTCATAGAGCTTGAAGAAGCATTCGAAAAAATATATCCAACACCAGAATTTCAAAGAGAGCTCTCAGAACTCCTAAGAGATTATGGTGGAAGACCAACACCACTCTACTATGCGAGAAACCTCAGTAGATTTACAGGCTTCAAAATATATTTGAAGAGAGAAGATTTACTTTGCGGTGGATCACATAAGCTTAATAATACTTTAGGGCAGGCTCTCCTAGCTAAAAAAATGGGTAAGAAACGTTTAATAACTGAAACTGCTGCTGGACAGCATGGTCTAGCTACAGTTATGGCTGGGAATATATGTGGTCTTAAAACAGAAATATTTATAGGCGTTAAGGATATTAAACGTCAAACAGTTAACGTTAAGAAGATGAAGCTTCTAGGAGCAAGA
>JAWBQF010000076.1:0-5240 GCA_038845975.1 Methanomethylicia archaeon
ATTCTAAAGACATACCAGATAACAAACATACAACAACATAAACAAAACAAACAAAGCACCCACCCCAATAAGATAACATTAGACCTACCAACACCATAAATAAGGAAGAAATAAAGCTAACAAAGCTATTGTTAAATGCATCGTAAGCTTTAAAAGACTTTTAAAAGAACTATTTCGGTGTTGGTGTATGTCTTGCCAATTTTAAGTAACATCTTAGAAAGCCTTCATCCCAAGGAAAAGCAAGTCTTGCTGGTACTAGGCAGAGGATTTGTCTGTTTATCTGACATTGTAAAAGAGACATCCTTAAGTACCGATACCGTAATATGGGCTTTAAATTTACTTAAAGATAAAGGGCTAGTAAGAATAATTAAAGATCAAGAAATCAGGTATGTTTTAGGTGTTGAAGGACAAAAATATCTTGAGATTGGATTTCCTGAAGTAAGACTTATAAGAAAACTGAGGGAGGATGTTCCTATTGAAGAGTTAAACTTATTATATGATGAATTATCTTATGGTATTCCTTGGGCTATAAAGCATAAATGGATTAAAATATACACTAAACAAGGGAAGAAATTCATTATGCTTACAGATATTGGCAAGTCTTATCTTAATAAAACCTATGAATTTGAGGAAGTGTTAAAAAAAATAAATTCTAGGCTTCCAATAACCAATTCAGACATTATGTTAATAAATGAGTTGAAAAATAGAGGAGATATCATAAGAGAAAAAATTTCTACAACTATTAGTAGAATTGAATTGACCCCACTCGGACATAAAGTTCTTAAAGAACTTAAACTAGAAGAAGAGATAACATCCCTAACTCCAGATATTATAGTATCTGGTAAATGGAAATATGCAAAGTTTAAGCCATATGATATTGATGCCCCAATCGAGCCATTAACACTAGGAAGAAAGCATCCATATAGGGAAATAATTGACGAAATTAGAGAAATTCTTTTAGGTCTTGGATTTGAAGAAGTTTCAAGTCCGCCCATTGAATTAAACTTCTGGAATTGTGACGTATTATTCATGCCGTCAGATCATCCGGCAAGAAGTATTCACGATATTTTTTACATTAAGGGGCTTCATTTAGATATTATTCAAAATAAAGATTTACTAAAAAAAGTTAAGGAAACCCATGAAAATGGATGGATAACAGGATCTATAGGATGGGGAAGCTGGGATCAATCATTAGCCCTGAAGCTGATACTCAGAAGCCAGACAACAGCTGTTTCTGCTAGATATCTCTCAAAATTAAGCGAAGAAGACTTGCCAAAAAAAATGTTCATTATAGACAGAAATTACAGACCTGATAAGGTCGATGCCACACACTTGCCAGAGTTTAATCAGTGCGAAGGAATAGTCATTGCTGAGCATGTTAATTTAAGACACTTAATGGGTTATATGAAGACAATAGCTGAAGCATTTAATATCAAAGACATTAGGTTTCAACCTGCCTTCTTTCCATTTACAGAACCAAGCATTGTTGGATACATTAAGCATCCAACCTTGGGCTGGATAGAAGCGTTACCTGGTGGTATATTTAGACCTGAAGTAACGCTTCCGCTTGGAATAAAAGCCCCAGTCCTTGCATGGGGTCTTGGAATAGATAGACTTGCAATGGTAGCATTAAATATAGATGATATCAGGCTACTATTTTCAAGTGATCTTGAATGGTTAAGAACAATTCCCATACCATCACTTAAGCGCTGATCAAATATGCCAACAGTAACATTTAATAAGAAAATGCTATTTTCATTGATGAAAAACATCGATGAACCTCTACTTTTAGGCATTATAAAAAACTTCAAAGGAGAAGTAAAAAATCTATCTAAAGATGAAATAACGGTTGAATTTGAGCCAGATAGACCTGATTTATTCAGCATTTTCGGGTTTTCGAGAGCTATTAAAAGCTACATTGCAGCATCTCCATGTCCACATGAAATTATTAAAAAAGAGATTTCATATTCAGGCATCGTAGTAGAAATTATTCAAGCAAAGCTAAGACCATTTATAGCCTGCGCCGTAGTTAGGGATGTAAACCTCAATTATGATATGATAAAGGATTTGATGAATTTTCAAGAAATGCTTCATCTTACTATTGGGAGAGATAGAAGAAAAGTTGCTATAGGTATTCATGATCTAGACAAAATAGCTCCGCCAATACTTTATACTGAAGTTTCACCAAAATCAAAAATGATGCCATTAGGAATGTATGAGGAATTAAGTCTTGAAGAAATTTTAAAAAAACATGAAAAAGGGATTAAATATGCCCATTTAATTGATAGCCAATCATATCCTGTATATATTGATAAAATCGGTATATTTAGCTTTCCTCCAATAATAAATAGTAACCGTACTAGAGTTACTACAAATACAAAAAATTTGTTTATTGAATTAACAGGTACTGATAAAAGGTCCGTAGAACAAACACTAAATGTAATACTAGCAGATTTTATTGATATGGGCAGTATTATTGAAAGTGTTCAGATAAAAGAAGATAATCTGACAATGTTTTCCCCCGATTTACATCCAAGGAGAATAATTGTTGACTTAGCAAGTATAAATGATCTTTTAGGCTTAAATTTACAAATTGGTGCTGTCGCTAATCTTCTTCGGAGAATGATGTATGATGCCAAAATAGTTTCAGACAACATACTTGAAGTTCTAGTTCCACCATATAGAGTTGATATTTTACATAAAGTTGATATTATTGAAGACATAGCAATAGCCTATGGATATGAGAATTTAAAGCCTGAGTTACCAACTATTGCCACAATTGGAAAAGAATCAGAAATGGAGCGAAGAGAGGCAAAAATTAGAGAGGTTTTCATAGGTCTTGGATTTCAGGAGGTTCTAACATTTACATTAACAAGTGAAAGAAAGCAAGTATATCTCATGAACTTAGCAAATGTTGAATTATTAAAAATTGAAAATCCGATATCAGATGAGTATTGTGTTTATAGACGTTGGATCATTCCAAATCTTTTAAATTTTTTATCATTTAATAGGCATAGAAAATATCCGCAAAAAATATTCGAAATAGGATATGTATCGTATCCTATAAATGGCAGTATCATTGTTGGTAGAAATGTATCTGCCGCTATTGCCGGCTCGAATATATCTTTCGCAGACATTAAAGCAGTACACGAAATCTTAAGTAAATTGCTGAGTTTAAATACAAAGCTTATTAGAAAAGATCATCCATCATTTATTCAGGGAAGATCGGCTGCTATAATGCTAAGTGATTGCGAAATAGGAATAATTGGTGAGATACATCCAAGTGTACTTAACAACTTTAACATAACAGTTCCTGTTGTCACTCTAGAATTTACTCACTATTACCCAAAGTATTGCAATTCTGTCATTTTATAAATTCAACTTCAAATCTTAAACATCTTTTTAGTCATCTATTTACTAGATTGCTCATCAAAAACTATAAGGTGTAAAAATATAGATAAAGCATTAAAAAGACCAGATGTTCAAATAAGTGTTACAAAATCTCCGACGAACTAAAGAACGGCAGAAAACCATCTAACAATACGATAGAAATAAGCAATTAACAACTAGAGATTGTTGAATAAATGATAGAAGTGCTGCTTATTTAGGAATATAATAAAATGAAGGTAACTTAATGCTTTCTGACCAAGAAGAATAATTAGAACTGGAGAGTACTAAACTATAATGAACCTTAGCACGTTTTATCCAGTTCCATCTTTAGTTTTTGGTGAAAGGTATATTGCCTCGATAATCATTTTACCACCACATTTCATGCATAACCCTTGATTTTTAAATACATAATCCCCCGCTTGAAATGTTCTTTTCTCAGAATATTTACAGTTTTGACAAATAACTTTTGTTATTGGTTGAATGGCGGATGCCACTCTTGTCTGTTTATAGATAATAAACTGAGTAAAAATCACAATTACTGTAAAGATTAAAATGAAGATAATTATGGTTTCATTAAAAAACATAGGAAGTTCCGTTTCACTACTTATAGCTAGTAATGTCAGTAAAGCAAGTACTAATATAACAATTGTAAGTAGGGTCTTGATATTTTTCATAATCTAGTATTAGCTTATAGTTTTAAAATTTTTCCGCATTTACACCAAACCATATATGTCTGAAATGCATGTAAATAAAATTAAACTTATGATAATGTTTGTCTGAGTTTTTTATAGCCAATGAATATCTTATATGGTATAATTTGCTATAAGAAACTTCCTTTTTAATATAGGTTTATTACAATGTATTTTGATTGCTCTAAACCTTTTTACTGTCTTCTTTATTGTTAATGTTAGGACTTAATATAGTTTCTTGTATATGGTTTCTCTATGTATTCCCTCTTACTAATAAGTATATGCCGTTTATTGTTTGGTTCAAAATTCCGTATATTCATTCTATTTATCTATGTTTTATTTAGTGTGCATGATATTATTTTTGGTAGTTTATTATAGAATTTATTACATTCATGTTTAATACATGATATTTAGTTATCAAATATCTAGCTCCATCCTTAACATACTTAATTACTCTCTCCATTAGGTTCTTAATTCTACAATGTATGTAATGTTTTAAACTTAATATTTTACATGAAATTTTGAATCATTCAACTATAATCAATAAGTATTAATTTAGATTTATATCTCTTTAAATTCAAATGCTTTAGAAATAGATATGTAAACATGTTGGCGACTGATACAGCATAACATAAAATCTTCCTAATAAGTAGTCTAAAACAATATAAATAATGCGTTTTCCTAATAAATTCAATAATTTTAAGGTATAAACTCACCATAAATAAAGCCTAAGTTTATACGATCGGACTGTATGGTGCAGAACTTAGTATATTGTGGGGGCCTTCCTAAGTTGTCATATATGGGCCATATGCTCTATGAACTTTAAATATGAAAGCATCTGTAATTGATGACCAAGTTAACAAGGTAACCCTAAAAATGGCTTTGTTAACTTTAGATTTATTTGGGGGGTCTCTCTCTTGTTTACGGTGAATTATGGTTAAAGTTGTTAAGTTTGTTAGGTAGAGAACTCCATTTACTCTAGTTGTTTATTGCTTATATATATTTTCGTTCTTCTAGGATGGCTTCAAATATTTTAAGCTTCATTATTGTTAGGAGCTATGTATCTATATTATCGTGGTTTAGATCTTTAATCTTCTATTGATTTTGATAGGAGGGATGTTAGGATTGTTATGGTTGATGATACTATTGTAAGTAGGTTTT